>NZ_JACJEE010000002.1:0-298864 GCF_014163915.1 Pseudoalteromonas sp. SR41-8
TAAAGCAACAGTAAATCCTCTTTTTATATTTTACGTAAAATCGAAGTAACCGATTGAATCAAAATAGGAACTCAGCTATGGTTAATGCATCAATAAAAATAAATTAAAAACGAGTAATTCTACAGGCTCGTTAGGTGCCATGGTTGAGCTTCTTCCGATTGAATACAAAGAGTACTTGGAATCAAGCAAAGTCTTGTATGTTGAAACAACATTGCCAGACGCAGATTACTTTGATCTTGAACCACTAGATTCAATAGAAAAATTTAATACGGATATTCAAATTGCTGAGTATGCCCCCGGATATGTTGCTTTTGCCTCTAATGGAGGTGGCGAAATATTTGTATTCAATTCTTCGGGCGAAATCTTTATTCTTCCTCTTATCGGAATGGCCAAAGATGTTGCGATAAAAGTTGCAGATTCATGGGAGCATTTTTTAGACTATGTGGTTAGCATCGAACAAACAAATTAAGTCACCCGCTGCGCGGGTTGGGACGCAAACATGTAGGCTGACTCACTTCGTTCGGATTTTAGCCCACATGTCTGCGCCCCATATTTAAAAGTTATACGTAAATAAGGAGTACGTGTGAAATTTATACTATTTTTATCTTTATCACTAATCTTGGCTGGTTGTGGAGTTACTGGTACTGCCAGTAAGAATGAGTTTCCATTGTTAACTAACGCTCCTGTATTTAGCGCTAATGTAAATTCTGTTTCGATAATTACTGATGAAAACACAGCGGATAACGAGTCATATGGAGCTTTTAACTGGGGTGGCTTTGATACAGCAGACAAAAAAACTATTCAGCAATCAATCTTGAATACTCTAAACAAAAATACATCAAACGTATCTAAAAAAGCTAAAGTACACGCTAAAATTCACCGTTACTCACAAGTAATTACAAATGCCAGTTACGCAAGTTTTGTAATCGTTGACTGGTGTTTGGAAGTAAACGGTGAAATTATTCGAGATGAGGTATTTTATGCTGGTCACAGTGATGAACTAAATATATTTACTGGTAAAACATTAGGCTGGGCAAAAGGCCAAACTCACAAAGCTATCTCAAGTCGTATCATAAATCAGGCTATACAATCGTTATCAGACCCTTCTCTTACAAACGCTTATCCCGAAAACCATGTATTTTTAAACGCTAAAAATGCAGTGGCAGCGCTGCCTTCACAACTTACTTCAGTTGGAGGCGCAGGCTTCTCAGGCGGAATGTATTACTATGTAGGGCCAACTACAGGTAATACTAATTTTAATCAAAAATCAGTTTACCAAAAGGTTAACTGGCAGCAAGAACTTCAGTAAGTGCAAGTTACGTATAACAAGCGCGTCAACGCATGGACTAATAAAGCTGACGTAAAAAAGGACAGGCACATTTTTTTTGCAAAAATCATAGTATCAACTACTGTTATTATATACAGTACTAATGAAGTTGATATGTATGACCCGGGCAAGAAAAAAGCTTATTGATTTAGCATCGACATCTTATTATCACTTAATCTCACGATGCGTGAGACGTGCATTCTTGTGTGGTGATGATAAATACACAGGTAAAAACTTTGATCACCGTAGGGAGTGCTTAGTAGAGCGAATAAGGTTTTTAAGTAGTGTATTTGCCATAGAAATAGCAGCCTACGCGATTATGAGCAATTACTACCATCGTGTTGTGAACGTCAATAGGCGACAAGCACTTGATTGGTCTGATGATGAAGTAATTGAACGCTGGTATCAACTTTATAACGGCCATGTTTTAGTTGATCGTTACTTAAATGGTGAGCAGCTAGATAAGGCGAGTGTGCTCTTTTTTGATGAGATCATCGCTAAATGGCGCGCAAGGCTTTATGACATCAGCTGGTATATGAAAAACCTTAATGAATACATTGCTCGCGAAGCCAATAAAGAAGATAACTGCACGGGTAAATTTTATTCGCTGCCATCCTTGGCGCTCACCCTTCGGGCTGCCTGACGGCATTCAAATTTATTCCTTATAAATTTGTGGGAAGGGCGCATTACTTATAAAGAATAGTCGCAAGCATTATTAGATGAAACCGCAGTGCTCAGTTGCATGGCCTACGTTGATTTGAACCCTATCAGAGCAAACACAGCCGATACGCTTGAAGACAGTGATTTAACCTCAATTCAAGAACGTAAAGCGCACTTTAAAGCCTTTACCACAGACACGGTTAAAGCAGCAAGCCGCTAGAAATGATGTAAAATGGTACAAAGGCGCAGGTTGAACAGTTGCATCTTTATTGGTTTGTTTAAAAAACACGATGTTAAATAAAGTGATGACCTAGCTTTGCCTTTATTTGCCTTTATTTGCCTAAAACTCCTTCCAAGCCACTGAATTCTCAGTTCTGTAACTAACAGTGTGCAAAAAAATAATGATACGGTTACCCACAACGGAAGAGGTGCTAAATTTTCTGACACAAAATATGTGTCTGTCCTTTTTATTCTACAAAATATGTGTCTGTCCTTTTTATTCAACTTTTTATTCTAGAAACACTGCAAAACACGATACATTAAGAAAGGGAAGTGCTTATCCACTCAAAGACGTCACTCTAACACCTTGCAAAAAACAATTAAAACATAGCTAAGTCCTCTTTATTTTACGTGAAATAGCAGTAACTGATTGAATCAAAATAGGAACTCAGCTATGGTCGGTACATCAATAAAAATAAATTTAAAACGAGTAATTCTATAGGCTCGTTATATTTTTTATTTAATTTGGTCGTAAACTGAATTTTTTAAATACAAAAAGGGAAAGTAGAATGCATAAAACAATAAAAATAATGATTATAGGGATTACTGCTATATATATTTCAGGTTGTTCTTTCCATGCCTCAAAATATGGCGCATCGTTTGAAAATATAGAGACACTTAAAAATTATAAGGGTGTACAAGTTGCTGTTAAGCCATTTACATCAGTAAAGCCAGGACAAAGTGGCATATCATGTAGAGGAGCTGGCTCAGTTGAGACTCCTAATAAAGAGTCTTTTGAAAGTTACATTCACAGTGCATTTGTTTCAGAGTTGAAAGTTGCAGGTGTATACGAAGAGCAATCGGAGATTATTTTAAATGGACATTTTACTGAAATAGACTTCAACTCCAATATAGGCAATGGGAAATGGATGTTTGAACTTACGGCATCATCAAACAATGATAACGCTGTGAAAATATCGACCAGACATGAGTTTTCAACCAATTGGGTCGCAGATAAAGCCTGTCAACAAGTTGCTCAAGAATTTTCACCTGCTGTTCAGCTTTTGATTCGCGATTTAATTACACACCCTAAATTTAAAGAGTTAATTGCTCCTGTAAAAACAGAGCTAGTCACAAAAATATAGCATATATTGATCTTAACTACTGTCATTAGACATTAGAGTTTTTTTGGCCGTCCTCATACCGTGACGGTCAAATTTAAATCAAGTAATTGGCTTGATATATGCTCTAGCGAATTATGAAACATCTAATCAAACTATATCTTGTTTTGCTCATGATAGGCTGTGCTTCAACCATGAAGCATTAACTACCTGGAGGAAGTTCTCAACTAGAAAAATTGTGGATTTTAACGAGAAATCTGATGTTCCAAAGTGGGCTAGTAAGAATAAGAGTATAATTGAATCACATTTATTTGTTTGCGAAACTTGTTTTGGTCAAAAAGTGCAGGTACATATAAACCTTGAAGATAATGGTTATCTAAATTTTTCTAAGTTGTGTTCTACAGGCTAAAAAGAGCTAGAAAAAGAAGCGTTAAAAGCTATTTAAGTATAGGAACCGTTTGATATTTCAAATATAAGTAAAGCAGACAAAAAAGTAGTGATAAATATAGTCTTTACCTCCGCTCCAGAAAAGAGCAGATAATCGGTTAGCCTGAGCTTTCTAATCCCTAGCCCAACAACATCTATGATGCGCTTTTAATTAACAGAAAGTGCAGTGGATGGTTCATCTTCCGTAATAAATATTATTCTAAACCTACGGTTAACTTGTTAGATAAAATCATGGTCAAAATAGACTGTCAATGAGGCAATGACAACCTTTTATATTTTACGTAAATCGAAGTAACCGATTGAATCAAAATAGGAACTCGCCTATGGTTAAACTATCAATAAAAATAAATTAAATACGAGTTATTCTACAGATTGATTATGGCTTACTAAAAATAGTTGCAAGGATGGTGAAATGGTTAGGTTTTATCTGGTACTTACTTTATTAGGCATTTTATTGCCCTATGGCGCATTTGTTCCTTGGGTAGTTACAAATGGCTTAGATCTTGGTCTCTTGTTTAATGATGCGGTGACAAATTCTATCAGCGTATTTGCTTGGCTTGATGTTGTAGTGTCTGCCGTTGTTTTGTTGGTTTTTATCATTGTCGATGGTCGCAGAAATAAAGTGACATATCGATATTTTGCTGTGCTGGGCACGTTGTTTGTGGGTGTGTCGTTTGGGCTTCCACTTTATCTTTACCTCAAAGAAAAGCAGTCCCTTGAATCACAGCCCTAACAAATAAGTTATGGCGTCAATAGCTATCTTCAAGTATCTGGCGCTTTCCGCATTTTATTACTTATTGGCACTTCAATGGTGTTATTTATTTCGATACTAATGCCATTTATAGTGCTTTGTATCATTGATATTAAATGCAAAAAGCGGATAGAACTTTTTTACTTTTATAAATGCCATGCTGCTGGTCGGATCTGTAAAAGGCGTTAATTAAAGTAAAAAGCCTTTTTAAAATCTAAAACATAAGATTACACATTCATGGCTTTTTGTTTCCTAGCGCTATCGATTTTATGCGTTTTTCCATTTTGTAAGATAGTAATTTTGCGCCAACCAATTTGGCAATACTTACTGCTGCTAAGTGTTATAACTGCCCATTATCAGGAATATATAAACTTATACGCAGTTGTTTTTATTGTGTTTTATTTAGGCTTATTACACTTTTCGGTATCTGCAACCTCTGCGTTAATACGCAGCATCTCAACGCCTTTGTTTGTAATAGCCTCACTTGGTTTAGCCTTACATTGGTTCCCCGGTTTTAATAACCAGCCTATTGTTGTTAATGAACAGCTTACTAGCAATGCGATTACATTTACCCTGTATGCTAATTTCGATAAAGCATTAGCGGGTTTGATGCTGAGCGCTTATTATTTTACAAAAAATAAAACGCTAAAACCAATAATGGTAGGGCATCCACTTTTGATTATTGCTATCACGATTTTAGCTGCACTCATCACTGCTTTAATATTGGGCCTTATGGAGTTTGCGCCTAAAGTACCCGAATTTTGGTTTTTATTTATAGCAATTAATCTATTTTTTACCTGCGTTGCAGAAGAGGCGTTATTTAGAGGGATAATACAAACTAAGCTTTCGAAAGTGATAATCTCGGCTCGGTTTGCATTACTAGCGCCTGTGATCACTACTGGTTTATTTTCACTCGCACACTTTTCAGCTGGAGCTAGTTACATGCTAGTGGCAGCTGTTGCAGGTTTGGGCTATGGATACATTTTTTATAAAACTCAGCGTTTAGAGTGGGCTATTTTATGCCATTGGTTCGTTAATGTGTTTCACTTTTTCTTATTTACTTACCCTATGCTTGCAACACCCTCTTATTAAATAACTATATGCTATCAAGTACTGATGGTGTCATTTAAGTTCATGATTTGATATGAAATAACTAAAAAATGTTGTTCTGAGCATCACAGACAACATTGCTATTTATTGCTACGACTACTGCTTATCCGTCTCTGGGCTTACAAAAGGAAATGTCATCTACTTAAAAGCAGATTCACAACATGCCCATGATTTTTAAGGAGAAATTATTTTCAAAGGCTGTGTTAAATATAGAAGTTAAGTACTGGGTTGAGGTAGAAAACGATCTTAATACAAAATTCGTTAATCTTCCCTGCAGTGAATAATTTACTTGAATTTATTGTGCAAATATTAGTTATCAATAAGTGATCGAGAGTTAAACTAGCTCCGAATCTTCGCTTACTTGAGGTTATTTGCTCAGCTTTAGAAACTCGATATAGCTCATAAGTAAGAAACGTTTAAATGTCTTTATCATGATAAAAAATAGCCTTATTTGGTAAATATCATTAAAAACGATCCATCAGCGTGATAATGGACATTAATAAACTGCTTGACATAATATGTCGAGGTGTTTACTTTTAATACATCAAACTGAAAGGGAAGTGTAAATGGAACTTTGGAATTTTTTTACGAGCTTTATCGTACAGTCTATCGCCTTTTTTACTCAAGAAGTCGGGCTAAGCCAAGCTTTAGCTATTATTTTATTTACATTAATTGGTCGCTTAGTTTTAATGCCGATTAACTTGTTAGCGATGGCCAAAACCGTTAGTAACAAAAAGGCGATAGCTGTATTAAAGCCTGAGCTTGATGAAATAAAAAATAAATATAAAGATCAACCCAGTGCAATAGCTAAATCTACAATGGCGCTCTATAAAAAGCACAACATTAAATTTATTGATAAAAAGAGTGTGTTAAATATGGCAGGTCAGGGTTTATTTGGCCTTGGTACGTTTCAAGCTCTTCAACAAATCGTGTTTAATAGTAAGTTTGCGTGGATTGCGAGCATAGCAAAACCCGATATTGCACTTTCATTGTTGGTAGGTGTGATCACTTATTTTTCTATGGCGATGATGCCAGGAACTGCTGAGCAAACCAGTACTTTATTATTTATTATTCCTGCTGTTATTTGTGTTATTACCTTAATAAACTTCCCCTCTGCTATTGGTTTATATTGGGCAACATCAAGTGGTACAAGTTTATTGCAATCTTTATTACTCAATAATTACTTTCAAAATAAAACAGCCGTTAAAACTATTTAGTTTTAACGTATGAAAATAATATTTTTTGGCTGTTTCAATAGCCTAAAAAGTAATTGGACTATTGAAAAGCTTATGAGCAGGGGTTAATAAACGACTGCCTTTACTGTTCATTTTTCAAATTAGCTGGTTCTAATAAACTAAACGTAGGTAAGCGCCATTTGAAGCGTACCGATGCCATGCGTATTAAATACCCTACAACTAGACTTGTAATAACGCTGATGTTGTCATCAATGTTGTAGTGGTGTAGTGCTAGATATAAACAAGCTACAATCAGCGCTACGCTGGCGTAAAGCTCATGATGTAATACTAGCGGCGCTTGGCGACAAATTAAATCACGTAATAATCCACCAAATACGCCGGTAACAATAGCAGCGACTACACAAATACCATAGTGCAAACCCATATTAAGCCCCACTTGGCAGCCAATAATACTAAATGCGGCAAGCCCAAGGGCATCTAAACGCATAAAAATGCCTTTAAATTTAACCACCCATTTTGCAAGCCAAGTTGTAATAATACCGGCAACGCAGGTGATCAATAAATATTCTGGATGTTTTACCCAAGTTAAAGGGTAATTGCCAAGTAAAATATCGCGTACGCTGCCACCACCAATTGCTGTGGCACTGGCTACTAACATAACCCCAAACCAATCCATGTTTCTGCGCCCAGCACTCAGCGCACCGGTCATGGCTTCGGCTGTAATACCAATAATATAAACAATAGTTAATAGCATAAGATATTCACTTGAATTTTTAAGAGCAAAAATAAAAGAGCGATTGTAGAGAGAAACTAATAAAAAGACGAGTGAGAAATTACACTAAAAATGCTCAGTTTCAGATAAAAAAAACTAATGTGAAATTAACGTGTGAATTGGCTGTTAATAGCACGTTTACCTAGCGTGTAATTATAAAAAAGTAAGGACAAAAGACCGTAAATAATGTAATAAAATATATGTAGTTAGCTGGAACCTCGTGCAATTAATCGTGGCGTTAGTAGGGTGCTTTTCACTTGTTCACCACGAATTAGTTTTAGTAAGTTTTCAACTAGCATTTGTCCTGCAATTGTGGTGTTTTGCTCTATAGTTGTGAGTGGTGGGTTTACATAGCTGGCAATCGAAATATTATCAAAACCTATCACGGCTACATCTTTTGGCACGTTAATATTGGCTTCTTTTAAAGCGCGTATTGCACCTATAGCAATCAGATCGCTAGCTGCGAAAAGGGCATTAAAGGTAGTATTGTTGGCAATAAGCGAACGTGTGGCATGATAACCAGACTCTTCGGTCGAAATCGCATTCGCTATTTTTCGCTCGCTTAAGGTAATAGCATGTTGTTTTAACTTGTCTTTAAAGCCATTAAAACGGGCAAAAAATTCAGGGCTATGATCAGATGCATCACCAATAAAAGCGCAGTCTGTGCGGTTTTGGGCAATTAAATGCGTAGCAGCAAGTTGGCCGCCGCCATAGTTATCACAGCTAATTGTTAAATCGGCACGATTATCTACCGTTGCTCCCCAGCATACAAATTTGGTGTTTTGTTCAAGCAAGGTATTAAACTTAGGCTGAAAATCAATGTAATCGCCATAACCTAATAAAATAATACCATCAGCACGGTGACTGTCTTCGTAGTCCGCTTGCCAATCTGAGCTTGCAGATTGAAACGATACCAATAAGTCATACCCTTCTTTTGCGCAAGCACGCGTTATGCTGCCCAGCATCGCTAAAAAGAACGGATTGATTTGTGATTCATCTGCTGTGGGATCTTCAAACAGTAACAAAGCCAATGTACTACTTTGTTGAGTTCGAAGGTTACTCGCATTTTTATCTACTTTGTAGTTAAGCTGTTTGGCTACCTCAAAAACACGTTTGCGGGTTTCTTCGTTAACCAATGGACTGTTGCGCAAGGCGCGCGAGACAGTGGATTGTGATACCCCTGCGTAGTGTGCAATGTCAAACGATGTAGCTTTACCTTTCATACACAACCTAACTATTTCAATTAACTAAAGTGCAAATAACTCGTGTCATTCTCGTTTATTTGCTGATTTTTACAAGCTATTTATCAGTAATTTATCAGTAATTTAAAATTTTTATTGATTCAACCCTGACACCGGTGTCATAATGCGGGTGTTTTATCATTTTGTTGTCAAAACGTATTGGCTGCCCATTTAGTTGGGCAGCATTTTTTATACTAGAGTAACTACTTTGAGGTGATAGCTCAAAGTTTATCTCATAGCGATAGCAAGACCATTGAAATTAAAATAATAAGCACGGTTATAGCTAAGTATATAAACCGCTTAGACAAAAGAGAAAACACGATGAACTCCAAGCCAAATTCAGAATTCGATCCTATCTTAGTGGCCGACATCGGCGGCACTAATGCCCGTTTTGCTTTAATTACTGCTTTTAACCTACAAGAAAAACAATTCGTTATTGAGCATAATATCATTTTCCCCAGTGCCAATTTTGGTTCATTGGAAGCGGCAATAACGCATTATTTATCTCAAGTTAGTCATATTCAACCTCGACGCGCGTGTCTAGCCGTGGCTGGACCGATAAAAGCAGGCCAAGTACATTTAACTAATTTAGGTTGGCACTTTAGTGTCGAACAAGTAAAAGCTGAGTTTAATTTAGCTCAACTGGAAGTGATCAACGATTTTGCTGCGTTTGCCTATGCAGCACCTTATTTAGATCCACAACAAAACATTGCAGTTAAAGCAGGACAAGCCGATACTGATGCAAATATTGCAGTCATGGGTCCGGGCACTGGTTTTGGTGCGGCGTGTTTAGTACGTACTAGCCAATCACGTGCTGTTTTGAGTTGTGAAGGTGGGCATATAACGTTGGCGTCAGTGAGTGAATTAGATACTCAGCTGATCATCGAGTTACGTAAGCTATTGCCACATGTATCGGTCGAAACAGTATTTTCAGGGCCGGGTATTGCTCATTTGTATCAAGCCATGGCAGCTGTAAAAGGTGTCGATGCTAAGAATTTAACCGCTGCACAAATTAGCGAATTAGCAAATAGTGGTGAATGTGCCATTTGCGATGCTACGTTAAATCAATTTTGTGATTGGATTGGCAGTGTCGCAGGCGATTTAGCACTGGCATTTGGTGCGTTAGGTGGTGTGTATATTGGTGGCGGTATTTTACCGCGTATGCAAGCTCGTTTACTTGCTAGTCGTTTTGTTGAGCGTTTTGGTGCTAAAGGGATCATGTCGCAGTATGTGAGCCAAATACCAGTGACGTTAGTCACACAAGATAATATTCCACTTATTGGTGCTGCTGCATGTTTGCACGTCAATGAGCAGTCATAATACATCGCTCATAGGGGTGTTATTGGGAAGGTTGGATGAAGAAAGTTACAATAAATAGTGTTGCAAGTTATGCTGGGGTCTCTAAAAAAACCGTGTCTCGGGTTTTAAATAATGAACCTAATGTTAGTGATGCAACCCGTGAAAAAGTTCTTAAGGTTTTTAAAGAGCTAGATTACACTCCTAACCCGATCGCCCGCGGTTTGGCGCAAAATCGTAGTTTTATTATTGGTTGCATTTACGATAACCCGAGTAAAAGTTATATCACCCGGGTGCAAACCGGTGCGCTTGCTGCGTGTCAAGAAAACAACTATAACTTGTTGATCCACCCGTGTGATTTACGTGGTGATGCGTTGATCAGTAATATTGAGCATTTACTACAATCTTCTCGTCTTGATGGCTTGGTATTGACGCCGCCATTTTCAGATTTTAAGGTATTAGTCGATTTTCTCAAAAGTAAAAAAATTCCGTATGCACGAGTTGCATCAGCAGTGCTTGAAGACGATTCAATTTCAGTACGCAGTAATGATGAGCAGGGCGCATTTGAGATCACTGAGCACTTAATTAAGCTTGGTCATAAAGCGATCGCGTTTATTAAAGGCCACCCAGATCACAGTGCCACTGAGCAGCGTTTCAAAGGTTATCGCAGAGCACTTAGTACGCACGGCATTGAATTTAATGAACGTTTGGTTGAAGAGGGTAACTTTAGTTATCATTCTGGGGTCGATAGTGCGCGCAGCATTTTAGACTTAACCCCACGTCCAACCGCCGTATTTGCATCAAATGATTACATGGCTGCGGCGGTATTAAAATTGGCAACACAACGTCAATTTAAAGTACCCGATGATATTTCTATCGCGGGGTTTGATAATGCGCCAATCGCTCGTCATATTTGGCCTGGTCTTACTACCATAGCGCAACCGGTTGAAGAAATGACTAAACAAGCGGTTACTAAATTGATTGAGCATATTGGTGATCCGCAAGAGCAACCGTATCAGGTTACGCTTGAAGCGCGATTAATCACACGCGAGTCTACCGCACAAGTTAGATAAAGGCTTTTCACAGTTGCCCGAGTTTGAGTGACGCTTACTCGGGCATTTTTTTGCTTAACAAAGTAGTCTGCATGTTGTTGATATCTGGGTTTTATTATCCGCTCATAGGTACTTACGATTGATATCATTTCGATTATAAAAAGATATTATAATCAATAAATTAAAGTAAAAACTCCTCACATTTTCTAGCACTCCAGCAACACAATTTAGCGACCAAGCTAGATCCCCTTATGAAAAATTATTTTCGTTCATTATTTGGTCATTTAAAATATTTAAACTAAATTTATAGGATAGGGTTGACACCGGTGTCACAGTCATGCGTTAATACAGTGACACCGGTGTCAGGTTGATTGTGAGAGACAACCTGCCAACGTATACCTTTGAACGGGTAAATCAAAGATGCTCAGTGCAAGTTCATTCGTGGAGTATGCACTTGCCACTGAGCCTTTATCCTCTAACCTTAGAGATGAGTCGAATTTTATGTTACATCCTCGTATTCAAGAAGTCACCGAACGCGTCATTGAACGCAGTAAAGCTACTCGCCAAGCCTATTTAGAACGCATCAATCATGCAAAAAAACAAACAAGAGTTCGTTCTGGTTTAGGTTGTGGCAATATCGCCCATGTTATGGCTGCGTGTAGCAGTGATGATAAAGCACGTTTAAAAGCTGATGAGCAACCAAACTTAGCGATTATCAATTCATATAACGATATGCTATCTGCGCACGTGCCATACAAAGATTATCCAGATTTAATTAAAGACATTGCTACAAAGTACGATGCCACAGCTCAAGTTGCAGGCGGCGTGCCAGCCATGTGTGATGGCGTAACTCAGGGCCGTGATGGCATGGAGTTATCACTTTTTTCTCGTGATGTAATTGCGATGTCGACAGCTATTTCATTATCACACGATGTGTTTGATGGCGTATTTTGCTTAGGTGTGTGTGACAAAATTGTCCCTGGTCTATTAATTGGTGCTTTATCATTTGGTCATCTACCGGTGTACTTTTTGCCAGCAGGCCCGATGCAGTCAGGCATTCCAAATAAAGAAAAAGCCCGTATTCGTCAAAAGTTTGCTCAAGGCTTAGTAAGCCGTGATGAGCTTTTAGAAGCGGAGAGTGCGTCTTATCACAGCGCGGGTACTTGTACGTTTTACGGTACTGCAAACAGTAACCAAATGTTGATGGAAATTATGGGCTTGCACCTTCCTGGTAGCTCGTTCATCAATCCATATACAGAGTTGCGTGATGGTTTAACCGGTAATGCGGTAGAAACCATGCTTAAACAATTGATTCAAAGTAAAGATGCTAATTGCTTAGCGGATGTTGTAACTGAAAAAACCATTATTAATGGTTTAGTTGGTTTGTTAGCAACGGGTGGCTCTACGAATCATGCAATTCACTTAGTGGCAATTGCCAAAGCGGCAGGCGTTGAGCTGACATGGAAAGATATGTCGGATTTATCAGAAGTGGTGCCACTGCTAACACGTATTTATCCAAATGGTTCTGCTGATGTAAATCATTTCCAAGCAGCCGGCGGCATGGGTTTCCTTATGAGAGAACTCGTTGGTGCAGGGTTCTTGCACAATGACGTTAAAACCATTGTTGGCGAAGGTCTCGAGGCGTATACCCAAGAACCACGTTTAGATACTGACAGTAACCTGATCATGACGAGCGCAACAGGCCCAAGCAAAGTTAAATGGGTACCGTGTCCAGAGAATTCATTAGACGAAGATGTACTTCGTCCAATTGACAACCCATTCAGTAAACAAGGTGGCTTACAGTTACTAACTGGTAACTTAGGTAAAGCCGTGATCAAAGTGTCTGCGGTTGCAGTTGAACATCAAGTTGTTACAGCACCAGCAAAAGTTTTTGCTTCACAAAGTGCATTACAAGAAGCCTATACACGCGGTGAGCTAAACCAAGACTTTATTGCTGTACTGAAAGAGCAAGGTCCAAAAGCCAAAGGCATGCCAGAGCTGCATAAGCTCACGCCAGTAATGGCAACCTTGCAAGATGAAGGTTACAAAGTAGCGATCGTAACTGATGGTCGTATGTCAGGCGCATCAGGTAAAGTGCCAGCGGCAATCCACTTAGCACCAGAGGCTGTTGAAGGCGGCATTATTGCTAAGATTCAGGAAGGTGATTTAATTACTCTTGATGCACCAGCAGGTATCTTAAAAGTACATGTAAGTGATGAAGAATTAGCACAACGTGAATTACAACTTAGCGTACCTAGCTTAACGTTTGGTACGGGCCGAGAGTTGTTCACCGGATTTAGAAATATCGTAAGTAGCGCAGACATGGGCGCTAGCGCCTTTGGAATAGAATAATAATTCGCCAAACTGGGTATGAGGAACACACTATGAGCATAGAAAAAATATTATCATCGGCACCGGTAGTGCCAGTGGTGGTAATTGATAATTTAGAAGATGCAGCGCCACTAGCAAGAGCGCTATATAACGGCGGTCTAAAAGCACTTGAAATTACACTGCGTACACCGATTGCTGCAGAAGCTGTAAAGCTAATGAAAGCCGAAGTACCAGAAGCCTATGTTGGCACCGGGACTGTGGTAGATAAAGCAAGCTTTGATGCATCAGTTGCCGCAGGTGCTGATTTTATGGTGAGCCCAGGCGTAAATGATGAACTTTTAGCACTGGCAAAAGGCACTGATATTCCATTTCTACCGGGCGCCGCAACGCCAAGTGAAGTGATGAAATTAGCCAGTCACGGATTTAAGTTTTTAAAGTTCTTTCCAGCAGAAGCTGCAGGTGGAACAGCAATGCTTAAATCGATTGGTGGGCCATTACCACAAGTAACATTTTGTCCAACCGGTGGCATTAGCCTAGCAACAGCACCAAGTTACTTAGCACTTAGCAATGTTATTTGTGTTGGTGGTACCTGGATGCTAGATAAACAACTAATTGAAAATAAAGACTGGCAAGCCATTGAAGCGCTTGCTCGCCAAGCAAGTGAAGTTAAATAATTTAAGTGGAGTTTTGAAATGATTAATGTAGCAATTAATGGCTATGGCCGTATCGGTCGCAATGTTCTACGCGCGCTTTATGAGTCTGCACAAAATAATGAAATTAAAATTGTCGCAATTAACGACTTAGCACCCGCTAATGTTAATGCACATTTAACACAATATGATTCAGTGCATGGGCAATTTTCTCATAAAGTAACGCTTGCTGATAACACCATGCTGATTGGCGACGACGTTATTACTCTTACCCAAGAACGCGATCCAGCTAACCTACCATGGAAAGCATTAAACGTTGATATCGTTTTAGAATGTACGGGTTTTTTCACTAAGCGTGAAGATGCTGCAAAACATATTACAGCGGGCGCGAAAAAAGTAATCGTTTCAGCCCCTGGTACTGATTTAGATGCAACTGTTGTTCACGGTGTAAACAGTGATGTGATCACTGCAGATAGCAACATTATTTCTAATGCTTCATGTACAACTAACTGTTTAGCACCAATTGCCAAAGCAATTAACGATACAGTCGGTATTGAGCAAGGTAGCATGACGACAATCCATGCTTACACTAATGACCAAAACTTGTCAGATGTTTATCATCCTGATCTGTATCGTGCACGTAGTGCAACACAGTCAATGATCCCAACTAAAACCGGTGCTGCTAAAGCAGTTGGTTTAGTGTTACCTGAGCTTGCTGGTAAACTTGATGGTATGTCAGTACGTGTACCTACAATTAATGTATCACTGGTTGATTTTACGTTTATTACTAAGCGTGAAACAACTGCTACAGAAATCAATGAAATTATGAAAGCAGCATCTGTTGGGTCGATGAAAGATATTTTACAATACAACGAGCTACCGCTTGTTTCTATCGACTTTAATCACAACCCTGCGTCGTCAATTTTTGATTCTACGCAAACGAAAGCTGATGGCAAACTAGTTAAAGTGATGGCTTGGTACGATAACGAATGGGGTTTCTCAAACCGTATGTTAGACCAAGTTAAAGCGTTAGGTCAGTACTTGTAATAAGTACTACGTAAAAATTTAGCTTTATCCAACCAAGCCGCGACTATCGCGGCTTTTTTGTGTCTAGCGCTGGGCTGTAGATATGGTATTCTGCGAGCTGTTTTAATACCAATCGACTTAAATATTTAACCATTCTAGCGAGCTAAATAAAGCGCTAACTGCGTTATGATTTTCATGTAGAACAACTACATGTCAAAATTTACGCCTTGTTATCACTGTATTTATCTGTCGCTATAAATGGTCAGTAACTTAACACGATTGGTATAAAAGGAATTACTAATGAAAAATACTCTAAAAACTCACCTGTTCCGTACTAACCACCTACAAATAGGTGAAGGTAATATTAGCGGTTATATCGGCTGCTTTTTAGCGATGCTGTCTTGTTTAGGCGTGCTCGCCTTTCATTTTCCAGAATATTTAACCACACCGGAACTGAGAAAGAGCTACAGTGTAGAATTTTTACGTCAACTGATGTTTGGTGCGCTTATCGTGGCCGGTAGTTTGGGATTACTTAACTTTGTACGTAACAAAAATAAACGTTTAGGTGCAACTGCGTGGTTTTTTATTGTGCTGGCCATTGCGTTTGGCGGCCCTAATGTTGAGGTGAATGATTTTGCTGATAACACACCCTATATAGGCCTAGACTGGTTTATATTAGATTTATTGGGTTCAACCTTAATATTTATTCTCATTGAAAAGCTGTTACCGCACCGCAAAGAACAAAAGATATTACGTAGTGAATGGCGCGGTGATCTAAACCACTTTTTTGTTAACCATTTGATTATTGGGTTTGTGTTATTAGTGACTAATCACTTTGTGCACTATGGTTTTGGTTGGGCAGTGTCAAGCACTGTGCAGGGCTACATCAGTCAATTACCTTTTATATTGCAAGTGCTGTTAATTATTTTAGTCGCTGATTTGATGCAGTACTTTGTACACCGCGCTTATCATGAAGTGCCTTATTTATGGCGTTTTCATGGTATTCATCACAGTGCAAAAGAAATGGACTGGCTTGCAGGCTCTCGCCAGCACATTTTAGAGATTTTAGTGACGCGCAGTTTAGTACTTACGCCTATTTTCGTGCTGGGTTTTTCGCAACAAGTGATTAGCTTATATGTGATAATCGTGGGTTTTCAGGCGGTATTTAACCATGCCAATGTACGGGTGAAATTTGGTTGGTTGAAATATTTATTGGTTACGCCACAGTTTCATCATTGGCATCACTCTTCAGATAAAGCGGCCATTGACCGTAATTATGCTGCGCACTTTTCATTGTTAGATTATGTTTTTGGCACAGCCGTAAAAGGCCAACAAGAATGGCCAGAAGCTTATGGCGTAGTCGGGGACTATGTACCAACTGGGATGTTAAAACAGCAGCTGTTTCCGTTTAAAAAGCAAAAATAGTCGCGATATGGGAATCCTTTCAATTTAGTGTTTTCGATAGTAGTCATATTTTATCGAGTATTGGTATGGACAGATAATAACCAAAAAATATATTGCTAAAAAAGGTACTGGTAGTAATAATTGATAACTGAAGGAATATGTATTACTAGCGACTTTTTTGAAACTAATTAAACACAAGGATTCTATTTTGCAATTTAAATCATTTTTAGTGAGCTTATCTATTTTAGCCGCAAGTGGATGCGGTGGCTCTTCTGGAGACAGTCAAGACACAAAGCCACCTGCTATTTCAGAGCAAACGTTTTCGCTCAAAATAACAGCCAATGGTGTTGCCGCAGGACTTGAAGTGTCATGGATGGATAACAAAGCTAAGCTTACTGCAGACAAGGTTATTGAACTGAGCGCAACGTCAAAAACATTTGTACAACCAACCTTATTAGCTATACCAGAAAGTATCACGTGCGACACACAGCTGAGCAATACAACAACGTTGAATTATAGCCTTGCTGTTAAATGTGTATCTTCTCAGGCGAGTTTTGCACAAACAACCCCTTATTCATACCCTGTAACTATTCGTTATGGCGAGCAAAGTATTCAGTTAAAAGACTCTCCAGTCTCGGTTCCACCACTTACAATGATTGAGCCTGAAATTACAGCGCTTGGCGGGCCACAGATTTGTGAAGTTGATGACTCCTCTAATCTTAAGTTTAAAGTAGCTTGCCGTCCTTATACTGTGGTGTATGAAAAACGTAAATTGTATTTGGTGTTTAGTGAACAAGAAAAGCAATTATTGTTTGATAACCCCGACAAAGAGCGGTTAATTGAATCTGAATATTTATGGTTTGATGAGCAAGTTTGGTTTATTACTGAAGGCGCCTCTACGCAATACAAATTACACTCTGCTTCTTTTGATAATGGCCAATTAGGTAATTATAAAATCCATGATATTAACGCTTCAAGTCTAGCTATTTCAGGCGGTAAACTATTTGCGTTAACGTCTTTTCCTGATGGTGTTTATAGTTGGCAAAGTGGTAAATGGAAAGCAGTATCTAACCTAATCAACGATGGGGTTTTGAAAAGTGAATTTATTGCAAATAATCAAGACCTTTATCTAGCGCTTGAAGATAATAATGAGGTTTCATCAAAATCGTATATACAGATCATAAATGCTCAGATCCGAGGGAGAACTGTATTGAGTAAGCAGATCAGTACATTTAGTCATACACCATTTTTTGAATATGATGACATCACATTTGGTCTAGGTTTTGGTACTGATGAGCAGTTGCTTATAAATGTAATGGACGTTATACCAAGTGCGCGCGATGACGCTGTGTTTTCATTGAATAATGTACGCAATGCTACTATTTGGCAAAATGGTAATAACCAGTTCTTATTTACAAACCAAGACAGTGGCATTGAACAGTTTAAATTCACACGAGAACAAGTAGAGACAAGTACTGCATTCGATTTAACCGCGTTAAGACAAATAACTCCTGATTGGATTGGCGGCGACTTAGATACTTTACTAGCGGGTGATTTTGTTGAGACAGCATCGATAAAATATGCCGTGCTTAAATATTTACGTAAGGCTGGTACAGAGCAGTCAGAATTGCAGTTGCAATCACGGTTAAATACCACTCAACCGATCAGAGTTTATAATGAAACATGGCGCACAATTGCGAGTTATGCACGAAGTAATACTAAAAAAATAACTCCTATTGTGAGTGAACAAGGCTATTTATTGGTTTATGTAGGTGATGCGTCATCTAATCAATCTACGGGGCAACTGTGGGCCCTATCAGCGGATAAAGAGTATTTGATCAAAGCTGATGTGTCATGGGAAAGTTATTCAATGAAAGACTTTCATTTTGAGACTATTTCTGAAAAACACCTTGTGGTGTATAGCGAATTTGCCAACGAAGTCATTACAATAACGCTTGATTAACGCTATTTTATTAACCAACTGAGCTTTGGGTGAATTAGTTTGACCAAAGCTCAGTAAAGTTACTGATATTATAAAAGCATACCAGACACGAAAGCCATATAAGTAGACCAAGGCTTATTTATATTCAGTTTTATTTTATAGCTATGTAGCAAAGCAAGGCGGTAAAGCACGACTCAGAGGTAGAGTCGCGCATAAAAGTTATAGTTTTTCTATTAGTGCTTTAAGAGTTGGTCGTTGGCTCATATCTGCATTCATACATTGTTGAGCAAGTTTTCTTAGCTGTGTTGCATCGCTCGTAACTTCAGAACACACGCTCAGTAAATCATCAATTAAGCAGCCAATCGCTCTGACTTCAATACGCTGCATTTGTTGGCGCTGATAGTCGGTCAGAGAGTCTAAGTTAGTTGCTGCGCCAAAGTCACCAAACAATACTGTGTATTCATCGTTTATCATGGTGTTGTGCGCATATACATCGCCATGACTTACGTTGTTGATATGTAAGTGGGCAAGGGTGCTGACCATTTGCTTAGCTATGTGTTTAATGGCGTGAGCAGTAAACTGTGTATGCTCAAAAAAGGTATCGCGGGTGCAAGTATCAAGTGACGGCGGTAAGCCGAGGTTTTGATAGTCCTTGCTGATAAGCTCCATAACCAGACCAAGTTGCTCTGGGTTATCGATATAGGCGAGAACGTTTATTAGGTTTTTATGTTCGCCCGCTTGCAAGCAACAGTTTACTTCATCAAGTGGATAGCCATCACTGGTGATCGCGCCTTTAAACAGTTTTAACGCCACATTATTGTGCTGCCACTGTGCTAAGTGAATAATCCCAGACGCACCTTCACCAATTTTTTCAACAAGTGAAAACTCGTTTAGTTGTATGGCTGCTAATTGAACTTGTTGTAAAGTTTGTGCTTTATTAAAGTCATTGCCTGCAAAAGCCAGCCAACTGAGTTTTGGTAATTCAAACAGCCAGTCATTAACATCAGTTAAGTTATTCGCAGATAAACGCACGAGTTCAAGCGCTTGGCACTGCTGCATGCTGTGTGGCAAAGTCGTTAGTCGATTACCAGCAAGGGCAAGTTTACGCAGTTGCGTAAGTTCACCAAAAGAGTCTGGCAATTGTTCAATATGGTTGTCAGTTAAAATTAACCATTGTGTCGAAAGCGGCAAACTATGCTCGGCAAATTCACTGATTTTATTGCCTTTAAATGCAATCATAATAAGGGAAGGGCATTTTGCCAATACAGCAGGAATATGCTGGAACTGATTGAATGATAAAAACACCCGCTTTAATTTAGTTAAACTAGCAAATTCGTCGGGCAAATCAGATAAGTTATTATTTGATAAATCGAGTACTTCGAGGGTATCTGCAAGGGTAAAAATTTCGTCTGGGAATGTGGTTAGCTCTTCAACTAGCTGTAAACGTTTAGTGCCAGCTAATTTACCACTACGAAGCTGTTCAACGGTATTCAAAATACAAATCCATTTATTTAGGGGTTTAACAATAAGAAAATAAAAAGGCCAATCAAGTTGGCCTTAGTCATAATTTTAGTCAATAAAATTAAAATTGTGCGTTGTGATACACGTTTTGTACGTCGTCACAATCTTCAAGCATCGCTAAAAAGCGTTCCATTACTTCTACGTCTTCGCCTGCAATTGGTGCTTCAACTTGCGGCACAAAAGAGATCAAATCTTCATCAAACTCAGTAACGCCCATTTCTTCAAGTGCGGTACGGGTGTTGTTGTACTCAGTATGCGGAGCAAAAACAGTGACTTTGCCGGCTTCAACTTCTACGTCAGTAACATCAACGTCAGCCATCATTAGTGCTTCAAGCACGGCTTCGTCATCATCGCCATCAAATACAAAAATAGCCAAATGATCAAATAGGTGAGATACCGAGTTTTGTGCACCAATTTTAGCGTTTGCTTTAGTAAAACATACACGTACATCAGCAAAGGTACGTTTGTTGTTGTCAGTTAAGCAATCAACAATGATCATGCAGTTACCAGGGCCATAGCCTTCGTAACGAGTTGCTGAGTAGTCTTCACCGCCGCCGCCTTTGGCTTTATCAATTGCGCGGTCAATTACGTGTGCTGGCACTTGGTCTTTTTTAGCGCGTTCAATTAAACGACGTAGCGATAGGTTGCCATCGGGATCAATACCACCATTTTTTGCGCAAATATAAATTTCTTTACCGTACTTTGAGTAAACTTTAGTTTTAGCACCCGCAGTCTTAGCCATTGAATCTTTTTTGTTTTGGTAAGCTCTTCCCATCTGCGTTTCGCCTTAAATATGTTTTTAAAAGTATAAATTTTGTAGTGCCGTATTCTATACCCAACTCGCTTGGAAATACAGAATTCAGTGGGAATTAAAGTTGCTTTGAGTGAGCAAGCAGCACAAAAAATATAACCCGCAGTTGCGGGTTATATTTTCAATCGAAATGTATCGGGTTATTACCAAATACGTACGCGTTGATTTTCTGGTAAATACAAGGCATCACCCGGTTGTACATTGAATGCTTTGTACCATGCATCGTGGTTACGTGGTGCTTGTGCTCTAAAGCGACCGGGTGCATGTGTGCCACCACGAAGCTGGTTTAACATGCTTTGCTCAGTGCGTTTTTCTTTCCATACTTGTGCCCAGGCTAGGAAGAACCGTTGATCGCCCGTAAGGCCGTCAATAATAGGCGCTTCTTTACCGTTTAGGCTGAGTTTGTAAGCGTGATAAGCCATTGCTAACCCACCCACGTCACCGATGTTTTCACCTAAGCTATTACGACCATTAACGAAGTTACCAGGGATTGGCTCGTATTGACTGTATTGTGCAGCAAGTTGGTCGGCTTTGGCATCAAATGCAGCACGATCGGCATCCGTCCACCAGTTACGTTGTACGCCGTTAGCATCTGATTTAGAGCCTTGATCGTCAAAACCATGGCCCATTTCATGACCAATCACGGCACCAATGCCACCATAGTTTACTGCCGGATCGGCATTAGGATCGAAAAATGGTGGTTGTAGAATTGCTGCAGGGAATACAATTTCGTTAAACGAACTGTTGTAGTAAGCGTTAACACGTTGTGGTGTCATGCCCCAGCGGTTACGGTCGGTTTTTTGCAATTCTTTTGCAGCGCTTTCAGCTCGGAAAAACTCGCGGGTATTTTTGATGTTGCCCATCAAATCATTGCTACTTATGCTTAAACCATCAAATGATTGCCATACATCGGGATAGCCAATTTTAGGCACAAACGCAGCGAGTTTAGCGCGGGCATTTACTTTCGTTTCTGCGCCCATCCAGTCTAGGTTGTCAATACGTTCGCCCAGAGCCGTTCGCAGGTTTTCTACCAATGCTGACATTTGTTGTTTTGATGATTCAGGGAAGTAGCGTGCTACATACACTTTACCAATGGCAAAACCTAATGAATCAGTGCTCGACATTTGGCTGATAGCGCGTTTCCAGCGTGGGCGTGGCTCTTGCTGGCCATTTAGCTCTTTTCCGTAAAATGCGAAGTTAGTATTGAATACATCTTCAGACAGTAGTTCTGCATTAGAGCTTAGTGCGTGATAGGTTAAGTAATCTTTCCATACAGTAACATCTTCTTGATTGATCAATGCAATCATTGCTTTGACCGGCTCTGGTTGCGATACATTTAACTGTGGTACTTGGTATCCTGTTTGTTCAAAATACAGATCCCAATTAAAATCAGGGTAGCTAGAGCTCAGCTCGCTGCGTTCGATTTGATTTAGGGTAAGGTCGCGGTTACGACGTTTTTCTCGTGGCCAGTGGCCTTGTGCTATTTTGGTTTCAAGGGCTAAAATTGCCTCAGCACGTTCAGTTGTATTGTCAACACCTGCAAATTTAAGCATGTCGGCGATATGGGCTACATAAGCAGTACGAGTTTTAACAAAACGTTCAGAATCTTCAAGGTAGTAAGAACGATCTGGTAAACCTAAGCCGCCAGCGCCTAATGACATTTCATATTTATTTGGGTCTAAGCGGTTAAACCACATGCCACCACCAATAGGCGAGTTAACGCCCGTTAACCACGATTGGCCAAATAATTTGGTTAGATCATCGATTGATGAAACGTTACTAATTTCCGTTAGTAGTGGTTTAATTGGTGACACACCAAGCTTATTAAGGGTATCGGTATCCATATATGCGTTATAGAAATCGGCAACTAACTTTTCTTCAGTATTTAAATCTTTACGGGCTGCGATCTCTTCAATAATTGCCTTAACACGCTCTTCGCTACGTTCTGCCAATCCTGCAAATGCACCGTAGCGAGTTTTATCGGCAGGCATAACGTAGTTGTCATACCATGTGCCACTGGCGTACATGAAAAAGTCATCACCTGGTTTTATGGCTTCATTGCGGGCTGTTAAATCTACCCCAAAGCTACCTAATTCAGCTTTTGCTGTCTGGGTTTCGGTACTAGGCTGTTGCGCTTGTGTTGTTTTAGGCTCTGAACAGCCGGTCAGAAATGTGGCAGCAAGTGTTGCTGCAATAAGTGTTTTTTTCATTGGACTTCCCCTGAATGTAATTTAATTATTTTTATTGCACGTTTTCTAACTCAGATTGTTATTGATAACCTAAAAACAGACAAACTTTTGAGGTGAATTACTTCTCAGTTAGGTGAAACAACAAACTACGCGGCATACAGTGTGTATCCCGCGCCGAAGATGAGTCTCCATGTTTATGCTGTTTTTTGTTGAAGTTCCCACATGCGCGCATATTCACCATTGAATTTAAGTAACTCATCATGTTTGCCTTGCTCGATCAACTGGCCCTCTTTGAGCACAATAATCGTATCTGCATCTGTTATTGTTGATAAGCGATGGGCAATAACTAAACTGGTATGATTAGAGGCTAGTGCAGACATGGCTTTTAATATTGCTTGCTCGGAATGAGAGTCTAGCGCTGAGGTTGCTTCGTCAAAAATGATAATAGGGGAGCGTTTTAAAATGGCTCGGGCTATGGCAATGCGTTGTTTTTCACCGCCTGAAACTTTTAAACCTCGTTCACCAACGAGGGTTTGATCACCTTTATCTAAACTATCAATAAAGCTGCGTAAATGCGCCATATTAATAGCATTATCAATGTCTTGTGCTGTAGCATCTGGACGGCCATAAGCAATGTTGTCGCGAATGCTGGTATTAAATAACACAGTATCTTGTGGCACAATGGCAATCGCTTGTCGCAAGCTGTTGAGTGTGACGCTAGTAAGTTGTTGACCATCAATATGTATTTCACCGCTGTCAATATCATAAAAGCGATACAGTAAACGGGCTAGGGTGCTTTTTCCTGCACCGCTGGCGCCCACCACCGCGACTTTGCTGCCTGCTTTAATAGAAAAACTAAGCTGCTTAATGATAGGTCTTGATGGATGGTAGCCAAAGTTAACGTTTTTAAATTCTATATCAGCGTGTTGTATATTGAGCTGTTGTGCATTTGCTTTATCTGAAATGAGTGGTTTACGGGTTAATAGTCCGAGCATATTTTCAAGGTCGGTTAAGGCGCGGCGAATTTCTCGATAAACAAAGCCTAAAAAATTGAGCGGTAAAAATAATTGGATCATATAGGCGTTGATCATTACCAACTCACCAATAGAGAGTGTGCCTTTAACCACTTCAATACTAGCAAGCCACATTAAAGCGGTGATCGCTGCTGCTATGATCAAGGCTTGACCTGAATTAAGGGCAAGCAACGATAAGCGGTTTTTAAGCCGGGCTTGCTCCCAACTAGCTAAAAAGCCATCATATGTTTGTGCTTCATGCTTTTCATTATTAAAATATTTAACGGTTTCATAATTAAGTAAGCTGTCAATAGCACGGCTGTTACTATTATTGTCGGCTTGGTTTGCTTCGCGAATAAAGCGGTTGCGCCACTGTGTTACAACAACCGTGAAGGTAATATATAAAGCCACTGCAAGCAGGGTAACTACGGCAAACCACGGCGAAAATAAAGTTGCAAAAATAATCGCAACTACGGCTATTTCAAATAAAGTTGGCACAATATTGAACATTAAAAAGCGCATTAAGAAGCTTAAGCCACTGGTGCCACGCTCTATATCACGGCTAATGCCGCCAGTTTGCCTATCAAGATGAAACGACAACTCAAGGCTGTGTAGGTGATTAAATACTTTTAGGCCAATATGGCGCATAGCATGTTCAGTTACACGACCAAACAACGCATCACGTACTTCACCAAAAAACACACTCGCAAAACGTAGTCCGCCATACAGTAACAGTAAAGCTATGGGTACGATGACTATATTTTGTAAACTTGGATCAACACTGTCGATTATTTCTTTCAGCGCCCATGGCATCAATAAAGTGGCACCCTTTGCGGCGATCAATGCCAGTGTTGCAAGTGTTACACGGCCTTTAAAAGCAACTAAGTAAGGCCACAAGGTGACAATGCTTTGCTTTAAATTCATCGCATCATGATGTTTTATTGCTTCTTGTTTACCCATTCCGCGCATATTTTCTCTAACTCTATTAAGTCTGCATTAAACTTTTTCTAGTAGCCTAGGGTATAAACTTTAACAGTTTGTATCTAGGGCTATACTACTAACAGCACATAGTACAGTTTAGGCAGCTTAAGACAATGTTTTAGAGTGGTTAATTAAACTCAGTTTTTAACAAAGAAGGGAAAGCAGATGAAAACTATCGGATACGCAGCACATCAAGCTAATACGCCATTAGAGCCATTTCATTTTGAAAGACGCGATTTGCGCGATGAAGATGTTGCGATTGAAATCTTATATTGCGGGGTGTGCCATTCAGATCTTCATACCGTAAATAATGATTGGGGTGGCACCAGTTACCCAATTTTACCAGGACATGAGATTGTAGGTCGTGTCACTGAGGTTGGCAGCAAAGTGACTAAATACAAAGTTGGCGATAATGTGGCAGTTGGTTGTATGGTTGATAGCTGCCTTGAGTGTGACCAATGCCACAAAGGCGAAGAGCAATTTTGTCGCGAAGGCATGGTCGGAACTTATTCAGGAAAAGATCGTATCACTGGTGAATCAACCAAAGGTGGTTACGCTAAACACATTGTAGTGCGCGAAGAGTTTGTTTTAAACGTTCCAGAATCACTTGATCTTGCTAAGTGTGCGCCAATTTTATGCGCGGGTATTACCACTTATTCGCCGCTACGTACTTTTAATGTCGGGCCTGGTAGCCGAGTTGGCGTTATTGGCTTAGGTGGGTTAGGCCATATGGCAATTAAAATCGCTGCGGCAATGGGTGCCCATGTGACAGCTATTAGTCGATCAGATGATAAAAAACAGCAAGCGTTGGAATATGGCGCTGAAGGTTTACTGGTATCTAAAGACGAACAAGCCATGAAAGCATACGCTAATCAGTTTGATGTGATCATTAATACTATTCCAGTTAAGCATGACTTTACCCCTTATATGCCCCTATTAGATATTGATGGTACTCAAGTATTAGTCGGACAAGTGGGTGAGATGGCTGAATCAAACTCGGTGCCATTATTATTGGGGCGTCGCCGCGTGGCTGGCTCTTTGATTGGTGGTATTGCACAAACTCAAGAAATTCTTAATTTCTGTGCGCTGCATAATATTTTACCGGAAGTAGAGATGATCAATATGGCAGACATTAATCAGGCTTTTGAACGCTTAAAAGAAGGTGACTTGTCTCATCGTTATGTCATTGACATGTCCTCACTTGAAGTCGCTTAATTATCGACTGTGATTTTTGGCCGTAAGTAGTTTTACTTGCGGTTTTTTTTGTTCAATTGCAAATTAGCTATTGAAATAGGGCAATTACTCCCCATTAATAATACCAGCTTACTATTTAGATAATAAAATGATCCGTTTCCGCTTAGTCCTTACTGTATTACTGCTGTTTACTGCACTTTTTAGTGTGCTGGCTAATGCTGTGAGCAACGCTGAGGCTAATGTGAGCCAGCCTACCGCTTTTTTTCAGTCGGCGATGTTATCTGATTTGAGTGCTTTAGAGGTGAAGGTATTTGATACTTCAGTATCAGATATCACCCCTTTTACCAAGAAGGTACCAATTGCGGCGGCTGATCAACAAACAGAAGGCGCGGGGTTTGAGTCTTTACAGCCACGCTTTTCAGCGAGTAATTCATCGCTATTTCTGTATCAAAGCCAAGTTGAGCCAAGTTATGTGGCAATATTTGAGTTTTTTGTACCTAGCCTTGCGCGCCAACTTTACTTACAACCCCTTGAACCGCCAATAACATTACCTTGGTTTGTAGCCTACGAAGGTAAAAAATCACGGATTAGTGGTTGGAAAGACGCCAACTTACAATACCGTGCAGTACTTACTTACTACAGTTAACTCTTCCTACTAATTTTTTCGATGTTTTAGTCATTCAACTAAAGCAAATAAATTACTGCGCCTATGAGGCGAGAAACCGATGCTTGCATTGGTTTAAAGGAAGCAATATGTTAAAAAATTCATCAAAAAAACCGCAGCTACAGCGTTTTAAAATAAGCTATATGGCGATGTTTTTGGCGCTGGTATTATTAGCTATCAGTGCCTTACCAAATTTATATCCAGCAAAATCGTGGCTGCATCTGAGTACAACGCAGAGCCAGCAACATTCACAGCAGTTACTAGCGAATACTCCTTCGCAAAAATCTGTTATTGATTTTTTAAATCAACATGGGTTTCTGGTTGAGCAATCAATTCAAGTGGCGCAAAACAGCCTTTCATTAAATGTGTTACTACAAGAGCCAACCAAAAGTGCCGCAGCGCAACAAGCGTTAAAAAGTGAATTTACGCAGTTGAATGCAAAAATAGTCACGCATCAAACAAGTCCCGATTGGTTACAAAGCTTAGGATTAGCACCTATAAAATTAGGTCTTGATCTTAATGGTGGTGTGTTATTTGTATTAGATGTTGATTTAGTGAAAGCGCAACAAGAGCAACTTGATAGTGCGTATGAACAAACTAAAACAATTATTCGTGATGAAAAAGCCAGAGGTGTTCGTGTACAAAAAAATGCCCATGGTTTTGAATTACACGCGTTGCCTGCTGCTAAAAGTGACTTAGCCGCAGTACAGGCGAATGTACTAAAGCGTTTTGAGCGTTTAATGGCAACTGCGCATTCACAGGGTAATTTAACAACGGTGGCATTTAGTTTTAGTGAACAAGGTAGTAATGCGTTTGATAAAGAAGTAATGAGTCAAACCTTAACCACTTTAAGAGGCCGTATTGAAGAATTAGGCATTACTGAAGCAGTTACCCAGCGCCAAGGTAAACAACGTATTCGTATTGAGTTACCCGGTGTACAAGATCCAAGTGAAGCAAAACGTATTATAGGTGCAACAGCGTCGCTTGATTTTTATCAGCTTAAAGAAATCGGCGGAAAAACCTTTAACCTGCAAAATGGTGGCTCGATCAATTTAGACCCAATTGCTATTTTTTCGGGACAACACATCAATAATGCCCATGCAGGACGCGATGAATGGGGCAAGCCGCTAGTGCAACTTAGCCTTGATAGCCAAGGTGGCGAGGCGATGTCGGCATTTTCAAAACGTAATATCGGTAAACCAATGGCAACGGTGTATTCTGAATATTATAAAAATACCAAAGGTGAAGTAGTTAAAAAAAGTGAAGTGATTAATGTTGCCAATATAGCTCAACATTTGAGTAGCCAATTTAGTATTACTAATATGCAAAGCCCACAAGCGGCGCAGGATTTAGCATTGCTATTACGTGCAGGTTCATTAACTGCGCCGGTGACAATCGTACAAGAACAAACCATTGGGCCAAGCTTGGGCGCAGATAACATACATAATGGGCTCGCGGCCTTAATGTTGGGAATGGGTATTACATTAGCCTTTATGGCGCTGTGGTATCGCCGTTTAGGGCTGGTGGCAAATATTGCCTTATTATTGAATTTAACAGCTTTAGTAGGATTAATGTCACTGCTGCCTGGCGTGGTGCTAACTTTACCGGGCATAGCCGGGCTGGTACTGACAATCGGTATGGCTGTTGATACTAATGTTATTATTTTTGAGCGGATCAAAGAAGAGCGCCGTAAAGGCCGAGCACCATATCAAGCGATAGAGCAGGGCTACCAACAAGCATTTGCGACAATTTTTGATGCTAATATTACCACTATGATCACGGCAATTATTTTATATGGTATTGGCTATGGGCCAATCAAAGGCTTTGCAATTACGCTGGCGTTAGGGCTAATAACTAGCGTATTTACCGGGGTGTATGTTTCTAAGGCATTGAGTCAGACTTTGTATTTAAAATTGGCAAATAAGCGAGGAGCTCGCGCATGAGCAATTCAAATGAAAAAATGAGCACCACAACCCGCTTACGTTTATCGGGGTTGGTTTTATCTATCCTACTAGTGCTGCTCTCTGTAATAGGGGTTGCTACAAAAGGATTGAATTTCGGCCTTGATTTTACTGGTGGCTATTTAACGGAGTTTACCACTGCAGTGCCAATTAGTGAGGCTGAGCTGGCGAAAAAAATTAGTTATTATCACCATGATGACTTTACCTTAAGCGCTCAATCTAGCCAGCACTTTCAGTTAAGAGAGGCAGAGCAAGCCAGTACATCGCCTTGGTTAGCAACGCTTACGCAAGATGAGACATTGGGTGCTGAAGTGTTGTCATCTTCTTACTTAGGCTCTCAAGTTGGCGATGAATTATTTGAACAAGGCTGTTTGGCATTATTTGCGGCAATGGTTGCCGTGATGGTTTATTTAGCGCTACGCTTTGAGTGGCGTTTAGCGTTGGGATCGGTTGTGGCTTTAATGCATGACGTGGTGGTGGTAGTTGGTTTATTTGCATGGTTACAGCTTGATTTTAACTTAACCGTGTTAGCGAGTTTACTGGCAATCATTGGTTATTCATTAAATGATTCAATTATTGTCGGGGACAGGGTACGCGAGCTACTGCGCTTAGATTCCACAACACAACAAGCTAGCGTGAATACGGTGATCAATGAATCAATTAAGAGCACTTTGACCCGTACTTTGATCACCTCAGGCACTACTCTTGCTACAGTGGCGAGTGTGTGGTTATTGGCTGGTGCGCCGTTACAGGGGTTTTCTATCGCACTATTTGTAGGAATTGTTGTGGGAACATTATCGTCAATTTGTATTGCTGCAACGTTACCGCAGTTACTTGGTTTAAGACATGAAAACTATCAAGTTAAGGTCGATGAGCAAAGCCAAGCGTTGATGGATATGCCGTAACTAACTTTATCAACGAAAAACAAAAATGCCGCGATATACGCGGCATTGTTATTCTTTAAGTTAATTTGTTAACTTAAATTAATTGTCACAACATCAGCTGTTTCATCATCGTTAAGTACAGGTTGTTTTGGTATGTCTGGTTTATCAAGCGCAATATCGCCGCCATCAATTACTTCACCGGTTTTTAAGTTGGTGAAATCAAATAACTCATTATCTGCTAGATGCGAAGGCACAACATTTTGCATTGCAGTAAAAATACTCTCAATACGACCAGGGTGCTCAATATCCCACTGTGCAAGCATTGCTTTGGTATGTTTGCGTTGCAGATTTTCTTGTGAGCCACACAGATTACATGGAATGATAGGGTATGCTTGGCTGATAGCATATTGTTCAATATCTGTTTCTTTACAGTAGGCTAATGGACGAATTACCATGTGCTCGCCGTTATCGCTCATTAATTTAGCTGGCATGCTTTTCAGTTTGCCACCATAAAACATATTTAAGAATAGGGTTTCGATCATATCGTCGCGATGATGACCTAAGGCGATTTTAGTGGCCCCCATTTCATTTGCGGTACGATATAAAATGCCGCGACGTAAGCGTGAGCATAGCGAACAGGTTGTTTTACCTTCAGGAATAATATCAGTCACTATACTGTAGGTGTCTTCTTCAACAATTTTGTATTCAATATTCTGAGTGTCTAAATATGCTGGCAATACATGTTCAGGAAAGCCTGGTTGCTTTTGGTCAAGATTAACAACAAACAAATCAAATTTAATAGGTGCAACACGCTGTAAATGCTGCAGCATGTCAAGTAGAGTATAACTGTCTTTTCCACCAGAGAGGCACACCATGATACGGTCGCCTTCTTCAATCATGTTGAAGTCCATCACCGCTTGACCGGTTTGACGACGTAAGCGTTTTTGTAACTTAGATAAGCTATGTTGAGCTTTGGCTTGAACAGAATGCGACATTACGCCCCCTTTAGAACTATGGGTAAAATAAAGGGGCGTATTATATGCCTAAAGTTTCAATCAACAAAATTTATTTAATCTTTTGCCAGCGGGCTCACATAGCCGTCGGGTTTTAAGGCTAATACGTCACAATCAAGGCTGTCAATGACATGCTCTGCGGTGTTACCTACTAAGGCTGCACTTAATCCAGTGCGGCCAACCGTACCAATCACCACTAATTCACTATTAAGGCGCTTTGCTACATCAGGGATCACGTCCTCTGGTAAACCTTCTTCTATGACACAGTTTTGCTGGGCGATTTGATGACTAGCTGCTAACTCATGGGTCGATTCTATATGGTGTTTTTTTACCGATTCGTTATAAATACTGGGGTTAAACTCAGGGATTTCAATTGCAATGTTTACCGGTGTCGCAGGATAGGCGTTAACGATACTAAGGCTTGCGTTAGCCAGTTCACATAAAAACTGCGCATCTTGAATAATACGATGGTTTAAATCAAGGTGCTGTTGGTTTTCACTTACAGCGTTAACAGCAGCTAAAATATTACCCTGCGAAGGCCAAGCGTGCTCTTTTACCAATAATACCGGGGCTGGGCATTTACGAATTAAATGCCAATCGGTTGGAGTAAAAATTACTGACTTAAGTGTATCGTGCTGGTGAGTTCCTTTTACAACCAAATCAAACTGTTGGTCTATTACCGTATCGATGATCGCTTCATAAGTGCGATTATGCCAAACCACTTGGCTGTTAATATCGACGTCTGGGTAGTGTTGCAAAATTTCATCCAGCCATAACTGACGGTCTTTAACGACGGCATTGCGCATTGCCTCGCGCTCATCGCCAGAGAGCATGGTCGTCATCTCATAGGAAAAATCATAAATGCTCATAAAAGCGGTGATACTGGCACCGGACTTTTTGGCTAATTCGATAGAGCGAGATAAACCATGCTGAGACTCAGCGGTTGGATCAATAATGGCGAGTATTTGTTTGATGGTGTTCATAAGCTGCTCCTTTAACTACTTTATAGCTAGAGTGTAACGTATAACGTGAGTAGTTAAAGTAACAGCTAACAACTAGTTGCGCTAGATCAAGTTTATTTTGGGTGGATTGCTGCAGCTGCGGATAACCCATCACTATCTAGAATAGTGATAAACTTACCTTCCACTTTTATTAAAGCAGCTTTTTGAAAACGACTCAGTAAACGACTAATCGTTTCAACGGTTAAACCAAGGTAATTACCAATTTCACCACGGGTCATGGTAAAGCGAAACTCTTTACGAGAAAACCCGCGTTCGCCAAAGCGATTTGACAAGTTGTAGATAAAACTAGCTAAGCGCTCTTCGGCTGATTTTTTATTCAGTGACAAAAACATTTCTTGGTCGTAGTTAATTTCACTGCTCATCAGGCGCATAATCTGCTGGCGTAGTTTTGGTAATTTACCCGCTAGATCATCAAGTGTTTCAAATGGAATTTCGCATACCATTGAGGTTTCGAGCGCTTGAGAAAAGCTTTGGTGTGCCATTTTATTTATTGCATCAAAGCCGATTAAATCTCCTGCGAGGTGAAAGCCAGTAATTTGCTCGTCACCTTGCTCTGAAAGGGTGTAGGACTTAAATGAACCAGAACGAACAGCAAAAATAGCGTTCAGTGGCGCTCCTGATTCAAAAAGGAAATCCCCTTTGTGTAATGGTTTTTTACGCTCAATGATTTCATCAAGTTTATCCATTTCTTGCCCATTGAGGGTAAAAGGTAAGCACAGTTGACTTATGCTGCAGTCATTGCAGCTGATTGTGCAATTATTTTTGGCTTTGTTTTGATATAAATCCATTAGTTCAGTCCATTAAATGTTGTCACATTAATTTGTTAAGATTAATGCAGCAGCTTGTCAGTTGCAATGATAAGTAAATAAATCCCGTACCAAATAAGTACACTGCCCAGTGCTATTCGTGCCCATGGGTGATTTAATACTTTATGTAATACTTGTGCGCCCATGCCGATACTTAACATCGCGGGAAACGTACCAAGCGCGAAAAATAGCATGACTAGAGCGCCATCAAGGGCTGTGTTGCTGGTCATCGCCCAGGTTAGCGCTGAATAAACTAAACCACAGGGTAACCAACCCCATAATGCGCCATAAGCCATTGCTTTAGGTAATGAGTTGATTGGCATTATAAAACGATTTAGTTTTACCAAGTGCTGCCACACCAAGGTTTTCCCTAGCGATTCCAGCCATTGTAAGCTTGCGCCTAACCGCATGATATACAAGCCAACCAAAATCATAAACAGGCCACTTAAAAACGCTAAAATTAACGCGAACCAATGACTTTGGGTGGCAAAATGGCTGCTGATCCCAGCAACGAGCGCCCCTGCGAGTATATAACTGCCGGCACGACCGATGTTATACGCAATGGAGTACTGCAATGGTCGGGTTTTATCTGTGGCTAATTGTAAGGAGCTGGCAATACCACCACACATTGCTATGCAATGTCCGCTGCCAATAAGGCCCATGATAAAAGCGCTGACAAATAAGGGGTCAATCATTACTTTTTTTGTGCTGCTCTTTATCATCTTCAAACAAAATGCTATGACCTTGTTTGTTTAAATCTGAAAATTGTTCACCGCGAACGGCCCAAAAAAACACTCCAATCGCGATCAGTACAAATAAAATAGCAATTGGAACTAGAATATAAATTATACTCATAATTTTAATAACCTTAGTGAGTTACTGATCACAATGATGGAACTGGCAGACATCCCAATCACAGCCATCCAAGGTGCAACTAGGCCTAATGCCGCAAGCGGTAAGATTGAACCATTATAGAGCAATGAAAGCGCTAAATTTTGCTTTATTATTCGGCGTGTTTTTTTCGATACCGTCAATAAATGCTCTATAGCGGCTAAATCACTATTGAGTAATACCACATCGGCGGTGTTTTTGGAAATATCAGCGCCGGTTTCCATTGCGATAGATAAATGCGCGCTATTAAACACTGGACTGTCGTTGACACCATCTCCTACCATAGCAACAATTTCACCTTGGCTTGACCACAGCTTCACTTCGCTTTGTTTATCCTCTGGTAGACAGCCTACTTTAAAGCTATCAAGTTTGAGCTTCTTAGCAATTTGTTGCCCTGCATTTGAGGCGTCCCCAGTTAGCATGTGGCAGGTTAAGCCTTGCTGTTGTAAAGAGGTAATTAAGTTTGCAGCATTACTTTTTACTTCATCTACAAAGTAAAAATTAGCAACCGGTTGTTGATCAATGTAGAACGTTGCTTGAGCATTACTTTTTTTACTGTTGAACCAACCACTTTTACCAATTGCATAGTTATGATTGTCATCTTCACCGGTGATGCCACAGCCAGGATGAATTTTAATATTCGTTAAGTCGCGCTGTGTGGGTGTGAACTCATTAAATGCAGTCGCAATAGGGTGTTCGGAGTAACTTTCAAGTTGTGCTGCAAGAGCCAAAATCTGTTTTTTAGATAAAGAATTTGCTAATAAGTCCACAGCATCTAGGCTAAAACGCCCCTGTGTTAACGTGCCTGTTTTATCAAAAGCAACGCGCGTTAATTGTGGTAGTGTTTCTAGCACATGAGACTGCTTAATGAGTATTCCTTTGCGGGTTAAGGTAGCCACCGCGCAGGTTAAGGCGGTTGGAATTGCTAAACTTAGCGCACATGGGCAAGTTGCAACAAGGACCGCAATGGTGATCCAAAAGGCATGTTCAGGGTCAACTTGATACCAGCCGATGGCGGTAAGTGAGGCAAATACCAGCAAGCAGGCAACAAACCACTGTGCCACTTTGTCGGTGATTTCCACCAGTTTAGGACGGGTGGCAAGCGCACTGTGCTGCAATTTAATTATTTGGTTTAAAAGAGTATTTTGACCAATTTTATTGATAAGAATTTCAATTACACCATCATGATTCACGGTACCGGCAAAAACTTGATGATCAATGTACTTACTAACTGGTAAATGCTCACCTGTCATCATTGCTTCATCAACGGTGGTGCTGCCAGAGCAAATAACACCATCTGCAGGAATTGTTTCTCCGGCTTTAATTAAGACTCGGTCACCGAGTTTTAATTTTTTAGCTGCAATAATATGTTCGTGGCCGTTTTCATCCAAAGTACGGGCTGTAAGTGGTAATAACTTTTGTAAGTTAGCAGTAAACTCACTGGCTTTCAGTCGAGCCCTAAACTCTAAATATTTACCTAGCAATAATAAGAAGGTGAACATACAAATTGATTCAAAATACACTTCGCCCACGGCCATCACTGTGGCGTAACTACTTGCGCCATATGCGCCAAAAATAGCCAGGGATACAGGAAGATCCATGTTTAACTGCTTGGCTTTTAAGCCATTAATTGCATTGGTTAAAAAGGGCATAGCACTGTATAAAATAACCGGTGAAGCGAGTATTAAGCTGATCCATCGAAAATACTGTTCAAAGCTTTCTTCCATGCCAGAAAACATGCCAAAGTACATGGCGAAAGCAAACATCATCACTTGCATTGTCATTAAGCCTGCTACGCCGAGCCTGCGAATGTACGATTTGGCAACTAGCTGCTTTTGACTTGCTTCAATATCGACTTGAAACGGGTAGGCCTTGTAGCCAATTTCTAATAACGATTTGATAATGTCGCTTAGTGGTGTCTGATCTTTATGCCATTGGATCATCGCACGGTTTGTTGATGTATTTACGTCAACGCGTTTGATTGCGGGTATATTTAACAGCTGCCTTTCAATCAACCATGCACAGGCGGCACAAGTGATCCCTTCAACGGTCAATAACACTTCACTGATGTCGTTGGTTTGAGAAATAAACTCGTCTTGAATATCTGGATTATCGTAACTGCTAATAAATGCTAATTGCTCTGGTACTAGCTGTTCTACTTTACCAGCGCGTACGGTTCTGAATTTATAATAATCTGTCATACCTTGAGCAACAATTGTCTCGGCAACGGTTTGACAGCCAATGCAACACATCGGTTGCGCGCTTGCGTCTATAACAACAGTCGCGCTAAAACCAGATGGTACACTTTCAAGGCAATGAAAGCAGTTATTAGACATGATAGCTTTACTACTTATATTCAGGACTTATGGTAATACTTTGCTTACTTGGCAAAGTGATGTTTTCTTTTAACTTCCAACTACCGTCTATTGGCTCAATAAATACAGTATAAGTACCATCACTATATGGATCAATAATTGCTGTAAATTCACCATTTGCATTAGGGGTTAAATGAGTACTAAAATCATGGGCCTGGATTGTACGGTGGTAAAACGATAGCTTTAAAGAATGGATATTACTGGTATCCCCTTTATTGAATTTAAAGCTTACTTTGTCTGTTTCGACGTTTAATTCCCCATGTAAATATAACGCTTTGGCTTTATCAAATTTGCTCAATTCTAAATTAATTGCTTTGCCTTTTTTATAGTAATCATCAACCACCATATCAGGGCCATTGCCGATCGCAGTTATAAAGAGGGAAATACAGCCAATGATGGCAACTAGCGGAAAAAAGATTAAAAACCACGGCCAGAAATTTTTATACCAAGGAGTAGAGGTCATAAATACACTTAATTTGTTTTGCGATAAGGGCATTTTATAGGATTTAAATTGAAAAGACTAAAAAAAAGCCTCCAGATGGAGGCTTTTTTGATCTTAATTAATCTATTGAATTAAAACATTAAAATATAAACAACCCATTAACATTTTAATTATTTATCTTGCGATAAACTATAAACGTATGCAGTTAATAGGTGGATTTTTTCTTCACCTAAAATATCTTTCCATGCAGGCATAACACCGGCACGGCCGTTATTAAGTGTTTCTTCAACAGCACGTTGAGAACCACCATACAGCCAGATGTTATCAGTTAAGTTAGGTGCACCAAACGGTAAGTTATGTGCAACTGAACCTTTACCATCAGCACCATGACACGCGGCACACATTGCAAACTTAGCTGCGCCTGCTGCTGCATCTTTCTGGTTAACGGTACGACCTGATAAGCTTAGTACATGAGCAGTCATTTCTTTAACGCCTTGCTCACCCAATGCAGCACCCCAAGGTGGCATTGCAGCAATACGACCATATAAAAGTGTTTCTTTGATTTTATCTGGCGTGCCGCCATATAACCAATCTTTATCAGTTAGGTTAGGGAAGCCTTGACCGCCACGAGCATCAGAACCATGACACTGTGAACAGTTTTGAGCAAATAAACGCTGACCAATTTCCAGTGCTTTTTCATCAGTAACAAGTGTTTCAATATCTTGCTGAGCATAAGCCGCAAAAATAGGACCAAAACGCTCATCTGCAGCGCGATATTCCGCATCAAGCTTTACAAATTCGCCATTCGCTTTAGCTTCTTCAACTGCTTTTTTAGATTCAGCTAAAGAGGTTATACCCTGGTTAGAACTGCTCCACTTAGCAATACCTTCCCAGTTACCTAGGCCAGGATATGCTGCTAAGTAATAAACTGACCATACAAATGTTGCAAAGAACATGTAAGTCCACCACTTAGGTAGTGGATTATTTAGTTCTTCAATACCATCAAATTCGTGCCCGCAGCTTTCACCTTCTTTAACACCAGTGTAGTTTGTTAAATTCCACACTAGTAATCCAAAAATGATAAATAAGCATGCAAGGGTTAATACAATAACCCATATACTCCAAAAGCTAGTCATTTCTCAGACCCCTTTTCCTCGTTAGAGATTGTATCATTATGTTTTTTCTCATCTTCAAAGATGACATTAGCGGCGTCTTTAAAACGTGTTTTACTACGCTTACTATATGCCCACACAACAATGACAATAAATAGTACTAAAATTACCAGAGTTAAAATGCCTCTGTATGTTCCGTAATCCATAATTAATTACTTCAAGTGCGTGCCAAGTTGTTGCAAGTAAGCAATGAGGGCTTGCATTTCTGTTGCACCCTTACCGTCATTCATAGCATCAACTTTAGCAACGTCAGCGATTAGTTCTTCATCACTACCATATCCTAAACCAGGGTGAGCTGGATTTTGTGGATTAATAGCAAATGTATCACGGAAAATTTTAAGCTTTTTCAGAGTAAGGCTAGTATCAACGCGATCCTCTGCTAACCAAGGAAAACCTGGCATGTTTGACTCAGGAACCACAGCACGTGGATTCACTAAGTGAGCATAATGCCAGTCATCCGAGTAACGTTTGCCCACACGTGCTAGGTCTGGACCAGTTCGTTTAGAACCCCATTGAAATGGGTGATCCCAAACCGACTCACCAGCAACCGAGTAGTGACCATAACGTTCAACTTCGTCACGGAAAGGGCGGATCATTTGTGAGTGACAGTTATAACAACCTTCACGTACATAGATATCACGGCCTTCCATTTCAAGCGCGTTTAGTGGGCGTAAACCATCGACTGGCTTTGTTGTATCATCTTGGAACATCAGTGGAGTTATCTCTACTAGTGCGCCGAAGCTGATAGCAAAAACAGTCAAGATAGCCATAAGGCCGATATTTTTTTCGACTATTTCATGTTTGTTTTGTGAATTATTATTGCTCATCATCTCACTCCGTTATGCTAACTGTGCTTGCGCATCTAATTTCAACGAATCATTCTTCGCAGAAATAGTACGGTAAACGTTATAAGCCATAACCAGCATGCCTACCACGATGAACACACCGCCTAGGAAGCGCATAACATAGAATGGATGTGATGCTTGAAGTGACTGCACAAAGCTGTACATTAATGTACCGTCAGCATTTACTGCGCGCCACATTAGACCTTGCATAACCCCTGAAATCCACATTGCTACAATGTATAAAACAACACCTACAGTATGTAACCAAAAGTGTGTGTTAACCAGTTTAATACTATACATACGACCTTGAGAAAATAATGCTGGGATAAGGTGGTAAATAGCACCGATAGAAATCATCGCAACCCAACCAAGTGCACCAGAATGAACATGACCAACAGTCCAATCAGTGTAATGAGAAAGGGCATTTACAGACTTGATCGCCATCATCGGGCCTTCAAAGGTAGACATACCATAGAAAGACAATGAAACAACTAAGAAGCGTAGTACTGGATCAGTACGTAGTTTATGCCATGCGCCAGATAGCGTCATGATACCGTTGATCATACCACCCCAAGAAGGAACGAATAAGATGATTGACATAACCATACCTAAACTCTGTGTCCAATCAGGAAGTGCAGTGTAGTGTAAGTGGTGAGGGCCTGCCCAAATATAAAGTGATACTAAAGCCCAAAAGTGAACAACAGATAAACGGTAAGAATAAACTGGACGACCTGCTTGTTTTGGTACAAAGTAATACATCATACCTAAGAAACCAGCCGTTAATAAGAAACCTACAGCGTTATGACCGTACCACCACTGAACCATCGCATCTACTGCACCTGCGTAGATTGAGTATGATTTAGTTAACGATACAGGCACAGCCATACTATTTACAATGTGAAGCACTGCAACAGTAATGATAAAGCCAGCATAAAACCAGTTAGCGACATAAATGTGCGATACTTTACGCTTAGCTATGGTGCCCATAAACACAACCGCATAGGTAACCCACACTACAGCAATTAAGATATCGATTGGCCACTCAAGCTCAGCATATTCTTTTGAACTTGTTATACCTAGAGGTAGAGTGATAACCGCAAGTACGATAACTAACTGCCAACCCCAGAAGGTAAAGGCGGCTAATTTGTCTGAGAGAAGGCGCGTCTGGCAAGTACGTTGCACGACATAATATGATGTCGCGAATAGTGCACTTGTACCAAATGCGAAAATAACTGCGTTCGTGTGTAACGGACGTAGTCGAGAGTATGTTAACCATGGTGTATCAAAGTTAAGTGCTGGCCAAGCTAATTGGGCAGCAATCAGAACCCCAATACTCATGCCAACGATGCCCCAAATCACTGTCATAATAGCGAATTGGCGTACAACCTTATAGTTGTACTCAGTTTGTGATGCTACTGTTTGGCTCATTTTCTGGCTTCCGCTGCAATAAATGCGTTTAGAAATGAATTACCCACTATATAAAGTGGGGCCTACTATTATTCTTAAGTATGTTATCAAAAACCCTCAAAGCTTTGACTGCTTCAGAAAACAAACTCGAGAAACCCTTATTTTTGCGGGGAAATGATAAAATTTTTGGCCTAAAAAAGATAGGTCAATTGCATAAAATTATGACATCAATCAATTTTTCACATGCAGTTGGTTATTTTTTGATGCACTTTTGTACATTTGTGTAAGAATTTAGTTCTGTGGTTGTATTTTAACACTGCGCTGATTAGTATCAGCCTTTACTTTATCTAGGGAATATTATGCCAATTAAGCTTTTAGTTGTGTTTTTAAGCGTATTGAACCTGTTAATTGCATGTGGCCCACAATCGCTAAGTATAGAAGAGCAACGCCAAGGTGCAAGCTGTCAGCCAAATCAGTTATGCGAGTATGATAATCAGGTGAAAATTTGGTTGAGTGAGCAACAAATAACGCCAGAAACGCCTTTTGAGATAAATTTATCGTTACCAAGCTCATTGTTAGTTCACAGTGCAAAACTTGAAGGCATCACTATGTATATGGGATATATTCCGGTGTTGTTTGAGCCGCTTGACGATATTTTAGTCGCACAAAGTATGGTTGGTATTTGTTCCGAGCGCAATATGACCTGGAAATTGACACTCGAAGTTAAAAATCCACAGGGTCAACTTAAGCATGTATTTTATTACTTTGATGCGACTTATTGATATCAGTTTAATCCATATTAAATCGGAGTGTTGGTTAAGAAAGTTGCTATCCGAAGCTTAGGGCATAGAGTTGCAAATGTCCGTTATCACTTATTCTGCCTATCCAAACACGCTATTTTTGTTACCTTCATTTGCTAAGTATTAGCTGACTTAATGCATTAACAATGCACTGGACCCATTTCTTAATTGATCCTTTAACGGTTCAAAACACTTCAAAGCAATATTTACTGAAATAATACGCTGAATATTAAGTTGAGTATCTATTTGTAAATCAGGGTTTCTAGTTTAAGTCTCGCCTTGAATTTTTATATTTTCAGTTAAATTTATAGAGTGCGCATAAAACCACCTTATTTTGACATTAAGCTGCAATGAACAAAGCTAAACCCCACTATATTGCTATCAAAAAAGTTGCATAGAGCTTAAATACGCAAAATTATTGCATAACTATGGTTAGCAGTTGTTGGTCAGTTTTGCAGTTTTAATAAAATGATGTGATTAACTTGTGAAATTTTCTGATTTAGGTATTTTTATACGTTAATTACATATAATTACAAAGTCCATTAGTTTGATTTCATACATGTTTAAAATGTTTTTCTTCGCACTTAAGTGTTTGAATATAAGGTGTATTAACTAGTTAACAATGAAACATTCATTAACCAATGTACCTATTGCGGGTTTATCAATAATTGCGAAGGTAATTATTAACCGCTCATTCAGATTTCATTCAGTTAAGTCCGCCTAAGTTGCCCTCGCTGACTCGATATTCTCAAATAAAACGAGCGCTACCTGAGCAAGGTATTTCTCCAACAAGTAGGGTTTCACATGAAAAAATCTATTATCGGTTTAGCTGTAGTTACAGCTATCCCTATGTTTTCAACAATGCAAGCAGTGGCTGCGGAAGATGGCGCCCAATCAATTGAAAAAATCCAAGTTACGGGCTCTCGCATTAAGCGTTCAGATATGGAAAACGCTAGCCCAGTTACATTAATTGGCGCAGATGATATTAAAGCAATGGGTGCCACAAGCATCGATAGCGTATTACAAAAAATGACCGCCACAGGCGGTGCAATGACAAACCCTGGCGTTAACAATGGTTCTGGTGGTAATGCACGTATTGATTTACGTGGACTAGGTTCTAGTAGAACATTAGTACTTGTAAACGGTCGTCGTATGATTGCCTCAGGTACTGGCGCTGCATCAACTGTTGACCTAAACACGATCCCTGTTTCAATGATCAAATCTGTAGAAGTACTTAAAGATGGTGCATCTGCTGTATATGGTACGGATGCGGTTGCAGGTGTTGTGAATATCATCCTAAAAGATGATTTCGAAGGCCTTGATATGAACGTCAACTCGGCAATCACAGGCGAAGGCGATGCAACTGAAAGTTCATTCGATTTTACAGTTGGTTCTTCATTCGATAAAGGTAACATTGTTATCGGTATGCAGTACACTGACCGTGGTAAAGCAAAGCAATCAGATCGTGATTTCTCAAGTTGTCCTATTGCAGAAGGTGCTAACGGTCTAAATTGTAACGGTGGTTCTCCATACAGCCCAGGTGGCCATATTTGGCAAGGTGGTGTAATTGGTGATGTAAATGAAGATGGTTCAACAGTTGATGCTGATGGTAACCCTGTTACTTCAGGTCTTGCCCCAACCGATGATGGTTTAGGCGGCCTTGGTGGACTCCATCCGTATACAGATTCAGACCTTTATAACTTTGCGCCAGATAGCTACTTATACACGCCAATGGAGCGTTTGAACTTAACTGGCCTTGCAAGTTATGAAATTTCAAACGATACACGTGTATTTACGGAATTTACCTACACAAAACGTTGGTCGCAACAGCAAATGGCTGCACAGCCAGTATGGTTTGATTTCAAGTACAATGAAAATATGGGCGATTCATTACTTGGTCAAACTTATGTAGGTAAAGTTGACCGCAATGGCGATGGTCTTGCAGATCGTGATGCAGACGGTAAATATATTACTGACACATTAAATTACGCATATGGTGATGATATCTCTTATGGGCGTCGTATGTCAGACACTGGCCCTCGTTATTTCGAACAGTCAGTAGACACTGTTCGTGCGGTAATTGGTGCAGAAGGTTTTGTAGGTGATTACTCATGGGATGTGTCAGCTAACTTCGGTCGTAACGATTCTGTTGATAAGACAGCCAACCTTCACAATATGGGTGCTATCCAAGAACAAATCACTGAAGGTACATTTAACCCGCTTGATCAAGCTGCATGGACATCTGAAGATTTCCGTAAAAATGTTTACACTGAAGTAAACAATGGTGGTAGTCAGTTATTTATAGTTTCAGCATCTGTATCAGGTGAAATGTTTGAATTACCAGCAGGTTATGCTGCTTTTGCTGCGGGCGTTGAGCACCGTCAAGAGAAAGCATGGTACACACCAGATTCACTAACAGCGCAAGGCCTTGCAAATGACCCTATGGTTGAACCAACCGCTGGCGGCTTTGACGTAAATGAAGCGTATGTTGAATTTGCAATCCCATTACTTGCTGATGCACCATTTGCTCAAAACGTAGAGCTTAGCGCTGCAATCCGTGCGTTTGATTACAGCACATTTGGTTCTGACGAAACATGGAAGCTAGGTTTAACATGGAAAGCAAATGACGAACTAATGTTCCGTAGTGTAGTATCTACAGCATTCCGAGCACCAACCGTTTCTGAGCTTTATTCAGGTAATTCACCTTCTTTTGAACGTGTAACTTTCCCTGGTGCACAAGATCAAGCTGAAGTAACAGTAGGTGGTAACTCATTACTTACTCCTGAAGAAGCGGATACTTTCACAGCAGGTATCGTATACGAGCCAGAGTGGTTTGACGGCTTCAGCATGACAATTGATTATTACAAAATTGAGATTGATAATGCGATTGCATCAGTTAACGAGCAATATATTGTCGATCAATGTTTAGCAACAACTGCAAATGCTGATTCTGTATTATGTCAGTCAGCTAATATCGGCATGGATAGCACAGGTCGAATTAGCTTCAACAATCAGCTGCAAAATGTTGGTGCTGAGGAAACGTCTGGCGTAGATTTAAACTTATCATATAGCTTTGAAGCTGCAGGCCTTAACTGGAAAGCAGGTTTAGACACTACTTACCTAGACGAGTATGTTGTAACTGTTCTTGATGATACTGTTGATTACGCTGGTTTGATAACTTCAAACATTGGTGGCTATGCAGATCTTAAGTCTAACTTTACACTAAATGCAGCTGGCGATAACTGGGATGCACAGTATCAAGCTCGTTACATCTCTGGTATGGATAGTTACTCATGTATCGGTAAAGACACGTGTTATGCGCCGTCTACACCAACTGTTATCTACCATGACATCAGTGGTTCATACATGATCAATGAAACTGTTGCATTATCTGCAGGTGTAAACAACTTATTTGATAAGCAACCTCCTTACTACACAGGTAATAATGATTCAAACACTGACCCGTACACATACGATGTACTGGGTCGTCGTTTCTTCGCTGGTGTGAATGTTAAATTCTAATTAGTAAGAATATTGGATTCTTATGAAGGCCTAGTTTACTAGGCCTTTTTTATTGAACAAATGAAAGTGTGGCAGTAAACTAGATGCATCTTTTTACTTATTAGGAGAGCTGATTGCTAAAACAGGATGAAAACTTATCCTTTATAATTGAACCTGAATTGAGCCCGCGCTCTGAACAGCGCATTGATATGTACTTTTCTATTCCGAATGAAATGGGCATCAATCCGCAAACGTTAACAGAAGAATCGTATTTTAATAACCACTTCAAATCGTATTTAGCGTATAACGCCAATAATATCCATTTACCTTTAGTGCGCAGTCGCTTTGTTAGTAAAAATAAAGGTGAACAACAAGACTATCGGCAAAACCTCAATTTGTATTGTTATCAAGTCCGCCTAGCGATTGATACTGATATCAAAGATACATTAAAGATTGAAGAAGTTGATGAGTTTTATCAGCGCGCTATTGAATTATGTGAACAAAGTCAAAGCTTACTTAAAAAGCTAAGGCGTTACACACCTGATGATGAAAAACTGATCTCGTTTTATACCAATGCAGATAACTATCTGAGTTGGCATATTGAGCAGTCGTTTTTAAAATTACTTGACGAAGGGCCACGTAGCAGTGATTACGCGAAAGAGCGTAATGATCTGATGAATTTTTGTAAAGCCGAGCAAGATTATCGACATGAGCTGCAATATAACTCGGAATCAACCCTTCAGGATGCAAACCGGATCACCAATAAGATGCGTCTTTTACAGCGTTTGATTGAGCATGGTGTGGTGTTAAATCGTAATACTCGTTACCTTAATAGTTATTTAAAACGATTGGTTAAAGGAACCGTTACAGCGATTATAATGGCGCTTGTTATGGTTGTGGTTCTGAATGCGCGGATCTCATTTACCGAAGTGACTGCAACATTAGTGATCATTTTGGGCGCTATTTACGGGATGCGAGAAATTTTTAAAGAAGACATAACACGAGTTATTTGGCGAGCTATTGTGAAAGGGCGCCCAAAATGGCGATTTCAATTTCGAAATAGTGTTACCAAAGATAAAATAGCTACACAATACATCTGGCTTGAATATACACGCTTTAAACATATTCCAGAGGATGTACGAAAAATATTTTCAAAACGACGTCAACAAAATAAACAAGCAGCGCAATGGCTGCACTTTGCCAGTGAAATACGGGTTAATGCAAAAGAGTTCTTACCTGGTTATGATAGCTTGCAACAGACCTTGCAGTTTAGTTTAGCGGCGTTTGCGCGGAACTTAAAAAAAGGCGAAGGTAAACTGTATCATCTTGATAATAATAAAATATCTAAACAAAGTGTGGAGCGGCGCTATCAACTAAATGTAGTGCTTTCATATCAAAATGACGAAGAGATAAAGTACCAGCGTTATAAAATCACCTTAAATAGAAGTAAAATAGTTAGCATTGAACTGATTTATAGCGAAATGGAATAAATGTTGTCGTCGATTTTCTTATCTATCAGGTATTATCTCCCTCTTTTTACACAGCTTGAGGGGGAGTGATATGCGCTTTCTGATTTCCAGGATGGCCGCAACCAGTCAATGTCCACCACGTAAACCGATGAGTAAAATCATCTGGTCTTTAATTGGGTCATTTTTAGGCATTTATTTAGTTGCAATAATTGGCAAAAGCTTACAGTTTGATCCGTTAACTAATTTATTTTTAATTGGTTCTTTAGGTGCAACTGCTGTGCTTGTTTACGGTGCGCCATTGGCAGAGTTTTCTCAACCGCGTAATCTTATTGGCGGTCATGTTCTCAGTGCGTTGGTGGGTGTTACTGTGGCAAAACTGCTAACTGCCGATTTAATGTTGGCAAGTGCTTTGGCTGTTTCACTATCAGTTGCGGTTATGCACTTAACGCGTACTTTGCATCCACCGGGTGGCGCTACTGCTTTGATTGCGGTTATTGGTGGTAGCGGTATACAACAGCTAGGTTATTACTATGTCGTAAGCCCTGTATTGTTTGGTACGACAATTATGCTGTTAGTTGGGTTGCTAGTTAATAATTTATCACGTAACCCTAAGCGTCATTATCCTGTCTATTGGTGGTAATAACTGTCAGTAGGTGGCAACATCGTTACTACCTACTGCAATGGTTTATTTTTCTAAACCAGTTTTACTATACAAAGATACTTTGTTTGATACCAAGGTTATTTCAATGTTTTTACTGTCATCGCCCCATGTGCAATTTGTGTGTAGGGTTTTTTCTACACAATTATCAGCGCTTCCTAAAATTGCTTCTACTGCAGTTTTGTCCATGCCAATTTCGATTTTCTCGTAATTATCTAAGTTTACTTTTGAGCAAGCTGCTAGGCTTAATGTTGCAGCAATAATTAAAATTTTTTTCATTCGGTCATCTTCCTTTATTTAGTGGTTAAATTTTCTAATTTGTACAATCATGCCCATTTTTGGATGATCAAAATAATGAATGTCGCCACTTATCACACGTTTGAATTGTGAGAACCGAGCGTGTTGGATTTCACCAGTTACTTGGATTTCATTTACGTCAAAGCTGGCATTAATAAATAAATAATGGCGCAAATAAATATTAAAAGTGCCATCTAATTCCCACTTATCTGCATTTTGCTCAATTGCAGGGGCTATGAACTGATTAGGACTGACTAAACTAATAAAGTCATTATTTGTATACTGTGGCGTTTGCGCAATCACAGGTGCGTGCAATAATTTACCACCAAACAGTTTAATACTTTCAGAACGAGATTGGCTCGCCCCTTCAAAACGCCACCCGGTGTGAAGTATAGGTTTGAGGCCTTTACGCAGTAGTTCTTGTTGCTGTGATGTAAATTGTAGCTGTTCGGGAGCAAGTAAGTAGGTTTGCTCCATATCATCTTTAACAGGCGCTAATGGGCTCAGTGGTAACACTGAATAACTGCGCAGGTAATCGATGTTGTTATCGCACAAATTAGAGCGGTTTACACCAATCACAGAATCGGTTAACGACTGTGAATTAAAGCGAGTGTCGCCGTTGATACATTCCTGCTTAGCTTGTTCAATATAAAGTGGTGTCAGTAAATCAATGCTACGTTTAGCGTTAATTGGTTCTTTAGCTAAGCTAAAGTCTTCTTGCAAATAAGGGGCTGGGCGCTGTTTGAATATCAGTATTTCTACTTCAAACCAACGTTCTGCAAATGCTGTGCTACTAAATACACAGCATAGTAGGATAAGAGATTTTTTAAGCAACATTAATGGCTAACCTTTTTTTCGAAATCCGCAATCATTGCAGTGACCATTTTTAAGCGTTCGCGGGCATTCGCTTCATTGATCGCAAAGCGCAACTTATTTGCACCATCCATTTTATACACCTTAGGTGCACTTTGTATCAAACCTATAATGAAGCTAGGGTTAACCTTAGTATGTTGACTAAACTCAAAATAGCCACCTTTTGGATTTGCTTCAATTTTTTTGATGCCTAATTCGCTGGCTTTGAGTTTCAGTTGCTGCAAACTAAATAGGTTTTTAGTTGCATCAGGCAGCAGACCGAAGCGATCAATCAGCTCAACTTGTAATTCGTCCATATCATCTAGGTTAGCGCAGCTGGCAACCCGTTTGTAAATACCTAGTCGCGCATTTACATCGTGAATATAATCTTCAGGGAGTAAAGCGGCTAATTTTAAGTCCACTTCACTTTGTTGTTGTAGCAAGTTATCAAGGGTAGGCTCTTTGCCTTCACGAAGAGATTTCACAGCTTGCTCAAGCATTTCCATATATAAGCTAAAGCCGATGGTTTGCATTTGTCCTGATTGATCATCACCAAGCAACTCACCAGCACCACGGATCTCTAAATCGTGGGTTGCGAGTGCAAAACCGGCACCTAAATCTTCCAGTGACTCGATGGCTTCAAGGCGTTTTACAGCATCTTTCGACAGCCCTTTAGGATTACCCGTTAATAAGTAAGCATAAGCTTGATGATGGCTGCGACCAACTCGACCCCGTAACTGATGTAACTGCGCTAAGCCTAGTTTATCGGCTCTATCCATAATAATTGTATTGGCTGTGGGGATATCAATTCCCGTTTCAATGATGGTAGTACATACAAGTACGTTGTATTTCTGGTGGTAAAATTCGCTCATCAGTTGTTCTAAATCACGTTCGCGCATTTGGCCATGGGCAGAAGCGACGCTTGCCTCAGGTACCCACTCACTAATTTCTTCTGCCACGCGGTCAATAGTTTCAACGTTATTATGTAAAAAGTATACTTGGCCACCGCGCTTTATTTCCCGCAATACCGCCTCTCTGATCAAATCTGTATCGCGTTGACGAACAAATGTTTTAACCGCTAAGCGTTTTGCAGGAGGGGTCGCGATGATTGAAAGATCACGCATACCACTCATGGCCATATTTAATGTACGTGGGATTGGTGTTGCAGTGAGTGTTAAAATGTCAACATCGGCACGCAGTGATTTTATCTTCTCTTTTTGACGTACCCCAAACCGGTGTTCTTCATCGACAATGAGCAAGCCAAGATCTTTAAATATAATATCGGCTTGGATCAATTTGTGAGTACCAATGACGATGTCCAAGGTACCTTTAGCCATTTTTTCTAGGGTGTCTTTTTGTTCTTTAGGCGAATTAAAGCGAGACAGCACACCGACTTCAATGGGTAAGTCGGCAAATCGATCTTTAAAGTTTTCAAAGTGTTGTTGTGCAAGCAAGGTAGTTGGTACTAAAACCGCTACTTGTTTATTGTCGTTTACAGCAACAAAGGCGGCGCGCATCGCAACTTCAGTTTTGCCAAAACCTACATCACCACAGACTAACCTATCCATTGCTTGTTTACTTTGCATATCACCTAGCACAGCTTCGATAGCGTTACGCTGATCGTCAGTTTCTTCAAATGGAAACCCATCACTAAATACGCGATAAGCAGCACCATCAAGGGCAAATGCATTACCAGCTTTAGCTTGACGCTGGGCGTAAATATCGAGTAATTCAGCGGCCACATCACGTACCTTTTCAGCCGCGCGTTTTTTCGCTTTCTCCCAAGCATCAGATCCCAGTTTATGCAGCGGTGCACTGGCTTCTTCGCCACCAGAATAACGACTGAGCATATGCAGGGCTGACACTGGCACATACAACTTTGCTTCATTGGCATAGGTAATGGTTACAAACTCAGTGATCAGTCCCGCCGCATCAATCGTTTGCAGACCTTGGTAGCGGCCTACACCGTGGTCCAAGTGTACAATCGGTTGGCCAACTTTAAGTTCAGCTAAGTTACGGATGAGCGCATCTTGGCTAGCTTCGTATTTATGTTTACGACGGCGACGCTGGGATACTTTAATGCCAAGTAATTCTTGTTCAGTAACTATGGATAATGCGGGCTTTGTACCAAGTACTACACTTTGTTCTAGTGGGCTGACAATTAAGCCAACATCGCTACTGCTATTTACAAATTCATCGAATGATGAAAACTCTTTAAACTTTAAGCCGCTGGGTTTAAGTATAGCGAGCAGAGATTCACGGCGACCATCGGATTCTACTGACAGTAAGATACGGCCTTTTTGTTTCTTTTGCGCTGCTACATAATTTATAAATGCTTGATAGGGTTCATGTAGTTTATGATCAATGCGTATTGCGGGTAACTCGCTGGTGACTAGATTTTTATTGCCTGCTTTTGTCGCGAGTTTTGCTTGCGATAACCGAATGCGAGCAAAGTTGCCTAAATTTTCAAACAGTTCATTAATGGGTTGATAAAGTGCAACTGGCTCAAGTAACGGGCGCAGTGGATCGACTCGACGGTTTTCATAACGCACATTAATATCATGCCAAAAATGCTCCGCAGCATCTTCTAAATCTCCTAGTTGCATCACTGTTGCAGTATCTGGCAGGTAATCAAAGATAGTGGCTAATTGCTCAAAAAACAGCGGCATATAATATTCGATACCAGCAGGCCAATTGCCTTTGGTCACTTGCATATACACGGAATCTTGCGATGAGCTGGCACCAAATTTTTCACGGTAGTTTATTCTAAATCGTTCAATATCGGCTTCGTTGGTAGGGAACTCATGAGCAGGTAGTAATTCAATTTTATCGACTTTTTCATCCGAGCGTTGGCTTTCAACATCAAATAAACGAATGGTATCAAGTTCGTCATCAAGAAAATCGAGTCTAAATGGATGCGGACTGCCCATTGGATATAAATCAACAATCGAGCCACGAATGGCGTATTCACCATGCTCCATGACTTGTTGCACATGCAAATAGCCTGCTTGCTCTAAGTTACTGCGAAGTTTGTGGGTATCGAGAATATCACCGACTTTAAAATTAATCGTTGAACCATAAATAAACGAAGCAGGGGCGGTACGTAGCATCAAGGTAGACACAGGCACAATTAATACACTTTGTTGTTCTTTCTTTAAAGTATTTAAGGTGGCTAAGCGCGATGAAATTATATCTTGATGGGGTGAGAAATGATCGTAAGGCAACGTTTCCCAATCAGGGAATATCATTACTGGATGCTCGGGTAGCAAGCACTCCAACTCTGTTTCAAGGCGCAGTGCACTGGGTGTATCAGGGGTAACAATAAGCACTAAGCCATCTTGTTGTTTAACCCCTTGTGCAATGGCAATACTTAAACCACTGCCAGTGAGTTGCCCCCATTGAATTTTATCTTTTTGAGATTTTACCCAAGGCAAGGCTGCCCATTGCGCAAACGCCATTTACTACTCCTTTAATGCGCCTCTACTGAGGCGCTAATTTATTCTTAATCGCGATATATTTTGGTTAAATCGTGGTAATGATCTATACGACGGTCGCGTAGGTACGGCCAAATGCGTCTTACATTTTCAGAACGCTTTTGATCAAGTTCAACAAGTAACAGTTGCTCATCAGTGTTGTTGGCTTCTGCTAGCAGTTCACCTTGAGGACCCGCTATAAAAGAGTTACCCCAAAATTGAATACCTTCACTTTGACCACTTGGATCACTTTCATGACCGACACGATTACAACTAATCACGGGTACGCCATTGGCAACCGCATGTGCGCGTTGCGATATTACCCACGCATCTTTTTGACGTGTTTTCTCGCCTTCGTCATCACGTGGATCCCAGCCAATTGCGGTTGGGTAAATTAATAGTTCAGCACCGGCCATTGCCATTAAACGCGCAGCCTCTGGAAACCATTGATCCCAACACACTAAGACACCAAGTTTGCCGACAGAAGTTTGAATTGGTTCAAAACCTAAATCACCCGGAGTGAAATAAAACTTTTCGTAAAAGCCTGGATCGTCAGGGATATGCATTTTACGGTATTTACCCGCAATTGTGCCGTCTTTTTCAAGCACTACCGCAGTATTGTGATAAAGCCCTGTGGCACGTTTTTCAAATAAAGAGGCAACAATAACAATGCTTAATTCTTTTGCAAGCTCAGCTAAAGTGTCGCTACTTGGGCCAGGAATAGTCTCTGCCAAATCAAATACATCAACATCTTCGGTTTGACAAAAGTACAGACTGCGATGTAATTCTTGTAACACCACCAGTTGTGCGCCTTGGCTTGCGGCATCGCGAATACCGGCAATTGATTTTGCCATGTTTTGTGCGGCATTATCACTGTTACTTTGCTGCACTAAGGCAACGGTTAAATTTGCAGGGCTGCTCATAATGATGCTCCAGCTAAAAATCCACGGGGTAATTGCATAGTAATGCAGTGTAAACTACCAAATTGATGAATAATTGGTAAGCAGTTTACGCCTATTATTTGATGCTCAGGGTAGGCCGTTTGAATTTGTGCTAAGGCTAATTCGTCATTGGCATCAGCATAAATAGGCACAAGTATAGCACCATTAATGATTAAATAATTTGCGTAGGTGGCAGGTAACCTGTCGCCATCATCATTAAATACGGCTTTTGGCCATGGTAAATCAATTAAGGTATAAGGTTTACCTGTTGTTGTTTTAAAACCTTGTAACTGCTTTTCCATGGCATCAAGAGCGCTGAAGTGTTGGTCATTTTTATCATCACACTTTACATACACTAAGGTATCATTGGGCGCAAAACGCACTAAAGTGTCGATATGACTGTCGGTATCGTCACCAGCTAAATAGCCATGATCAACCCATAAAAAGTCGGTGGCGCCAAGTTGTTCACGCAAGCACTGTTCAATGTCTTGTTGGGTTAGATCTGGATTACGATTTGGATTAAGCAAACATTCACTGGTGGTCAATAGTACACCGTGTTGATCAATCTCTACACCGCCACCTTCAAGAACCAAATCAAGCGCTTGGTATTGATTGCGCGTATCGGCAAGTTGTTTAACTAGTACCGCATTAATTTTATTATCTAATTCACTGGTAAATTTATTACCCCAGCCATTAAAGATAAAATCAACAATTTTTAGTTGGCTATTATCAGCAACTGCGGCGCAGGTTAATGGGCCATGATCACGTGCCCACGTATCGTTACAGGGAGTAACAACAAAATGCACGCGGCTCAAATCAACAGCGTTGTTGCGCAATAATTGGCTAATGTGTGTTTTTAAGGCTTCATCATGAGCGATGATCACTAATTGCTCTGCATTACAAATATGCTGACATAATTGCACGTATACAGGCTCTACAGCGGTTAAATTGTCGCACCAATCAGTGGCTTGGTGTGGCCAAGTGAGCATAACGGCGTCTTGCTCAGCCCATTCGGGTAAAAGTCTAAAGTTCATGAATTTAATAAACAAACAAAGGTGCTATTAGTTTAGCATTTCAACTATAGCCAAGCCACTTCAAAATGAGGGTTGCTAGTAGCTATATTATTCTGGTTTTGTTGGCTCTGTTGTGTCTTGGGTATCAAAGTTGTCGCTTTCATGTTGCAGCAGCTGACGCTTTTTCAGTTGTCTGGTTTGTGCATGTAAACTAGCACGTACCACAAGTTCTTGATCAGTATCGCGGATGGCTTTAAAAAGTAGGGTGTATTGGTAGTATTCATCGTCAATCTTATTAACTGCAACTACCTCGGTGTAACAATAAATAGCAGAGGCTTCATGCTGTAAAAATAATTTAGTGCGAAATGCTTGGCCAATAGAGTAGACTTTTGTATCGGTTAGTTTGACACCGCCACCGCCGTAGCTATCACAATAAATGGCGTTATCTTCGGGCTGCTCTGAGGCCAATATATGGCTCATGATCAAGTCGATTTTACGCGATTGTGCTTGTAAAAATACGGCAAGCTCTTGTGCCAAATCACCAAGGCTACGCAATGGTCTTAACGAGCTTTGCTCTAATTCACTAACCTCATTGGCCAATTTAAATAACGGTGGGATATCTGCTTCTAGTTGCGCTAAGGTAGTAGGCACTTTGCTATCGTCAACAGCAAATAAATTTACTCGATTACTTTCATCAATCTGAAAGTACTGCTCAAACTCGGTTAATTTTTCACTATTCATCATAAGGCTCCTCGACGCAATAGTTTAATAGTAGCGCCGACAGTATAAAATTGCTAGTTATCAAATTACCATAAAAAAGGGCAAACCACTGTTTGCCCTTATATTTTTGTAGCTGAGCTTAAATCATAAATTACCCTCTTGGGTGTCGACATGTTCACGCTTGTGGTGGCTTGCAATTTCATCGGATAAATCTGCTCGCGAGCGTTTTTCAGTAAGTTTGCGCTCAGTTAACCAATAAAAGAACAGTGGTACAAAGAACACGGCAAGGAAGGTTGCTGCCATCATGCCGCCCATAACGCCAGTACCAACGCTATGACGTGCACCTGCACCGGCGCCTGAGCTCAATACTAATGGCACTACACCTAAAATAAAGGCCATCGAAGTCATGATGATGGGTCTAAATCGAAGACGGGCAGCTTCAAGTGCTGCAGCGCTTGCGCTCCAACCTTGTTGATGTTTCATCAATGCATATTCAACAATCAAAATGGCATTTTTACTGGCTAAACCAAGTAAGGTCACTAAGCCGATTTGGAAGTACACATCGTTAGTCATGCCTACTAACCAGATTGATACCAATGCGCCAAAGGTTCCAAATGGCAATGCTAGCATCACCGAGAGTGGCAATGACCAACGCTCATACAGTGCTGCAAGGATTAAGAAAACCATGATCACCGCAAGGCCTAAAGCAATTCCTGTGGTACCTGAGCTGCGTTTTTCTTGATACGCAGAGCCGGTCCAGTCGTAGGTCATATCAGGTGGTAATACTGCTTTTGCAATACGTTCAACTTCAGCAATTGCTTGGCCAGAGCTGTAACCGGGTGCAGCATTACCGAGCAGTTTTACCGCAGGCAAGTTATTATAACGATTTAGACTTTCTGGTCCGCGACTATATTCAATATTAGTAAACGCAGACATAGGAACCATAGTACCTTGACTATTTTTTACATAAATTCGTCCAATGTCATCAGGCTTCATTCTAAATTCAGCTTCTGCTGACATAAGTACTTGCCAAGCTCGGCCAAACTTATTGAAGTCGTTCACATAATATGTACCCAGTGTGCCGGCAAGGGCTGTAAAGGCATCGTCAATTTCAATGCCCATCGCGCGGGCTTGTTCACGATCTACATCAACTTTAAGTTGCGGTGCATTTGGTCGCCACAACGTTTGTAGGCCACTTAAAATAGGGCTTTTTTGTGCTTCAGCCATCATTAAGCCCATGGCTTGTTGCAGTTTTTCTGGGCCACCTGCGCCTTTGTTTTGAATATAAAATTCAAATCCGCCAGTGCTCCCTAAACCAAAAATAGCAGGGGGGTTAAACGCTAAAACAAGTGCTTCGTTGATATGCGCAGTTTTCATAAACAGCTCATTAACCAAACTTTTAGTATCAATCTCTCGTTCATCCCAATGTTTTTGGGTGACGAATAAGGTGGCTGCACTGTTTTTATAACCGCCGCCAATAAAATCAAAGCCTGTAAATGCCACCACATTTTCATTGGCAGGATTAGATTGTACGGCGCTAATAACTTCAGCCACTACTTTTTCTGTACGCTCAAGGGATGAGCCATCAGGTAAGAAAATAGCTGAAATATAGTAGCCTTGGTCCTCATCAGGCACTAATGAACCTGGAGTGCTTTTCCAAAGGCCAATGGTAATTGACACCATACCAATCATCAGCAATAAACCTAATGCGCCACGGCGCACCATAAAACCAACAGCACCCACATACTTACTGGTTATTTTAGTAAATACACGGTTGAACCATAAAAAGAAGCTTGCGGTTTGTTTATGCTCTTGTTTTAAAATAAGCACACATAAAGCAGGGGTCATTGTTAGTGCAACTATGCCAGATAAGCTCACAGCAATTGAAATGGTGATCGCAAACTGACGGAATAGTTCGCCAGTTAAGCCACCTAGAAATGCAATTGGCACAAACACTGAGCAAAGTACTAGAACAATAGCAACAACAGGTCCTGATACTTCTTTCATTGCTTTTATTGCGGCTTCATGGGCGCTCACATGCTCTTCGTGCATGATACGCTCTACGTTTTCAAGTACCACTATGGCGTCATCCACTACGATACCAATAGACAGTACCATACCAAATAAAGTCAATGAGTTAATAGAATAACCAAGCATATACATGCCAGCAAACGTACCAAGTAATGACACCGGTACGGCAAGAGTTGGGATCAGTGTGGCGCGCCAATTTTGTAAAAATAAGAACACCACTAAGAAAACCAGCACCATTGCTTCAAGTAGTGTTTTCACTACTTCGCGGATCGAGACTTCAACAAAACGGGTGGTATCGTACGAATTTAAGTGAGCAAGTCCAGTGGGAAATTGCTGAGTTAACTCTGCTAATACGCCATTAACTTCTGCTGCTACATCAAGTGCATTGGCACCAGGTTGTAGGAAAATACCTAATAGTACTGCTTCTTTGCCGTTGATAGTGCCTCTGAAGTTATAATCTTTTGCACCAAGTTCAACACGGGCAATGTCTTTTAAACGTAAGCTACTGCCATCAAGGTTTGAACGAATAATGATTTCTTCAAATTGTTCAGGCTCTGATAAACGCCCTTGAGCGGTAACACTGTAAACCAGCTCTTGCGCTGATTGTGAAGTGGGGGTTGCACCAATCGAACCTGCTGCATATTGAGAGTTTTGGCTGCGAACTGCCCCTGCGACTTCTTCAACAGTAACACCGAGCTGACTCATTACATCAGGGCGCAGCCAAATACGCATGGCGTAATCTTTCGCGCCAAAAATTTGTACGCTCGTTGTACCAGGAACACGTTTAATACGGTCTAAAATATTCAGGGTGACATAGTTTGAAGTCCATAGACTATCACGAGTGCCGTCCGGTGAATAAAACGCATGAACTTGCAAAAAACTCGATGAACCTTTTTGCACCACCACGCCTTGGCGCCGTGTTTCTTCAGGTAAACGAGCTTCAACTTGCTTTACACGGTTATTGACGTTAACTGCTGCTTGGTCAATATCGGTGCCAATTTCAAACGTTATTTCAATGGTTGTTGCACCAGAGCTTGTCGAGGTTGAAGACATATACATCATGCCTTCAACACCGGTAATCGCATTTTCAATCGGCGCGGCTACGGTTTGTTCGAGTACTTCAGCCGACGCACCCGGATAGGCTGCTGTCACTTGCACAACGGGTGGGGCAATTTCAGGGTATTGTGCGATCGGCAAGCTGCGCATGGCAGCCAGGCCCGCCAGCACAATAACAATTGAGATCACAAACGCAAAAATAGGTCTGTCGATAAAATAACGAGAAAACATAAAACTCCCTGCGCCTATTCTGCGCTTACGTTGTTTGTTGCATTGTTAACGGCCACTGGCATGCCCGGGAAGAAAATCTTTGCCATACCATCGATGATCACTTCATCGCCTTGCTGTATGCCTGATTTAATCAACCAAAAGTTTTTATCACCTTGATTATCTGGCTTTTGGATCCACTCACCTACTTCAACGGGAGCTGGGCGCGCAATCGTGCTGCCTTGTTCATTTTTAGCAACTACATAAACAAATTTACCAGTGCCATTATCAAGTACCGCACGTTGCGGTATTACAAATGCATTTTTGCGTACCGCACCACTTAACATCACTCGCACAAATTGACCTGGGCGAAGTTCGAAATCAGTGTTGGGGATAATTGCTTGTAGTTCGCTGGTGCCGGTATTTGGGTTAATACGTACATCGGAGAAGTTAACTTTGCCACTTTTATTGGAGAGTGAACCGTCTTGCAATTTAATGCTCGTGTGCCACTGACCTTTTTCTGGCAGCGTTAATGAGCCATTTGCAACATCTTGACGCATTTGTAATTGTTCACGCTCAGAAATACCAAATCGTAAACGAATAGGGTCAAACTGGGTAATTTGCGTTAATAATAGATCGGGACCTGATACAAAAGTGCCTACCGACACAAATTCACGGCCCATTACTCCAGCGACAGGCGCTTTTACTTGCGCATATTCTAAATTCAGTTGGGCTTCTTTTAATGCAACTTTCGCGGCCTCTAACGTCGTGTTAGCAATATCTTGGGTGGAGCTGGCGTTATCGTAATCTCGTTGTGAGACTGATTTCTCAGCACGTAGTTTGGCTAATCGTTTCACTTCACGTTCGGCTTGCACTAAAGATGCTTTTGCACCATTAAGAGCAGCTTGCGCGCTTTCAACCGCCAATTGGTAAGGGGCTAAATCTATAGTGAAAAGTGACTGCCCTTGCTTAACTGTCTGGCCTTCATCAAAGTTACGAGATTCTAGGATCCCCGTTACTCTGGCACGTACTTGAACTTCTTTAGAACCTGATAAGGTTGCCGGTAGTTCAATAGTGAATGGGGCATCTTCATAGGTTGCTATGGTTGTTGCCACAGCTGCTGGATGCATTGCTGCTTGCTCAGTTTTAGGTGCTTCACTACAACCTTGTAGAAACAACGAAGCCGAAGTAAATAAGAATAAAGAAAATTTTGATGGTGCGAAAGACAGACGCATGGTTACTCCACAGTTCCAATTGTTAAGTATGAATAATTTATAATGTTTTATAAGCTAAAAACATGGCTTACGTGGTGCTTAATCCGTATAGCTTAGTTAAATACGAGTGTATACCCTAAATTTTTACAGGTACAGGCTCGTGTTTATTTTTCAGTATTTTTTAAAGCTCAAAGTAGTTTGATACCTTAGAATTTAGATATTCTGTAAAGCTGTTTATAAAGTAATGAAGTCATTACTTTGTATGACAATAGCTTAATTATGAAGTGCTGTAAGTGCTTTGTTAGCGAAACAGCTTTAATAACCACAAAATTAACAAATTGCCTTGTAATTGGCGCTAAAACTCGTACCCTAGGCGTAATAATAATAGCAAGGGTAAAGTTAATAATGACGCGCAAGCCGACATTATCTACAACATTTATTGATCTGTCTTCACAGTTGCGACGTTTTGTTTCGCGCATTGTACAACCAGATGACGTGGAAGATATAGTACAAGAAACCTTTGTTAAGAGCTATCAAGCTGATTTAAAACAAGATATTAAATATACACGCAGTTATATGCTAAAGACTGCTAAGCATTTGGCGCTTAACCACATTGCTAAATGGGATAATCAGCATTGCGATTCATTAGATACCTCTGATGATTATCAGCAGTCGTTGAGATCTATGCAGCTTGAGGATGAAGTGACCTCAAAAGAGCGCTTTTTATTGTTTTGCCGTGCTACTGAGCAACTAAGCCAGCCAGTGCGAAAATGTTTTATTTTAAAGAAAGTATATGGCATGAGCCAAAAAGAAATCGCAGCGCAAATGAAGTTAAGTGAAAGTACGGTTGAAAAACATATTGCCAAAGGTTTGTTACAATCTATGCGCTACATGCAGCAACATGAGCAGTTAGGTGAGCACAGCAGTGCCACTATTGAACCTGCCAGGAGGGTGGGAAAATGAGTAATATCCATCAATTTTCGTCTAAAGATGCTATTCAAGCAGATGCCAGTCGTTGGATAAGTGCTATGGATAGGGGCTTATCAAAGCAAGAACGTATGCAATTTCAGCACTGGGTGCAACAAAATAAAGCCCATCAAGATGCGGTATTTGAGTTAGCCCAGTTATGGGATGAACTGAGCGTATTAAATGAGTTGAGTAGCTTATTTCCCAATAAAAACAGCATCAATAAGCCTGCCCGCAGAGAAATTAATTTTTCGATTGCGGCAAGTGTCTTTGCCGCATTGCTAGTTGCCAGCTTTATATTTGTTGGTATTGAGCAGTGGCCAACAACACCACAAGAACAAGCCAAGTACAGTAAAATTTACCGTACTAAAGTCGGTGAGCAAGCAACGTTTGTGCTACCAGATAGTACGATTGTGCAATTAAATACCAATAGCTTATTAGAAGTTGCGTATACAAAAAACCGCCGACAACTGATTTTAAGTCGAGGCGAAGGACGTTTTAATGTTGCTAAAGATGCCGCACGTCCATTTACGGTGATGGCAGGCGATAAGTCATTTACCGCACTGGGGACTGTTTTTAATGTGCAACGTAATGCAGCATCGGATCTTGAGCTGGTTGTTACTGAGGGTAAAGTGATGATCACGGATCCTTCGGTTGCCGTAAATGCTGATGATTTTGTACAATTACAAAGTGCTAGTAATGATACAGACAGTGTGAAAAAAATTAATGCTAGTATTGTTATCTCTGGCGAAAAAGCATTAATTAAAGAAAGTATTACCAAGCCAATCAAACGGTTAACACAAGATGATGTACAACGGGATCTAGCATGGCAACAAGGTATGCTAATTTTTAATGGCGAGTCGTTAAGCGAAGCACTGCAAGAAGTGAGTCGCTATACCGCAACGCGTTTTGAACTTGCTGATCCTGCATTAGCTTCTTTAAAAGTGGCTGGGGTGTTTAAAGCCGGTGATATTATCGGTTTACTTGATAGCCTGCGCATCAATTTAGCCATTGAGCATGAACGTTTAGGTGAACATATCGTAAGCCTAAAACACGGTGATCACAGCTAAGCTTTATGCTTGCTCTTTGATTTAAAGTGTCAGAAGTTACAATGGTAAATATAAAAAGTAAAAAAATAATTAATAAAAAAATAGGATTGCATAGCGGATTATTCTTTCTCAACTGTTTGTATAAGTTGCGCAGTAACCAAACGTATCCAATTTGTGGGTTAATTGTATTAGCACCTTTAGTATTTAGCCTAAAAGTTCAGGCTGAGGCTGCAAATCCACAGATGGTACAATTTGATATAAAAGCGCAGCGAGCAGATCAAGCATTGATAGAGTTTGCAAAACAAACAGAACAAACCGTGGTTTTTTCGTTTGATTTAGCAAAACAATACCAAGCTCAATCAGTGTATGGTTATTACACTCAGTTAGAAGCGCTTAGTACAATGCTGAAAAATACTGAACTCGATGCGGTTGTTGATCAAAATGGTTTACTGAGTATAAAACTCAAACAAATCAATAGGAATGATAACAACATGAGAAAGCTTTCAGGGGTCAGTGCTGCTGTAATACCACTTTTAATGGCAACCAATAGCCAAGTTGCTAATGCACAAGAACAAGCCGCTCAAGAAAATATTGAAAAAATCGCCATCGTTGGTAGCCGTGTAGCAGGGCGTTCGGTCGAAGACTTACCCGTACCTGTTGATATTTTAAGTGCTGAAGCGCTAGAAAATACCGGACAAACAGAAGTCGGCCGTATGTTACAAGCTATCGCACCGTCTTTTAACTTTTCAAGTTCATCGATCAGTGACGGTACTGATGCACTACGACCTGCTACTTTACGTGGCTTAGGGCCAGATCAAACATTAGTACTTATCAATGGTAAACGTCGTCACCAGGCCAGCATTATCCATATTAATACATCTGTAGGTCGTGGTACCGCAGGTACAGATATGAATGCGATCCCAGCTGCTGCAATTAAACGTATCGAAGTATTACGTGATGGTGCGGCTGCGCAATATGGTTCAGATGCGATTGCGGGTGTTATCAACATCGTATTAAAAGATGCTGATGAAGGCGGTAAAGCCGCGGTTAATTATGGCCAGTATTCTGAAGGTGATGGCGAAACCGTTACGGTTGATTTTAATAAAGGCTTTGCCTTAGGCGATGATGGTTATTTAAATACCACTATCAACTACCGCGACCGTGCACCTACAAATCGTGCCGGTTTACATGGCTCTTGCCAGTTTTATGGTTGCACAGAGCTTGATGATGGCACGCTGTTAGCGGGCGATCCTCGTGAGCTGACTGCACCACGTGATACATTTAGAATTGGCGATGCAGACTCGCAACAATTTGCTTTAACTGTGAATTCTGGATATGAACTAGCAGGTGGCGAGTTATATGGTTTTATTACTTACTCAACTCGTGATAATGAATCAGCGGCGTTCTTCCGTCATAATGCCAATGCTGATGGCAACCCAGTTTTACAAGATGGTGATGCGGTGATCCCGATGGGCTTTTTGCCAATGATCAACACCACCATTGATGATATCTCGTATAACTTTGGCTTTAAAAAAGAGTTTGATAATAGCTCTAGTCTTGACCTGTCATACACCTATGGTGAAAACAGCATCGATTATACCACTAGTGACACTATCAATGGTTCATACGCTAATTTGTTACGTTATGATCAAGGTTTAAGTGCTGATGATATTCGTGCCACTATTCCTCGCCAAGCGTATGCGTATGGCATGGAGTTATCACTGCAAACAATCAATCTTGATTTTACACAAGACTATGATAATTTTTCACTGGCAATGGGTGCCGAGCTTCGCACCGATGAATATCGTATTTTAGAAGGCAGTGAATACGCTTACCGTGATTATGATACTAATAATGGTGTTAATATTTACGATGGTATGAGCGGTGGTATTGGCAGCGAAAATGCAGCAGGTGGTACACAAGGTTTTGGTGGTTCATCGCCGGAATCTTCTGTGGATGAATCACGTGATGTGATTTCGTTTTACCTTGATGCTGAAACTTACATTATTGATGATGTAATTATCTCTGGCGCACTGCGTTACGATAACTACAAAGGCTTTGGTGATACGGTTAACTTTAAGTTAGCGGGTAACTGGTCGGTGACTGATGACGTTTCACTGCGCGGTGCGGTGAGTACTGGTTTTAGAGCACCATCAATGCAGCAATTGTATTTCAATAATATCAGTACCCAGTTTGTAGTTGGTCCTAATGGCGATCTAATTGCAGAAGAAGTTGGTACTTTTAGAAACGACAGCACGCTTGCACAGAGTATTGGTATTCCAAAACTTAAAGAAGAAAAGTCACAAAACATGAGCTTAGGTATTGTGTATAACGTGACGGATAATATTAATGTTACCGTTGATTATTATTCAATTGATATTGACGACCGTATTGTGATCAGTAACCGTTTAGGTAAAGGGTTGTCATCAACGCTAGATGCTGCATTGGTTAGTTCTGGCGCAGGTGCAGGGCAGTTTTTCTTAAATGGTGCAGATACCGAAACGCAAGGTGTGGATTTTGTTGCGACATGGAACACGGAAGGCTTAGGCGGTACCCTAGATTTTACATTAGCGGCTAACTTTACTGAAACCGATGTGGTTGATTTATTTACTCCTGCGGGCAGTGGTTTGGAAACGATCCCTGTCGAAGATGTATTTTCTTCGCAAGAAACCTCAATCATCGAAGAATGGCAACCACAAGACAGAGTAAACTTAAGTGCATTATATCGCCTTGAAGATTGGACGGTAAACTTATCGCTCAATCGTTATGGCGAATACACGGTTGAAGATGGCGGTCGCCAGACTTACGGCGCTGAAATTCTTACCGATATAAAAGTAAATTATTTTGTCACAGATAACTTGTCACTAAATATTGGTGCAAACAATTTATTTGACGTTTACCCTGATAAAAATACCATAGGTAATTCTCGCTCAGGCACAATTGTTGATGCTTCTGGTAATACTATTATCAGTTCAACCGGTGTATTTGAGTACTCACGACGTTCAGCACCATTTGGTTTTAACGGTGCTTACTACTATGTAGGTGCTGAATACCGATTCTAAAATAACTTCTCCTACGTTATTTAGTTTTGAAGGGCCGTCTGGCCCTTTTTTTGCTTTTAGTGTGATGTGAGTGCGATGGGGTAGTTATCATACTCTTTGATATTATTCATTACTGTCATTAAAGTTTGATGCGTACTGTTCTCGTCAGCGGCTATTTGTACTGTGGCGATATTATACTTCGCAGCAAACATCGCAAGGTTAGTGGCAACTTGGTTTAAGTCAATTAATCGCCCCGCAAAATACACCGCATTGCTTTGGTCAATACTAAAATGAGCACTTTTAGTTTGTTTATCAATACTGGGTTTATCTACAGGCCGTTGCAGCTCTATTGCCACAGGTTTTACAAATGAAGTTGTAACAATAAAAAATATTAAAAGTATAAATACAATATCAAGCATCGGCGTCATATCAACGTCAGCGTTTTGTGGGTTTACATGTTGTTTATTTCTCATAATGGAACCTTGTTATTTTTTATAAAATGCTGCGGCGCCACAGCGGGATAGTAGGTACCTATTAATAAGCCTAGACGATTAAAATCATGCTGTGGTTAAATAAATATGCTATTTTTATTAATTATTTGCATTATTTTGTTATAAAAATCATTTAACTATTATTATGAGCATAAAAAAGCCCAGCGCGTGGCTGGGCTTTCATTTAAGCATTGTGGTTAATGCTTCTGCATACGGCTCATCTCCGTATGACAGCTTTGCATGGTCAGTAATACTTTAGCGAGGGCGGCTTCACAATCGTGCGGTTGTGGTTTTTTCATGGCAGCTTTAATTTCTTCAAGTGTTTTATCTTCCACTTCTTCAAGCTCTTTGACATAAATTTGGTCGTTGTTGGCACTAAATTTTGTGATCAGTGCGGTATATGCTCGGCGAGCTTCAACAGCAAAAGACGAACCATCTTCTCGTTCACCTTGCTGATTAATAGCGTAAGGCTGTAGGTTTTCAACGCTGACTTTACGTGCGTCTATCATACGCTGAAATAGCGCACCAATGGCTGGATCTTGTACTTTTTCCTGCGCCTTTTCATAAAAGTCGATGCCGCTGTTCATTACTTGGATAATGTCAGTGATATGATTTACTTCGTTTCCTTGCTGGGCATTCATAATATTGACCTCTTTAAGTTAAATGAATATTAAAGTTCAAGTAACTTAAAGCAATTGCCATTCCATTTTTAAATTATTTTAACATCATGATAATTAATACTTTTAAATTTATGTTTGCTTACTTGAAAATACCAGTAAGCAAATTTTACAGGGCTTTTGTAAGAGCGTTACTTTAATTCATCTGCAACTTCGGCTACTTTTTGGCGTAACCAAATATGACTGGCATCCCTGTGAAGTAATGGGCTCCAAATCATATCTAACTCAAATGGTGGTATAGGGAAGGGAGGCTCCAGAATTTGCAAACCGGGATCATCTAAATAAATATTAGCGGCTTTTGAAGGGAGTGTCGCAATCAGGTTCTTCTCTTTCGCTAGATGTATTGCAACGTGGTAATTACGGGTGAATGTGGCAATATTTCGGTGTTTACCAAAGTGGGCGAGAGCTTCATCAACCCAGCCAAGTTTTTGTACGTCTTTAGGATCCATACCAACCCCGACACCAAAACCTGTTTTACTTACCCAAATATGCCGAGCTTTTAAATAACTATCGAGGCTAAAATTTTCAATGATCGGGTTGTCAGCTTTTACTAAACAACAAAAGCTATCTTTCCAAATACGTTTGTGATGAAACGACTGCGGTAGGTTTTCGAAACGATTTATTGCCATATCAACTTTACCGTTTTCTACATCATGAAAAGTAACATCACTTGGAGTGAGAATATCGAGTGTGGTATCCGGCGCTTCATCGTGTAATTTACTCAGTAGCTTAGGTGCTAAGGTGCTGGCAGCATAGTCACTGGCCATAATCCTAAATACCCGTTTGCTTTGGCTGGCCTCAAATTCACGGTTTGGTGCAAGCGTTTCTTCTAATGTCATTAAGATGCCACGGATCACCGGCTGCAATTCAATAGCTCGTTCAGTGGGCACCATACCATCACTGGTGCGTACTAAGATCGGATCGTTAAACAGGTTACGTAAACGTTTTAAACCATTACTCATTGCCGGCTGTGTAATGCTAAGCTGGTTCGCGGCGCGAGTAACATTACATTCGCGTAATAAGGTGTCGAGATAAACGAGTAAGTTTAAATCTATTTTACTGATATTCATTGTGTGTCCTTTCGTCTACCATTGATGGATAAAACGCTGCGCTGCTGGATAAGGGTAGATATGGCTAACGACCCCTGCTTTTATATTTCGTTGCGCTTGCTGCCAAAATGCGACGTCTAATAGTTCTGGATGTGTTTGGCTGAAAACTGCTTTGTATTGCGGGTTTGGCATTACAAAAGTGCATAACTGCTCTGGAAATACATCTTGTGGTGCCACAGAGTAACTTTGCTCATTGGTTAAGTAGTCATCATAACTTTTTGCTTTAGGCAATGCCCTAAAGTTCATGTCTGTTAAATATTGCACTTCATCATAATCATAAAAAATAATGCGTTTGTGTTTACTGACACCAAAGTTTTTAAGTAACATATCGCCTGGGAAAATATTAACGGCGATCATTTCCTTGAGTGCTTGGCCATATTCTGCAATGGCAACAGCGGCATCTTCAGTATTAGCTTTTTCTAAATATAAATTCAGTGGCGTCATGCGTCGCTCAATATACATATGTTTGATGATCAGTAAGTCGCCTTCGATGATCATTGATGAACCAATAGTTTGTTTAAGCTGTGCAAGCAATGTAGCGTTAAAACGCGCAACAGGGAATACGACGTTAGAATACTCTATGGTATCTGCCATACGACCAACTCGGTCATGGCTTTTAACTAATTGGTAGCGTTTGAGAACGGTATCGCGGCCAAATGGTTTACTTTCACCAAATTTGTCTTTAATTATTTTAAATACATAATCAAATGAAGGTAGGGTAAATACCATCATCACCATACCCGGTGTGCCAGGGGCAATCACAAAATCATCACTGGAGCGCTGTAAATGGGTTAAAAACTCGCGATAGAACTCGGTTTTACCTTGTTTATGAAAGCCAATGGCATTGTAAAGCTCTGCTAAGGTTTTATTGGGCATTAGTTGGTTTAAAAACCGAACTAATGCGGAAGGAGCGTGGGTTTCAACCATAAAATAAGCGCGAGCAAAGCCAAAAATAACCCGCATTTGCGATGAGTTAGTCAGTAAAGCATCGAGATACAGACCTTGCTCTTGATGATGTAACACCGCAATAATAAATGGCTGCACACCACTTTGTGATACCACACGGCCGACAATATAGGCTGCTTTGTTGCGATAAAACGGCGTTTGTAATATGTCAAAGCGCATTTGCCACGCACGGTGATGGGTGTCGGGTGCTTGTTTATAAAACGCCTTTACTAAAAGTCGTATATCGCGCTCTAAATTAACAAAATCGGCTTTAAAATCAAATTGATTAATTATTTTACGGATAGTGGGCTTTAAGCCGTCTACAACAGGAAAGTAGCTGCGGTATTCTGCTTCTACAGGAAGCGCAGGGGCATCTGCTAAGGTGGCTTTTACAAAAATAAAATCATTATTAAAATAACGTCGATGAAATAAGCGGCAAAACACAGAGTTATAAAATGTTTCGGCTAATTCTGCTTGTGGATGAAACGTTAAAAAGTGCTGGTAGATTTGTTTTGTTTGCAGCCAGAGTGATTCATCCAGTTGATTGGCTAATTGCTGATTTTGTAGTTGCTGGGTGGTTTCGTTAACCCGATCATCGTAATAAGTGATCCGCAAGCGACTAATGTCGTGCATTTTTGTCCAGTTTTTATTTGCAAATGCCAGAGGTGCTTGTGCGGTGATCTGCTGAAATAATTTATAATGCTTTTTAAAGCCATTTAAAATTAGCTCGGCAATGTTTTGTGGTTGCATGAACGGGTACTCCAAAATGACCTGTAGAGTATATGCTCTACACATGTTAAGAGTATGCTAAATATTGGTAAAACCCAATAGTTTATTCATAACGTTTCAGTTTTTTTTCGAGTGCAGAGAGCTGTTTGTTGGTCGTTTTGGTGTTTTTGGCAAACGTTTTATTGATCACTTTTAGCTGCTTTTTTATCTCTTTACTAAGCTTTTTTTTATCATCATCACTCATTAAACGATTAAGCCGTTGCAGTTGCTCGTATTCAGCGCGATCACGGTCACGACTCAAAATGGCGAGTTTATATTTAACGCTGCGTATCTCAGCGTTGAGATTACGAATAATTTGTTCACGCTCAAGAGAATTAAGCGCTTTGACATGATTTACATTGGCCGGAGTGACGTTGGGCGACACTGCTATTTTATGTTGCGTTGCCTGCCCGCCACAGGGAAATTGGCTAAAAGTAGTACCTCTGTCGGTTACGCACTTGTAATATTGATCTGCGGAAGCCGCCTGATCAGCAACAAATAGCAAACTAATAAAAATAACGAAAAGAGTACACAGTTTCATTACGCTAGCCTTCCCTAGTTAGGGCATAATCATATACAAAAACTATAACCTAACTTGGGTAAATTGCCAGTGGCAGTTATTCGGTAAAGGTTTTTAGCTTTTTAATGCTTTGTGCTAAAAACGGAATATCTAAACCTTGCTCTATTGAAAAGCCTTGAGCAGCAGAGATATTTTTATAATTACCATCAGAATCAATTAATGTAATACGGTCTTTCTTATAGGCAATAAATACGCCTTGCGAATAATTAACGCCCATATCGCCTTTTTTGTTATACAGATTAACGCCTAGCATGCTTTGCTTTGCGATATCAGCGCAATTTAAATATTGGCCAACGCTTGTGGCAATTAAATCGCTTGGCTGGATCAAGCCTTCAGTGCGGGTTACTTTTCTATCCGTGCTGTATAAAGATGAAGCACTCACAATACCGTGATCAACATCGGCTAAACTAAATGCAAATACTTGATTGACTCCCTCTCGAAGCGCAGTGTTTTCATCGGCTTTAATGATACGAATTGCTGCATCACCCGCTGTTGTATTATTGATATAGTTAAAATCATCAAAGCCACTGACACTAATACTACGACGATTACTTTGCCACACCGGCAATGTTTGCTCTGTCATTAAGGCTGGCTTGTAGTATGCAGGTAAACCGTAAATCAAGCTAAATAGTACATCTTGATGGTGAACGGGTTGTAAAAACTGCTCTGTTTTATTTAAATTTTTGTACTGTTTAGCAAAATTAGTTAACGCAGGTGCAGAGCTAAACACTAAAATATCGACTGTCGCAGCAGTAAAGTCTTCACAGCGAGCAATTGGTGTTGGAGCCGTGTAATCTACATTTTGTGTATTAACCTTTACGTTATGTGCTTGCTCGTAACTTTCAATATCAAGTAAATCATTTTTTGCCAATAAACTTTTTGCTGTCGTTGGGTAGGACAAGGGTAAAACATTATCTTGCTTAGTAATGTCAAACTTCAAATTTGCATCAGCCCAAATATGAATACTGTGGCTCATCGCAAAACATACCAATAACAATGAGCCGGCGTAGCGAGCAAATTTATATTGTTTTAAGCGAGCTAAATGGTGCCATGTATAGTTACTTGCTAATAACTGAAATGCAAAAATAAGCATTACAATTCCCCCAGCGAGCAGGGTTGTCAGCGCTGGAGAGCTAGTTAAACGATGCCACAATAAGGTAATAATCTCAGGTAACGCAGAGCTACTTAAATGGTAGCCTAAGTTAAAATACACATAGGCATCAAGCGTCAGTAGTGATGCACCACAAGTGGCAAGTATTGCAGCCATACCGCGGATATGACGTGGATAAGGAAATATTAAACTTAGCGGAAATATCGTCAGTACAAAGGCAATAAAGGTAATAAAACTAGTGTGACTAAGCCATGTCACTAGCATATAAAGAATACCCATAAAGCTGGTAGGTGGAGAGTCAGCAAATAAGTAACTTAAACTTATGAGCAACACTAAGCCGATATTGGCAAAAGTAAACAAATGCCCCCAACTTAATAATTGACTCGCTTTAGACGAAAACTGATTGTGCTGCGATAAATTCATAAAGTCTATTTAACCGATTGCGCAAGTGCTTTGGCAAAATTGTCTGCAACCGCTTGTCTTTTCCCTGTTGGTACATGCTCTTTTAAGATATGCGTGATAGAATTTCCTAAACACATAAGACTTAAATCAACCGGCGCATTGTGCTTAGTTAACACATCAATGAGCTGATCGACGATTTGTTCTACTTCATCATTAGAATATTTTGATAAGATTGGCATCAGTTGGTTCAATAAAAGAGTTATATTCTCACATTTTAACACCAGAGGCGTGAAAAACAAAGATGGCAATAGATGTTAAAAAGTTAGTCGTTCATTATGTAGACAAAAAAGACGACGATACGCAAATTCATTTGCGCAATGACGAAATGGCAGTGAATGATAAAGTCGCTGTATTCATCGAGCAACTTCATCACGCATACAACGGCAAACCAGGTAAAGGGTACTGTGCTTTTAGTGGTGATAAAAACTCTGTAGTTGCATCAGCCATGCAAAGTTACCGCAATAGCGAGCTTGGCTTTTGGCACATGACAGAGCAAGCTTCAGCTGTACTTAAAGAGGAACTTGATAAGTACGCGTTTAACGAAACTGGCTATTTAGTATTTTGTCATTATCAATACGTAGCAACCGATTATATGCTGATTGCAATGATCAACATCAAAGAGCATTACTCTATTACCTCTGAGCTTGATTTAGCCTCGTCACGCCATTTAGATATTTCCCGCATGCAACTAGCTGCACGCATCGATTTAACTGCGTGGGACACCCAAGCAGAAGACAATCGTTATATCTCATTTATTAAAGGCCGAGCAGGGCGCAAAGTCGCCGACTTCTTCTTAGACTTTTTAGGTTGCGAAGAAGGCATCGATCCAAAACAGCAAAGCCAAGTAATGCTCAATGCAGTTGAAGATTATTTATCAGAGCAACAATTTGATAAATCTGAAAAAGACGATCTGCGTAAACAAGTATTTGATTACTGTAATGACTGCGTTACTACTGGTGAAGATGCTAACGTCAGCGAGTTATCAGCAACGCTCACCAAAGGTGACGACAACCCATTTGAAAGCTTTTGCAAAGAGCAAAGCTATGACCTAGAAGAGTCATTCCCGGTCGATAAAAAAACCGTTACCAGTATGGTTAAATTCTCTGGCCTTGGCGGCGGCGTGAGCATCAGCTTTGAGCGCAAACACTTAGGCGAACGGGTAATGTACAACGAGGCCACTGATACGTTAGTTATTAAAGGCATACCGCCGAACCTTAAAGACCAATTGCAACGGTTTATGGAAAGTGAAGATTAGAGCCATAAGCCATAAGCCATAAGCAGTAAGTTTTAAGCAGATTTGAATTAGTTGAAAGCGTGGTGTTTACACCGCGCTTTCTTGTTTTTGCTGTGTGCCGAAGCATAGTTACAGTCGATACTAAATTAATTAAGTTGTATGAAAAAACCACCGCGAATAAGATTATTACTCTAGCTTTTAATACAAAAAATAATTTAACCAAAATAGTAACTTGGCTATGGTTTATTAATAAAAGTGAATTATAAAATGAGTTTATCTACAGGTTTAGTCGTTAAGGAGGAAAAGTGAAATTTGGATTAATGTTTTGCTGTTTTTTGTCACGGCAAGTGTGTTTGCCAAGCCTAATTTTATTAAGGTTAATGGCTATGATATTGAGTACGAAATCGCGGGGAGTGGCAAGCATACTGTATTTTTAGAGGCTGGTGGCTCTGCGGGGTTATTTGATTGGGAGCCGGTTTTTGAAAAGCTTGCAAAGGAAGCCCGCATCATTCGTTATTTAAAAATTGGTAACGGCGGTTCTACGCAATTGAGAAAAAACTACAGCTCGGAAGAGTATGCAAACGAAGCTCTCATGTTACTTGAAGCGTTACACGTTGAAAAACCAATCGTCTATATTGCTCATTCATATGGTGCTTATACCGCAAGACGATTCGCTGCAACTTACCCTGAGTGGGTTTCAGCCCTCATGCTGATTGAGCCTGCTTCGGAGCATGATGTTGATATCATGCGCCAAATTGATCTTGCAAAAGCTGAGAAAGAAATAGCACAAGTGAAATTAGACGATATGGCTAATGGTATGTCCAACCAGTATCTGGACTTTTGGGCGAAAAGACCATTGCCAGATTATCCACAGATCCCAGATATTCCAGTAACCGTTATTGCATCCGTGAAAAAGTATAAAAATCCGCCATTACTCTTTTTTACCGATGAAGGCCGAAAAATGTGGGGCGAATTGCATTCAACTTCGGCTGAGTCTTTTCCACAAGGTAAAGCTGTATTAACAGATAAGAGCTATCATTATCCTCAAAATGATGAACCAGATAGGGTGGTGCAAGAAGTAATTGAATTATTGAAAAGAATTAAAGACTAATAAATGCAGGGAATTGATTTACATGATTTGCCGCTGCAGTAAGCGATGAGACGGTATAGTTAGCTATGTGCTTACAAATAATTTAACCAAAATAGTAACTAGGCTGTGTTTAGTTTACAAATGAAAATAAATCAAATCGAGTCATTTTTTAGACTTGTAGATAAGCCGACATAGCTGTGATGATTTAAGGACTGATATGAGTAATAAAAAGGAAGGTAAATCAGCAAATAAAACCTTAGGTGTATATATGGCAATAGGGTGTGGAGTTGGCTCTGCTATCGGTGTGGTTATTGGTGTAATATTTAACATATTACATTTTAGTTTAGCTATTGGCATTGCTGTTGGCGCTGGCATTGGTCTTTCAGTTGGCACCGCAATACAAGAAAAGAAAAAATAACAAACATCCCTAATAATATGAGCCTTCGACTTGCCATCGTTTTAGATAATCAATTAGTTACTGTATAATTTAACGAGTCTAGGTGTTTATGAGCAAAGCTAAATTGTTTTTACACTTTTCATATTTTTTGCTCATGATTTTTGTGCACAAAAGCACTTGGCCAAAATCAAAGTTCAAGTATTTGAATGCTAACGTTGGGTGCTGAATTTAAATATGAAAATTATACTGCTTCCTGGCCGTCTGTTTGCTAAATTGACAAAAAACTTGCCTGAAAATATAAATACTGAAGTGATCTCATATGAATCACTTGAAGGCGTAACTTATGCGAAACAAGCGGCAGAAATAGCAAAGCGTTTTAAAGATACTGATATTTATATTGTCGCGGAGTCTTATTCTGGGCCGGTGGCTTATCAGCTTTATAAGCTACTTGGCAGTCGTGTGAAAGGCATCGTATTTTTGGCCAGCTTTATCTCAGCGCCTTCTTTGTTATCTAAGTTGGCAGGCTTTTTACCCGTTAGCTTACTGTCAGCAAATTATTTAAGTAACAAGCTACTTTATCTGTTTGGTTTTAGTTTAACGGGTGGCCAAACGTTGGTTTATCCCGTATTTGTTTCGCTGCAAACAGCGAATAAACGTAAACTTAAATTAAGATTAGGCAACATAGCTGGCCTTTCAAAACAACAGTGCGAGTTAGATTGCCTAGTGACTTATATTCGCCCTAGTAGAGATTTACTGGTAAGCGCGAGTGCGGTGAAGTACTTAGCGTCAATGTGTTCCAGCTTCAGCCAAGTTGAGATTGAAGGCGGACATTTTATAGCGCAATCAAACCCTGTAGCATGTGCTAAGGTTATTTGTGATACATTCAACGTAGCATCGGCGTTGATAAAATTGAACTTAAAGGAAGATTATAATGGACAGTACATCTCATAAAACAAAAGGCCATTGTCGTTGTGGACAGGTAAAGTTTGAAGTTAGCGCAAAGCCAATGATCACTATGGCTTGTCATTGCACTGGTTGTCAGAAAATGACGTCTAGCGCATTTAGCTTAAGCTCATTATTTCAACGAGCTGCCTTTTCTATTACATCTGGAGCGCCTGTTATTGGCGGGCTGCATGACAGTAGTACGCAGCACTTTTTTTGTGGACATTGTATGAGCTGGTTATTTACCCACCTAGAAGGTTTGGATGATTTTGTAAATGTTCGCTCAACAATGCTAGATGACTCTCGCACCTACAAACCATTCATTGAAACTTACACTGATGAAAAACTTGAGTGGGCGAGTACGGGGGCAGAGCACAGTTTTTGTAAGTTTCCACCGCAAGAAAAGTTTCCTGAATTGCTGCATGAGTATATGCTAAAACAAGGATAAATATAGCATTACCCTTCATGCGCTTTTTATAAATAACAAGTGCAATGTGCTGTTTGTTTTTCCATCACTATTTATCTAATATCTCTGCTTAGGCTAGTTTGCTTTAGCTAGAGCCTAGTAAATCGTTCTCTTTAACCTTAAAACTGCTATTAAAAAAGCCGCGTTAATTTTCATTTACGCGGCTTTTTAGTGTGCTTTTAAGCTAAACCAAAAGTGTTAGTCAACACTCATGGTTTTAGTCATTGCAGCATTCGCGCGACCAGCTGGTTTGATAGAACCGGCACGTAAGCCGCTATCTGGAATAGCGTCACGTTTGTCGTGTGCCATCGCTTTTGGCGTATGGGCGACTTCGCTATCTGCAACAGCAGTAGGTTGTGCCATTGGCGCACTTGCTTTACCTGAAGTGATCACTGTTTTAGTGTGTGCTACAGGTTTTGCAGTAGGCTTAGTCTCTGCCATTGGTGCTTCCTCAACAACTACTTCTGAAGCAGGTTCCGCAGCAACTGGCGCTTGTTCAACCACTTCTTCAGTTGGTTCAGCAGCAACAGGCGGTTGTTCAACCACTTCTGGAGTAGGTTCTACAGCAACAGGCGCTTGTTCAACCACTTCTGGAGTTGGTTCTACAGCAACAGGCACTTGTTCAACCACTTCTTCAGTAGGTTCTACAGCAACAGGCGCTTGTTCAACCACTTCTTCAGTAGGTTCAGCAGCAACTGGCGCTTGTTCAACCACTTCTTCAGTAGGTTCAGCAGCAACTGGTGCTTGTTCAACCACTTCTTCAGTTGCTTCAGCAGCAACAGGAGCTTGTTCAACCACTTCTTCAGTTGCTTCAGCAGCAACTGGCGCTTGTTCAACCACTTCTTCAGTTGCTTCAGCAGCAACAGGCGCTTGTTCAACCACTTCTTCAGTTGCTTCAGCAGCAACAGGTGCTTGTTCAACTACTTCTGGAGTAGGTTCAGCAGCAACAGGCGCTTGTTCAACCACTTCTTCAGTAGGTTCAGCAGCAACAGGTGCTTGTTCAACCGCTTCTGGAGTCGGTTCAGCAGCAACAGGTGCTTGTTCAACCACTTCCGGAGCTGATTCAGCAACGGCAGGTTTTTCTTCAACTACTTCTGCAGCTTGCTTATTTTGCTTGGCTTTTAACTCAGCTTCATATTCAGCAGCGGCTTGATCTGCAACTGGAATAAATGCTGGTGGTTGTGTACCTTGCGTTGGCGTAGCTTCTTCACCCTCAGGACGACGACGGCGTTGCCCAGCAGCACGTAAATGACGTGGAGAACGGCGTGAACGCGTACGCGTTTGGCCTTGCTCTTCATCAGTCGATGTTACTGTCTCTTGCTCGTTTGGTGCCGTCTGTTCAGCTTTTTGCTCAGGCGCTTCAACAGCCGTTGTTTCAACAGCAGTAGTCTCAACCGGTGCTTTAACTTCTTCAGTTTGAGTTACAACTGGCTTAGCTGGCTTGTCATCAACAACAGGCGTAGCTTGTAGCTCTGCGTCATTATTGGTTGTAGCCGGTTGTGCATTTTCATCTTGTAGGCGAACTTTTTTACGTAAGTTACGGCGCTGACGACGAACCTTAGGTTTTTGCTCCGTTGCTTCAACAACGACATCTTGGCTTGGTGCAACGTCTTTTACGTCAGCTTTTGCTTCGGTTTTTTCTGCTACTACTTTGCTGTCATCGTTACGGTTATCGTTACGCTTACGTGAGTTAGGATTGCGACGACGTTTGTTACGGTTATCGTTTCTTTCCTGTTGCTCGTTGTTTTGCGTGTTTTCAACTGCTGGCGTTTCTTCAGCTACGCTTTCTGTACGCTCGCTTTGCGGTTTAGTGCGTGAATTATTGTTACGACGACGTTGGTTATTACGACGACGTGTATCACCGTCATTGTTACGACGTGGATTATTACGAGATTCACTCGCTGTTTTTTGCTGCTGTTGCTCTTTACTTTCTGTTTGCTCAGCAGGCGTTGCAAATAAAGCCTTAAACCAATTGCTGATAGTAGTAAATAAACTTACCTGCGGCTGGGCTGCAACACTTTGTGGTGCCGCTGCTGGGGCTGCTTGAGCCTGAGCTTGTGGTGCTGGTGTTGATGGCATAACTACGCCTTTTAACACCGGCTCTTCACGTACCGCGACCGTTGGTGTTTTTGATGTTTCATACACTTCTTGTTCAGGTAATGTGATTTGCTCGTAGCTTGCTGCTTCAATTGTTTCATCTTTACGCAAACGCATTACTTCATAATGTGGTGTATCCATATGTTGATTTGGAATGATCACCACATCACAGTTATGACGTTTTTCGATGCGATGCACGCTACGGCGTTGCTCATTTAACAGATATGAGGCAACCGCTACAGGTACTTGGGCATTAACTTGTGAGGTATTGTCTTTAATCGCTTCTTCTTCGATTAAACGTAGGATTGACAATGCAATCGACTCGTTTGAACGAATAGTACCTTGACCACTACAACGTGGGCATGGGCCTTGGCTCGCTTCACCTAATGAAGGGCGTAGGCGCTGACGCGACATTTCAAGTAAGCCAAAACGCGAAATTTTACCAATTTGTACACGGGCACGATCTGGACGAACAGCATCTTTTAAGCGATTTTCTACTTCACGTTGATGGCGCGGTGGTGTCATATCAATGAAGTCGATAACGATTAAGCCACCTAAGTCGCGTAAACGTAATTGGCGAGCAATTTCGTCTGCAGCTTCTAAGTTGGTATTAAGCGCAGTTTCTTCGATATCGCCGCCTTTAGTGGCTTTAGATGAGTTGATATCGATAGAAGTAAGTGCTTCAGTTGGGTCAATAACAATTGAACCACCAGAAGGTAAGCGTACTTCACGTTGAAACGCAGACTCAATTTGGCTTTCGATTTGATAATGAGTAAAAAGAGGCACTTCACCTTGATAAAGTTTTACACGGCTCATGAAGTCAGGGCGAAAACGCTCAATGTGCGCTTTAGCTTCTTCAAATACACGGGCTTTATCAATTAGGATCTCACCTATGTCACGGCGTAAATAATCGCGAATCGCACGGAAAATTACGTTGCTTTCTTGATGAATTAAGAACGGTGCTTTACCGCCATCAGAGGCTTGCTGAATCGCATCCCAATGAACAAGCAGCGCTTTTAAATCGTAGTTTAGTTCTTCAAACGATTTACCAACACCGGCAGTACGCACGATTAAACCCATGCCTTTAGGCAGTTCTAAACGACTTAAAGCTTCTTTAAGTTCAGTGCGTTCATCACCTTCGATGCGACGAGAAATACCGCCAGCACGAGGATTATTAGGCATTAAGACTAAGTAGCTACCTGCAACACTAATAAAAGTGGTGAGGGCTGCGCCTTTTTGGCCGCGTTCTTCTTTGTCTACTTGGACAATAACTTCTTGACCTTCTTTGATCACGTCACGAATATTCGGACGACCATGGAAAGTATAACCTTGTGGGAAGTAAGTACGGGCTATTTCTTTTAAAGGAAGGAATCCGTGACGATCAGCGCCGTAATCAACAAAGGCGGCTTCTAATGACGGTTCTATACGAGTGATTTTGCCTTTATAAATATTGGCTTTTTTTTGTTCGTGACCCGGGCTTTCGATATCTAAATCATACAGGCGCTGGCCATCAACCAGTGCTACGCGCATTTCTTCTTGCTGCGTCGCATTGATTAGCATACGTTTCATATTGTTACTCTACTGTGTTATGTCTCTGACATGACGAAACTTTTCGCCTGTTCAGTTGCTCCCATCGCTTCTTTTTGTACAATCTCACGACTGGGTCTGTGGGGGAGCTTGGTACTGTATCCGTACTCTAAGTATCTTTATGGTGCTGGCTGACAATAACGTGTTGTCACGTTATTAAATTCTATTATGGTGCCAAAACTATCGGCTGTTTTTTTACAGTGACGTATTCGAGTTCTGTCCAGAGTCGACCATTAATTAAATTAACTTGTACGGTTACAACACATCTGCTGAACGGCGTATTGTACGCCGTCACGATCAGACAAATTATCTGTTCAAATTGCTTTTTTCATCAACATTAAATAACACTTCATGCTCAAACTTAACTGGCGATATATTACACGCATCGGAGTTAATTGAAGGCACGTGTAAACTGGGTATGTATAAAAGCTTTGGAAAACTTATCTCGGATCTGTATGATCAATTACCCAGAATGTGCATCACGAATGTTTTAATGTGTTAAAAAGCACCGTTGTTATTTGCAAATATATATTTGCGACGGTGATTATCCCATTATTATAACTGTGTTAGCAACTAAAATTATTTTACTTAAATCAGTGATTAGGCAATGTCAGAAAAAACCGGCTTACAAGTATCTTTCGTCACGATTACCGAAGACCATTTAGGTCAACGGATTGATAACTTTCTTATTACTCATTTAAAAGGGGTGCCTAAAAGCGCTGTGTATCGAATTCTTCGCAAAGGGGAAGTGCGGGTTAATAAAAAACGCATCAAACCTGTGTATAAATTACAACTCGATGACATCGTTCGTATTCCACCAATACAAATAGCTGAACGTGAAGAGTTTGTGCCTAAAAATCTTGATGTAGTGACCAAACTTGAAGAGGCTATTTTATTTGAAGATAAATACCTTATCGTCATTAACAAACCATCAGGCATGGCTGTGCATGGCGGCAGTGGGCTCAGTTATGGTTTAATTGAAGCATTGCGCGTATTGCGCCCAGATGAGCGCAGTTTAGAGCTTGTACATCGTTTAGACCGTGATACATCAGGCTGTTTGTTAATCTCGAAACGTCGTTCAGTGTTGACCAGCTTGCATGAACAGTTACGTGAAAAAACCATGGAAAAGAATTACTGGGCATTGGTTGATGGGCAATGGGATTCTAAAACTAAAAATGTCACCGAAGGGCTGCGTAAAAACACCCTACAATCAGGTGAACGAGTAGTACGTGTGGATAACGTTGAAGGTAAACCTTCACATACTCGTTTTAAAGTACTGGAGCGCTTTGCTGAATGTTCGTTAGTGCAGGCATCACCAGTAACAGGTCGTACTCACCAAATTCGTGTGCATACACAATGTAAAGGTCATGCAATTGCTTGTGATGATAAATATGGCAACCAAGCATTTGATGCGGCGATGCGTAAAGTGGGATTAGGGCGATTATTTTTACATGCGCACGATTTGAGTTTTTATCATCCAAAAAATGAAACTACTATGCGAGTAGAAGCGCCGCTTGATAAAGCGCTGGCTAATTGTATTAAAACGTTACGTGCCGCAAAACCGTGAAACCCTATAAATTAGTTATATTTGATTGGGATGGCACGGTGATGGATTCAGTGGCTAAAATAGTTAACTGTATGCATCAATCAGCGAGAGTCTGTGGTGTAGTTTGCCCCACTGACGAGGCGGTTAAAAATATCATTGGTTTATCACTTGAGCAGGCCGTGACGGTGTTATTTCCTCAGCAGAGCCATTTACACGCTGATTTAATCGCCGGTTATAAGCATCAGTATAAACATCTTGATAATACGCCTACACCCTTATTTGCTGATGTAGAACAGACTTTAGCGGCATTAAAAAACCGTGGCGTATTGTTAGCTGTTGCTACCGGCAAAAGCCGAGTCGGCCTTGAACGCTTGCTGGATGAAACACAGTTACGGGATTACTTTGTAGCGACCCGCACCAGTGATGATGCATTGTCAAAACCAGCTCCTGATATGTTGTTGCAACTGCTGGATGAACTCAATATTAGCCATGATGATGCGCTGATGATTGGCGACACTAAAATAGATATGGCGATGGCAAAAGCGGCCAATATTGACCGTTTAGGTGTAACTATGGGGGTGCATAACGCCCAGCAGCTAAACGAGTTTACATCGATTGCGACAGTTGATTCGTATCAGCAACTAGCTGCGCGTTTAGTTTAAGTCGTAGTGAATAAATAGTTAGTCTTGATTACTTAACACATCCATACCAAACTCAGTCAATAATTGGCTGAGTTTGATAAGTGGTAAACCAATCAAGCTATTAGGGTCATCACCGCTAAGCTTTTCAAATAAACAAATACCTAAGCCTTCGCTTTTAAAGCTGCCTGCACAATTGTAGGGTTGCTCTGCGTCGCAGTAAGCAGATATTTGTGCTTGTGTCAGTGTTCTAAATGTAACATTAAAGGGTTCAACTAGGGTTTTTGTTTTATTGCTTTGAATATCATAAACACATAAGCCCGTTAGAAATGTGACTGTATTACCGCTAAATAAACTCAGTTGTTTAATGGCATTTTCTTTGTTGTGTGGTTTACCTAAGATTTGTTGCTCAAATACGGCAACTTGATCAGAGCCAATTACTAAGCCTTGTTTAAAAAGGGCAGTGGCTGCGCGTGCTTTGAGTTCACTTAAGCGTTTTACAAGTTCAACAGGGGCTTCATTGGGTAGTGCTGATTCGTCAATATCAGGTGAAAAACTGTCGAACGGCAGATTAAATTTTTGCAATAAAGACTGACGAAAGGGTGAACTTGAGGCTAAAATAAGCGGGTGCTGCATGGATTGTTTTCCTAATGAAAATTAGATTGAGTTAGGATAAATCAGATCCGTTGGCAAAACAAAGAAATGAATCGCGAAAAACCAGCTAAAATTGGTTTTTTACTTTGACTAACCAAGTAACTATCTATATGATGCAGCCCCTATGCAAAAGGTGAAAATTCCCATCACTCTTCATCCAGGCAAGGCAGCGCAACACCGTTTAAAGTATGACGGCATTGTACCGCTTGAAAAACTTACCCGTTTACGGGAAGTTGTGCAGGAAGAAGTAGGTGAAATAGCGGTAAAAATTCATTGCAAAAACGATGATCAAGGTTTCGCTGTGATTAGAGGCAATTTGTCCACACATGTTACTGTCACTTGTCAACGTTGTAATGGTGATTTAGGGTTGGATTTGGTTCAAGACTTTGTTTATTCACCAGTCGGTGAGGATACAGAGTTAGAGATTTTTCCAGAAGACTACGATGAAGTAGCGCTTGATGAAAATGGTGAAGTTAACGTTTTTGATTTAATCGAAGACGAACTAATTTTAGCCGTGCCATTAGTTGCTACCCACAACGAAGCTTCATGCAGTTATTCAGCAAAGCCTGCCAGCTTTGGTGTTTTAAAAGCGGAAGATGATAAACCAAATCCATTTGATATTTTGAAACAACTTAAGAAAGATTCTTAGGAGAAGACTATGGCTGTACAAAAAAGCAAAAAGTCTCGTGCAAGACGCGGCATGCGCCGTTCACACGATGCGATCAGTGGTCCAACTTTAACTGTAGACCAAACATCTGGTGAGACTCATCGTCGTCACCATGTGACTGCAGATGGTTACTACAAAGGCGTTCAAGTAATTTCTAAATAAGAGATTGCTTTTATGCTGACCAATCTAACAATTGCGTTAGATATGATGGGGGGCGATTATGGCCCCCGTTCATCTATCCCCGCAGCCGTTAACGCGGTAAATGCAAATGCCAACCTAAGATTGATCTTATGTGGCAACGAACAAGTAATATCTAAAGAACTCGAGTCTCTCGATTCTCTATCTCATCCTCGTTTAATAATTCGTCATTGTAGTCAAGTAGTCACCAATAGCTGTGAACCGTCTTCTGCTGTGCGATCTAAAAAAGATTCCTCAATGCGCGTTGCCCTTGATTTAGTTAAATCAGGTGAGGCACAAGCGTGCGTTAGTGCCGGAAATACCGGTGCATTATTATTTATGGCTCACTATGTGCTGAAAATGTTGCCAGGCGTAAAACGTCCTGCATTGATCTCGGCTGTGCCAACTGAGCGAAAAAATCCGGTTTACTTACTTGATTTAGGTGCGAACGTGCATTGTGATGCACAAACCTTATATCAATTTGGCATTATGGGTTCGGTTGTCGCAGGGCAAGCACTGGGCTGTGATAGTCCAAAAGTGAGTTTATTAAATATTGGCTCCGAAGACATTAAGGGCCATGAAGATATCAAACAAGCTGCACAACTGATGCAACAATGTAGCTACCTTAATTATACTGGTTACAGCGAAGGTAGTGATATTTTTACTGGTAAGTCAGATGTGATCGTCTGTGAAGGTTTTGTGGGCAATGTGGCTTTGAAAACCTGTGAAGGGATTGCCAAGCTGATTATGTTTAAGCTTACCAAAGCACTGCAAAAGCACTTTTTCTATAAATGTTTAGCATTTATGTTACAGCCAGTAATAAAAAAACTCTATAAACGGGTGAACCCCGACCAGTATAACGGCGCTTCTCTGGTAGGATTGCGCGGTATTGTCGTAAAAAGCCATGGAAATGCTTCAGCTAAAGCATTTCATGCTGCTATCGACGAAGCTGCTAGAGAGGTGGAACGTCAACTTCCTGAAAAAATTGCAGCTATCTTCGAGCAAACACATTCAACTAAAAAAGTCGCAACTGACGATTAATTACTATGTCAGGTGCGTACTTAAAAATTTATTTATTTGTTTAATTAAAAGAGCAAAGTATGGCACAAAAAATTGCACTTGTTTTTCCGGGTCAAGGCTCACAATCTGTGGGTATGTTAAGTGAACTATTAGAGCAATCTGATATTGTTAAAGCGACGTTCGCGCAAGCATCAGCGGCACTTGGTTATGATTTGGCTGCATTAGTACTTAATGGTCCAGAACAAGAATTAAATCAAACCCATCGTACGCAACCGGCATTATTAACAGCATCGGTGGCAATTTACCGCCAATGGCTTGCTGCAAATCCAGATGCAGACGTAACGATGGCAGGTCACAGTTTAGGTGAATACTCAGCGCTGGTATGTGCTGATGTGTTGAGCTTAGGCGAAGCTGTAAAATTGGTTGAAAACCGTGGTTTATATATGCAAGAAGCTGTGCCAGCAGGCGTGGGTTCAATGGCTGCGATCATTGGTTTAGGTGATGACGAAATTAAAGCCGCGTGCTTGGCATCAGCACAAGGTGAAGTGGTTGCACCAGTAAACTATAACTCACCGGGTCAAGTTGTGATTGCAGGTCATAAAGCCGCAGTAGACAGAGCATCAGAAGCGTGTAAAGAAGCCGGTGCAAAACGTGCATTGCCTTTATCGGTAAGCGTACCTTCACATTGTGAACTAATGAAACCAGCGGCAGAAAAATTAGCAAAAGATTTAGCTGCTTTAACATTTAATACACCTAAGTGTGATGTAATTAATAATGTTGATGTAACAGCTGCAAGTTCAGCGGACGCTATTAAAGATGCATTAGTGCGTCAACTATACAGTCCAGTACGATGGACAGAAACAGTACAAGCATTGGTAGCGCAGGGCATTACCCAAAGCTACGAGTTTGGCCCTGGGAAGGTGTTAACGGGTCTTGCTAAACGCATTGATAAAGCAATGGTATGTGGTTCGGTGAATAGCCAAACTGCCATTGACGAAGCAAAATAAGAGTAGGAAAAAATGGCAAATTTATTTTCGTTAGAGGGCAAAGTTGTCCTAATCACAGGCGCTAGTCGTGGTATTGGTAAAGCAATCGCCACTACATTAGTAGCACAAGGTGCTAAAGTTGCTGGTACTGCAACCAGCGAGTCCGGTGCTGCAAATATCAGCGAATACTTAGGCGAGAATGGTAAAGGTTATGCGTTAAACGTAACTGATCCTGCGTCGATCGAGGCGACACTTGCTGCGATAAAAGCAGATTTAGGCGATATCGACGTATTAGTAAATAATGCCGGTATTACTCGCGATAACTTACTTATGCGTATGAAAGATGCAGAGTGGGACGATATCATTGATACTAACTTGAGCTCAGTTTTTCGTTTATCTAAAGCAGTGTTACGCCCGATGATGAAAAAGAAAAACGGTCGAATTATCAATATAGGTTCAGTTGTTGGTACAATGGGTAATGCAGGGCAAGCTAACTACGCGGCAGCTAAAGCGGGTGTAATTGGTTTTTCTAAGTCGTTAGCGCGTGAAGTTGCTTCTCGTGGTATTACAGTCAACGTAGTTGCTCCTGGTTTTATTCAAACAGATATGACCGACAGCTTAACTGACGAGCAAAAAGCAGCTACGCTTGCTAATGTTCCTGCTGGGCGTTTAGGCCAACCGGATGAAATTGCCGCCGCAGTATGTTACTTAGCATCTGATGCAGCAGCGTATGTTTCAGGCGAAACTTTGCACGTAAATGGTGCGATGTACATGGTGTAAGGAACTTTGTTCCTATTTTGTTTTGAGGCGGCTTGTCGAAAAATGTTGAATTTTTTGTTAACTTGCTTTAAACATACTTGAATTCGTGCTGAAAATAAGCGATAAAAGACACAAATAACCGTCAAGAGGTTTGACCAGATAAAAAATTATCAGCAAATCCTTGAATCACAGAATTATGCGCCGTAAACTACGCCGCAATCTGAAAATAACGCATTGGCGTTTTTAATAAAGGAAAGAAGAATGAGCGACATCCAAGAACGCGTAAAGAAAATCATCATTGAGCAACTAGGTGTTAAAGAAGAAGAAGTAAAGCATGAAGCTTCTTTCGTTGATGACTTAGGCGCAGATTCACTTGATACTGTTGAATTAGTAATGGCTCTTGAAGAAGAGTTCGATACTGAGATCCCAGATGAAGAAGCTGAAAAGATCACTACAGTACAAGCTGCAATCGATTACGTAACGGCTCACGCTGAGTAATCAATCGCATATTAAGGGCAGCGTTCGCTGCCCTTAATCTATCTATACCCTGTATTTCCACGCATTTGGGTATTAATACCCACCAGAAAAATAATAATTCCCTTATTGGAGGCAAACCGTGGCTAAACGTCGAGTCGTCGTAACTGGCTTAGGAATGTTGACGCCGCTAGGTAATGATGTTGAATCAACCTGGCAAGGCTTGTTAAATGGCAAAAGTGGTATCCAAACTATCACTCATTTTGATACATCTAGTTTTGGCACCAAGTTCGCTGGTTTGCTGAATGATTTTGATGCGTCAGCCTATATGCCGGCAAAAGATGCTAAAAAAATGGATTTGTTCATCCAGTATGGCATTGCAGCAGGTGTACAAGCACTACAAGATTCTGGCCTTGAGATCACAGAGCAAAACGCAGCCCGCGTTGGTGTTGCTGTGGGTTCGGGCATTGGTGGTTTAACACTTATTGAAGAAAACCACATAAAGTTATTAAACAGTGGCCCACGTAAGCTTTCTCCTTTTTACGTGCCGTCGACCATTATCAATATGATCTCTGGTCATTTATCGATTATGCACGGTCTACGTGGTCCAAATATCTCTATCGTGACAGCCTGTACAACAGGTTTACACAACATTGGTCACGCTGCGCGCATGATTGCTTATGGCGATGCTGATGCGATGGTTGCCGGTGGTGCAGAGAAAGCCTCAACGCCAATTGGTATGGGTGGTTTTAACGCTGCACGTGCGTTATCAACCCGAAACGACGATCCGCAAGCTGCATCACGTCCATGGGACAAAGACCGTGATGGCTTTGTACTTGCTGATGGTGCAGGTGTTATCGTACTTGAAGAATACGAGCATGCGAAAGCCCGAGGTGCAAAAATCTACTCTGAGTTGGTTGGTTTTGGTATGAGCGGCGACGCTTATCACATGACGTCGCCACCAGAAGATGGTGCCGGTGCAGCCTTGGCAATGGAAAATGCTTTAAACGATGCGCAAATCAATGCAGATCAAGTGGGTTATATTAATGCTCACGGTACATCGACTAACGCTGGCGATAAAGCAGAAACTTCTGCAGTTAAGTCAATTTTTGGTAATGCTGCCAAAGATGTGATGGTGAGTTCATCAAAATCGATGATGGGTCATTTACTCGGTGCAGCAGGCTCTGTTGAATCAATTATCACTATTTTGTCGTTACAAGATCAAAAAGTAACACCAACAATTAATCTTGATAACCCTGATGAAGGCTGTGATCTGGACTACGTTCCACACACGGCTCGTGATGCGAAACTTGATTACGCATTATGTAACTCATTTGGTTTTGGTGGTACTAATGGCTCGTTGGTATTTAAAAAGGTATAATCTTTTTTAACAACGAGACAAAATAAGAGCCCAGTTGTTACTGGGCTTTTTTATATGCAAAATATGCCAAAACAAAAAACTCACATAGCGCAAACAATAAAATTAGTCACGCCACAGCAAGGCGTTAGCATAAGTAGCAATGATCGCGGCTTTAATTATGGCGATGGCTTTTTTACAACTGCAAAAATAGTTGATGCTCAAGTAGAGCATTGGCCACTTCACAGTGCACGATTAGTTGAATGCGCGCAGCGACTTAGTTTTGGTGAGCTGGATTTATCGGCACTGCAGCAAGCAATCGCTGAGTATATTAAGACGGTTTCGCTGGGCGTGTTAAAAATAGTGGTTACACGTGGTGAAGGAGGGCGTGGTTATGGCCTTCCTGAACAAAGCAATTTATTGATTGTACTGTCGCTATTACCGTTTCCTTCACACTACGCTCAATTAGCACAACAAGGTATTAAACTCGCTATTAGTCCTGTGCAACTTGCATCGCAACCATTGCTTGCTGGTTTGAAAACGTTAAATCGTTTAGAGCAAGTAATGATCAAACGCGCCATGCAAGGGCAAGATTGTGATGATGTACTGGTGTGTGATTATCACAATAATGTGATTGAAACCTCTGCGGCAAATATTTTTGCTATTAAAAATGGTCGAGTTTTTAGTCCAAGTTTGCAAAACTGTGGTATTCAAGGGGTTTATCTGCAATCACTGTGTGATAAGTTAACCATTGAATTTACTGATATTAAGCTAGAACAATTGCTGCAAATGGAGGCAGTATTTAGTTGTAATAGCTTAATGGGAATTGTGCCTGTTACAGCGATTGATGGTATGCAATTTGAGTTAGCAAATAGTTTAGTATTATTGCATGGTTTATTTACCAAGGAGTCTGCGTGTTAAGAGTGATTATATCGATTGTGTTGCTAGCATTATTGGTAACTGGAGTTGGTTATCAACAGTTGCAAGCTACTATTAACAGTAGTTTAAAAGCGCCAGCAAATACGTTGTTTGAAGTTAAAAAAGGCACGGGGTTTAATCAACTCTGCCAACAGTGGCAAGCAAAAAAATGGTTAGATGGGTGCTTACGTTATCAGATACTCGCGAAACTCGATCCGACACTGACGGATTTAAAAGCTGGTTTATATCAACTTAATAACGCCACGGTGCTTGATAACATTCGGCAAATCAATCAAGGTAAACAAGTAAGCTTTAGTTTTACAATTATTGAAGGTCAGTCACTTCGTGACGTGTTAGCGGCAATAAGTAAAGCCCAGTACCTTCGTCAAGATTTAAGTCTTGGTGAGTTATCTCAGCAAATAGTCGGCTCTGAGCAGCATTTAGAAGGGTGGTTATTTCCTGATACCTATTATTATCATGCTAATGATACGACAAGCTCAGTGCTCAAACGAGCGCATAAAATAATGCAAAATGTACTTGATGAGGCTTGGCAAAACAGGGCTGCTGATTTACCGTTTAAAACGGCCTACGAAGCATTGATTATGGCCTCAATTATTGAAAAAGAAACAGGTCTTGCCAGCGAACGGCCATTAATAGCCTCTGTATTTACTAATAGACTAAATACAAAAATGCGCTTGCAAACTGATCCAACCGTGATTTATGGCATTGGTGCTGACTTTGATGGTGATATAAAACGTAAAGATTTAACTAATCATACTCCGTATAATACATATAAAATTAATGGCTTACCGCCTACGCCGATTGCTATGCCGTCAAAAGCGGCAATACTTGCAGCAGTCAATCCACCTGAGTCTGAGTACCTTTATTTTGTTGCCAAAGGCGATGGTAGCCATCAATTTTCTAAAACCTTAAAAGAACATAACAAAGCAGTACAAGATTACTTACGTTATCAAAAACAGTTAAGCAAATCAGAGTAAAAAATATAAAACGAGAAAGCCGATTAATGCTTTTTCAAACTAAAAAGAGAGATCATGACAGCAGCAAAATTTATTGTGATTGAAGGCTTAGAAGGGGCCGGTAAATCGACAGCTATAGCAATTTGCCAACAGTTTTTAGAGCAGCACAAAGTTGATTTTATTAATGTACGCGAGCCCGGCGGGACACCCATCGCTGAAGCACTGCGCACTATTGTAAAAGATAACCATGTCGAACAGATTGCCAGCGAAACAGAATTACTGCTGATGTATGCAGCCCGTTCGCAACTGCTACATAATGTTATTCGTCCAGCACTTGCTAAAGGACAATGGGTATTAGGCGATCGTCACGATCTATCATCGCAGGCTTACCAAGGCGGCGGACGTGAAATTGCCGCTACTACGTTAGATTCTCTCGCCAATATTGTATTAAAAGGTTTAAAACCAGATCTGACCATTTATTTGGACATTGAACCTGCGGTGGGCCTTGCCCGTGCGAAAGGACGCGGTGAACTGGATCGTATAGAACAACAAGCATTGAGTTTTTTTGAACGAACCCGCGCACGCTATTTAGAACTCGCAAATAGTGATGACACTATTAAAACAGTTAATGCAGGTCAAAGTATGCAATTAGTACATCAAGATATTATTACCGTGCTTGAACAATTTATGAAAAGTAACAATTAACATGATTTATCCTTGGCTTAGCAATGTTGAGCAGCAATTAGCAGCCAGTTTTAATGCTGGGCGTTTTCACCATGGACAATTATTTAATGGTCAACAAGGTGTTGGTAAGCGCGCCTTAGTGGAGCAGCTGGCTAATGCATTATTGTGCTTGTCTGCAACTAACTTAGTCCCTTGTGGGCATTGTAAGAGCTGCCATTTAAATCAAGCGGTTACTCATCCTGACAAATATGTAGTGCAAGCTGATGGACAAAGCATTGGTGTGGATGATATTCGCAGTGTCAGCGATTTCATGCATCAATCAGCGGCGCAAAATGCCAATAAAGTGGTGGTGATCAATGATTGCCATAAAATGACCACAGCGGCGGCCAATGCCTTACTTAAAACGTTAGAAGAGCCCAGCCCGCAGCGATTTTTGTTACTAACAACGAGTGCGACAACGCAATTACCGGCCACTATTTTAAGTCGCTGCGCGCTTACACAAGTAAAAGTGAATGACGCCAATGTTGCTATGAATTGGATTTCCCAACTGCACGTTCCTGCATATCCATGGTTAAAAATGTTTACCCAGCAGCCATTATTGATTGCCCGTTGGCAACAAGATGAGCAGCTGGAAGTAATCGATGAATTGTATAAGTTTGCAACTGAGCTAAAACAAGGCCATAATTTCAGTGCGTTAGTTGATATTATCAGTAAAGATACAGATCGTGTTCGCGTCTTTTGTTTATTTTTAAGCGAACAATTAAAACAACAACTCATTGCTGGAATGGATTTTGATTCATATCAGAGTGCGCAAAATGCATTGGCCGAATTTGTGCAAAACAGTACACAGATATTAGGATTGAACTTGCCGTTGGCAGTGTCTCGTTTAGCGTATCGTTTACGTAAAAGCTATAAGTAGGATTATTGTGCAAGAATTATTAGTCGATTTAGATGATCTAGATGAATTATACCGCTGCTATATGCCGTATTTAAAAAATGGTGGACTATTTGTGCGCACTAATATGCGTTATGAGATGGGTCATTCATTGGCATTAAAAGTGACATTACCGGATGCGCTTGAAGATGATGTAATAACCGGAAAAGTTACATGGATCACGCCACAAGGCGCGCAAAGTTCTAATCCACCGGGCATTGGTATTAGTTTTATCGATGATAAAACTAACCTAAATGTGAAGATCGAAAAACTACTAGGGACTATGTTAAACTCTGGTAATCCAACTTATACCATGTAGTAAGCAGTAACATGATTGTAGATTCTCATTGCCATTTAGACCGACTCGATTTTGATAAACTCGATTTAAACTTAGACCAAGTACTTGATAGTGCACGGGCTAAACAAGTTGAACACTTTTTATGTGTGAGTGTCACACTTGATCAATTCCCTAGTATGCTAGAAAAAATTCAAGGCTATAGTGATGTCTCTGCCTCGTGTGGTGTTCACCCGCTTGATCAAAAAGACGCACTTGATAAACAACGCTTAATTGATTTAGCAAGCCACGATAAAGTAGTAGCAATTGGCGAAACAGGGCTTGATTACTATTATTCGAAAGACACCCATGCCGTGCAACAAGCAAGTTTTGTGGGTCATATTGAAGTGGCGAACGAGTTACAAAAACCACTTATAATTCATACTCGCGATGCGCGCGACGACACCATAAACTTAATGCGTGAACATAACGCACAAAAGTGTGGTGGTGTATTGCATTGCTTTACTGAAGATTGGGATATGGCTAAAAAAGCCATCGACTTAGGCTTTTATATTTCTATCTCTGGCATTGTGACCTTTAAAAATGCCGTAGAGCTTAAAGATGTTGTTAAACAAATCCCTCTTGATAGATTATTAATCGAAACAGACTCGCCTTATCTAGCGCCAGTACCGTATCGTGGGAAAACTAATCAGCCCGCTTATGTGCAAGATGTTGCTTATTACATTGCTGATTTAAAAGGTATTAGCTACAAAGAGCTTGCCAACGCGACTACGGAAAACTTCTACTCATTGTTCAACTTAGTGAACAAAGGTTAATTAGCATATGAGCACAGCATCACTTCCTCTATTAATAATGGGGCCGATGGTGCGCCGAGCTGATGCTGCAGAGGTTTGCATACAGTTTGCAACGTCTGTAGCATCACAATTTAGTATTGAATTTGATGATATAGACGTTTTTAGTGAGCAACAGAGCATTGCTTTAGGTACTCATCTTTACTTGCACTTTGTGATCGTAAAACCGATTTCCGCAACATTGCCTGTTAATCAGCTGATCAGCTACCGCCTATTAAACAGCAACTTAGACGTTGATTTAAGTGATTTTTGTTATCAAGGAAAAGCCACCCCTGAATTTGTAATCCCGCAAAAACTTGAGCAGATTTTACATGGCTCATGCCGTAACCCACATCATCCTGCAAAAGATAGCTTAGTGGCTGCGAATGATTTTCAACAGCAAAATCGCAGTGTAAATAAAACCGGGGCGGATGTTTTACTGCTCTCTGGTGATCAAGTGTATGCCGATGATGTTGCTGGTGCGATGTTATTAGCAATTGAACGACTGATCAGCGTATTAGGAATATACAAAGAGCAACCACTGGCAATTGATTTACCTGCACAGTTAAGTGAACAACTGTATCAGCGCCACTTATATTTACCGACGGTCCCTTGGCAAAAACGCAATAAAATAGGGGTTGGCTATTGGCTAAAAAAAGATGAGCCACATTTTTCAAGCTTAAAAGCTGCAAATCACTTGATCTTTTTTGAAGAGTTTATAGCCCTTTATTTACTCAATTTTAGCCCGTTACTGTGGGACTTAATTGACTTTGATAGTATTAGCTATCAAGCAAGCTCGCCCAAATGCCAGCAAGTTTTTGATAATGAAAAAGCAGCTTTAACGGATTTTAAAAATGGCTTAGTACACGTTCAGGTGCTACTGGCAAATATTTCAACGTTAATGATGTTTGACGATCATGATGTTACCGATGATTGGAACTTGACGGCTGGTTGGGAGCAGGTTATTTACCAACATCCAGTTAGCCGCCGTATTGTTAATAATGGCTTGATCAGTTATTGGCTGATGCAAGGCTTTGGCAATGATGCAGGTCATAAAACAGCCGCTTTACTTGATGCGTTTAAGACGAGTTTTTCTGAGCAAAAACAATGGCAATTTAAAGCGTTTGATAAAACCATTCTCGAGTTTAATCATTGGCATTATGAGCTGAATACTGTGCCTAAAGTGGTCGTGCTGGATACCCGCACTCATCGTTGGCGTAATGAGCAAAACTTTAATGAGCCCTCTGGTCTACTTGATTGGGAGCGTCTCACTGAGCTAGAAGGCAGTTTAGTGACTCATGAACAAGTGATCATTGTCTCACCCGCACCGGTGTTTGGCGTTAAATCAATTGAAGCTATTCAGTCATTGTTTAATATTTGCGGACAGCCATTATTAGTTGATGTTGAAAACTGGATGGCCCACGAAGGCTCAGCTAAAAAGTTACTGGATACCTTTCGCCGTGACGATACCCCAAAAGAAACGCTTATTTTATCGGGTGATGTACATTACTCATTCTGTTTTTCCGTACAGAAACGCTTTGGTAAGCACCCCAATAGAATTTGGCAACTTACTGCCAGTGGTATTAAAAATGAGTTTCCGCGTAAATTAATTAACGTGCTGGATAAGTTAGACTCGATTTTATACGCGCCGAAAAGCCCGTTAAACTTTTTTACAAAGCGTTGGCAGATGGAAGTCGATAAACATCAAACCATCGGGGAGGGGCAAAAATACTTGGTGAGTGATTCAGCGATTAGTTTGATTGAATTACAACAAGGAAAGCTGGCGCGTTATCAGTTACTCCATCCCGATAATCGCACCACAGAGTTTGATTTAAGCAATGATTAATTTAATGGTTTGCGCTGTTGTCTTACATAGTCGCTAACGTTACTTACTGTATCTAACCAATAACCGTTAGCAGGATCTTTCAGATAAACAAGCAATTGCTCGAGTACTTTTGCGTCAGTGGTATATTGATCTCCGTTACCAATTTCATGGCCCGCTAAAATCAACCAAGCATTATTTTCCCGTAATTGATCCAGCATGGTAATGATTTCATCAAAACTCATTCCGTCGATCCTAAGTCCTGTTAGCTGTGCAAAATCAGTAAAATTAGGATTATTAGCTGACTCATCTAACCAAGTTCGGCCGCTGTCAAAATGTTTAGCGATTAAAGGCACGTAGCTCTTAGTATCAATGCCCCGGCCAACAAATGTATTGCCGCACGGATAAGCAAAGGCGCGAGGGGTCACTCCTAAATGATCTTTTAGGTATTGCTGCGCTGATAAAATATCATTTTCAAGCCACTTGAGTGTAGTGTGTTCAAGTGATAAGTCTTGTGCTCTTAACCATTCAAAATTCCCTGTACATACGTGGCTGCTGGTATGATTTGCAATTTCATGGCCCGATTTTACCGCGTCTTGCCACTGAGTTAGGCGCTGCTTGACGTTAAAAGGGGAAACATAAAAAGTTGCTTTGACTTGGTGCCTGTTCAAAATCGCAGCGCCAACATCGACTTGGCTGTGACGGGCATCATCAAACGTGATACTCACAGCATTTTGCGCTTTATGCGGGTAATTAAAACCAAGGTATTTTTGCGACTCAGGATTGGCAATAACAGAGAATGACAGTACTGAAATAGTCATGATCAATGAAGATATTTTTAACATGGTAGTCCTTACACTTTCCTAGTCTATATATAGAAACAAGTTATGTGTAATAAAGCAATGATTACCTAAGTGACTGAATAAATTTCAAGACGATAGCTTATTTATAGACAAAAAAACGCCCAGAACGAATCCGCATTGTTCTGGGCTTAGGGGATGGCTCTAATGAGCCTGCGCTAACTTTAAAAACACCTTCTAAGTTCATTAAGGGAGAAGTAGAAAGTAATATTAAGTGTAGTTAACATATGTAAAAAAACCCAATAAATGATGATTTTTTATACTGCTTATAAAACAACTGTTTGTCTTAAAACGAAGCGCAAAGCTTAAATTTTATACATTGGTTGTTGCCAACTTATCCACACCTTATTATTATCACCAGCTGATCAGTTGAGTGTTTTGTACTAAATCTCGAGGTAAGGAGTTTTTAATTTTATTTTTTTGCCATTTTCCAAGCCCTATCGGACAGCCACAAAGGGTTAAAACCACTTCGCCAAGTGCGTTGCTAGGTTCGCTTAAACGAATATCTTTACCTTGAAAGTAGTCATTGGCCTGCTCGTTACTTAGCGCAATTACATTAGCCTTACATTGGCCACCAAATACGGTGGCAAATTCGTGGTTAAGACGCACCCCATTTTTGTGGATCATGCCGAGGTGGATACCAAGTCGCGCGTATTTTATTTTGTTTTCAATGGCGGCAAACTGCTCAGGGAATAGCCACAGTTCTTTATCGCGCTGCATTAGTGAGCCGCTGAGTGATGTCAGGTCAAATTGTTTTTTTAGCTCAGTGTAAAATGCTTGGCTGGATTTTTTGTCAAACGGCTGAAAAGGGAATGCACCTTTTTTTACTTTTTGATTTGGATTATCGCAGCTAGCAAGCTTTTTAAACTTAGCAATAAAAAAGCCTTCGCTGTCGAATGTTTGCGGCCAGACATGCAAATAGCCTTCGCTGGTTGTGGCTCGCTCTGCACCTGCAAACAAATGATCTAATGGTTGTATTTCAAGATGCTCTGCAAACTCAGTGAGAAGATATTCGCACACTTGCTGATTTTCGAGCGGGGTTAAAGTACAGGTTGAATAGACTAATGTACCGCCTGGTTTTAATGCATAGAAAGCGCTTTTTATTAAGTTTTTTTGCACTTTGGCAATATCAATGTTTGACTCAATTGACCAATTCTTTAAGGCATCAGCATCTTTTCGAACCGTACCTTCGCCAGAGCATGGGGCATCGAGTAAAATACTGTCAAAGCATTCATACATATAATCGCCAAAAATAGCCCCATCAAAATGCGACAATGCACAATTGCCAACTCCCATACGCTTTAAGGTTGCGCTGAGTACTTTTAAACGAGATGACGACAGTTCATTGGCAACCAATACCCCGTGATTATTCATTAATGCTGCTAATTGAGAAGTTTTAGAGCCAGGAGCGGATGCCATGTCGAGCACATGAGTTGCATCAGTTAATGCGTCTTTAAGTGCTATTGGTGGCAGCATCGAACTGGCTTCTTGTACATACATAGCGCCACTTAAATGTAGATCCGTGTTACCCAGTGCCAGAGCTTGCTCTTCATGTTCACTGCGCTCTAACCAAAAACCTTCGCTACACCATGGGATTGGGCTTAATGTCCAGCCTCTATCAAGGGCATACTGCTGAAAATCCTCAACCGACATTTTAAGCGTATTGACACGTACAGATTTACGAAGCGGTCTGCGACAGGCATTGAGAAAGTCATCCAATGTTAGGTGTGCTGGTAAATAGGTCTTTACGTCATCTATAAAATGCTGGGGAATATAGGTATTGGCGTCCAAGGCAGTGCTCACAGAGAATTTTAAAGTTGTATTCTAGCATTATTAGTGGCTCAGAGCAGTGCCTTAAATAATCTTTTAAAGTATACAAGCCTGTCGACACTTGGTGCATAAATGTGTGTTTTAAGTGTTTTTAAACATTATTTATTATACTTATGTCGACAATAGCCGTTTTTAAACGCAGTTTTTACTGATTTAGGGTTGACACATTTACAGCTAAAGACCATAGTGTATCCGTAAATTGTCGACAATCTTAGAAGGTGAACAATGACGCAAGATGCTTTTAGTGAAACACCTATTACTACCGCCTCAGATCAGGTATTTGTGGATATGCGTCGAGAAATTGTCGAAGGCAGTATTGTTCAAGGTAGCAAGATATCCGAGCCAGAACTGGCAAAGCGTTATGGTGTAAGCCGTGCAACGCTTCGTGAAGCGCTTAACCGCCTTGAAAGTTGTTATTTAGTTGAGCGTAAAGCGAATGTGGGTTGTCGTGTTGTGGCACTTACAGCTGAACGTTTAATAGAAGTATATCAAGTTCGCAGTGCGCTTGAAGGTTTAGCGTGTCGTTTAGCTGCCGACAATATGGCACCGGATGAAGTACAAAGTTTAAAGCAATTACTTAATCAGCATCTGAAAACACAACGTGTAAAAGAGGGTGAGTCTTACTATCAAGAAGCCGGCGATCTGGATTTTCATTATCGCATTATTAAAGGCAGTAAAAACGACCACCTTATTCACTTATTGAGTAACGGACTTTATCAGTTAATTCGTATGTATCGTGTGCAAATGGGCATGGTTGGGCCTCGCGTATCAAAAGCGTTTGATGAGCACTTAGCCATTATTAATGCGATTGAAAACCATGATGGGGAATTAGCTGAGTTATTGATGAAGCGCCATATCAGTGCATCGCAAGCCAATATACAAACGAAGTTTAATTTACATGCCGCGCAAAATGAGCGCGTGGAGCAGTAAAAACGTCATATTAAACCATTAAAAAATATAAGTTGTCATAAAGCAACCCCGTTCAAAGTTAGGAGAATGTAATGTCAGCAGGATTAAAATTTAAACAGGCGATTGCCAATAATCATCCATTACAAGTCGTCGGCACAATCAACGCTTACACGGCGATGATGGCTGAAAAAATGGGTCATCAAGCAATTTACCTTTCAGGTGCAGGTGTCGCGAATGCTTCATTTGGTATGCCTGATTTGGGGATGACCAGTCTTGATAACGTACTTGAGGATATTCGCCGTATTACTGGTGCTAGCGATTTACCATTATTAGTTGATGCCGATACAGGTTGGGGCGGGGCGTTTAATATTGCTCGCACAGTCAAAGAGATGACCAAAGCCGGCGCGGCGGGGTTTCATATTGAAGACCAAGTAGCGCAAAAGCGGTGCGGCCATCGCCCGAATAAAGAAATTGTCTCGCAAAGCGAGATGGTTGACCGTATTAAAGCAGCTGTTGATGCTAAAACTGACAGTGACTTTTACATTATGGCGCGTACTGATGCGTTTCAAAAAGAAGGCTTAAATGCCGCGATTGAACGTGCAGCAGCCTGTGTTGAAGCCGGCGCCGATGCGATTTTTGCAGAAGCCGTACACGATCTTGCCGACTATCAAGCCTTTACCAAAGCGATTAATGTGCCTATTTTGGCTAACATTACTGAGTTTGGCCAAACGCCAATTTATACTAAAGAGCAACTAAGTGATGTAGGCGTAGAAATGGTGCTTTACCCACTCAGCGCGTTCAGAGCAATGAATAAAGCGGCACTTAACGTCTATTCAGCAATTTTAAATGAAGGCTCTCAACAGAGCCAAATTGAAAATATGCAAACACGTGCTGAGCTTTATGACTTTTTAGATTATCACTCGTATGAAAATACACTCGATAACCTTTTTTCAGCAAAATCTGATAAATAATAATAAATTCAACAGGAGACACATCATGGTAGATAAAGCATTAGGCGGCGCAGGACTTCGCGGACAAGTAGCAGGCCAAACAGCACTTTGTACAGTAGGGCAAACCGGTTCAGGCTTAACGTATTGTGGTTACGACATTGCAGAGCTTGCTGAAAAAGCGCAGTTTGAAGAAGTATCTTTCCTACTTTCGCGCGGTGAATTACCGACCTCTGCAGAGCTTAGCGAATACAAAGCTAAACTAAAAAGTTTACGTGGTTTACCACCGGCACTGAAAACTGTACTTGAAAACATTCCAAAAGACGCGCATCCAATGGATGTTATGCGCACAGGGTGTTCTATGTTAGGTAACCTTGAAATGGAGCATGACTTTAGTCAGGCTAATGATGCCATTGACCGTATGGTTGCGGTATTCCCAAGCATTATTTGTTACTGGTATCGTTTTACTCACGACGGTGTGCGTATTGAAACACAAACTGATGATGACTCAGTTGGCGCGCATTTTTTAACGCTACTACATGATAAAGCGCCATCAGAGTTATTTGCTCAAGTGATGAATGTATCGCTGATTTTATATGCAGAGCATGAATTTAATGCCTCAACCTTTACTGGTCGCGTTTGTGCATCGACATTATCTGACATTCACTCTTGTGTAACAGGTGCCATTGGCACGTTACGTGGCCCATTACATGGCGGCGCGAATGAAGCGGCAATGGATATGATTGAAGGCTTTAAAGATGCAGACCATGCAGAGCAAGAAATCATGGGCATGCTGGAGCGTAAAGATAAAATTATGGGCTTTGGTCACGCAATCTATCGCGAATCAGATCCACGTAATGTGATCATTAAAAAGTGGTCTGAAAAACTCGCTGCAGAGCTAGGCGACGAGGTACTTTATCCAGTATCAGTGCGCTGTGAAGAAATTATGTGGCGTGAGAAGAAGTTATTTTGTAACGCAGACTTTTTCCATGCATCGGCGTATCACTTTATGGGCATTCCAACTAAGTTATTCACCCCTATTTTTGTTATGAGCCGTGTAACAGGCTGGACCGCACACGTAAAAGAGCAACGCGCTAATAACCGTATTATTCGCCCAAGTGCAGATTACACTGGGCCAGAAGCGCGTAGTTATACGCCAATCGAATCACGTTAAGACTATTAAAGGTGGGCGAAAATACGCTCACCTTTTATTTTTTGCACATTGCCACTAGCGCATAGTTTTTAAGGCCTCTTTTTTCATACATCCCTTAAACACGCTATACGTGTGCGACCACCGTCACCAAATTAGCGAGTCTTGTAATGACTATCATAAACAATACTAAATACAGAAAACCCTTACCTAACTCTAATGTCGATTATTTTGACACCCAAGCTGCAATTGATGAAATTAAGGCTGGTGCGTACGCAGCCTTACCCTATACATCACGTGTTTTAGCAGAGAATTTAGTACGCCGCTGTGAGCCGCAAATGCTAACCGCAGCACTGTCGCAGCTTATCGAACGCAAACAAGATTTAGATTTCCCTTGGTATCCCGCGCGCGTAGTCTGTCACGATATTTTGGGACAAACAGCGCTGGTTGATTTAGCTGGCTTGCGTGATGCCATTGCAGCCAAAGGCGGCGATCCAGCTAAAGTTAACCCAGTAGTACCAACACAGCTGATTGTTGATCACTCATTAGCCGTTGAATACGCAGGGTTTGATCCTGATGCTTTTGAAAAAAACCGCGCTATTGAAGATAGACGTAACGATGACCGTTTCCACTTTATTAATTGGACTAAAACTGCGTTTAAAAATATTGATGTGATCCCTCCGGGTAACGGCATTATGCATCAAATCAACCTTGAGAAAATGTCGCCGGTGATCCAAAGCCGCGATGGGATTGCTTTTCCTGATACCTTAGTCGGTACTGATAGCCACACACCGCATGTTGATGCGTTAGGTGTCATTGCAGTAGGTGTTGGCGGCCTTGAAGCCGAAAGCGTGATGCTTGGCCGCGCCTCTTATATGCGTTTGCCTGATATTATTGGTGTTGAACTCAGTGGCAAACGTCAACCGGGTATTACAGCAACGGATATCGTGCTTGCGATCACTGAGTTTTTACGTGGCCAGCGTGTCGTATCAAGCTATTTAGAGTTTTATGGTGAAGGCGCAGATGCATTGACATTAGGCGATCGCGCTACTATCTCAAATATGACACCAGAATTTGGTGCCACCGCAGCGATGTTTTATATCGACCAGATGACCATTGATTACTTACGCCTAACAGGACGTGAAGAAGAGCAAATTGCCTTAGTTGAAAATTACGCAAAAACTACCGGTCTGTGGAGCGACAGCCTAAAAACAGCGCAGTACGATCGGGTATTAAAATTTGATCTATCAAGCGTTGGCCGCAATATTGCTGGACCGTCAAATCCGCATCGCCGTGTTTCAACCAGTGATTTGGCAGCGCAGGGGATCTCTGGGGTTGTTGAAAATGAAGACGGTTTAATGCCGGACGGTGCCTGTATTATTGCTGCTATCACTAGTTGTACGAATACCAGTAATCCACGTAACGTCATAGCAGCTGGTCTTATTGCGCGTAATGCAAATGCGAAGGGCTTAACTCGCAAGCCATGGGTTAAAACCTCATTAGCACCGGGTTCAAAAACAGTGCAATCGTATCTTGAAGATGCAAAATTACTGTCAGAATTAGAGCAACTTGGTTTTGGTATTGTTGGCTTTGCGTGCACTACGTGCAACGGTATGAGTGGTGCGCTTGATCCCGTTATTCAACAAGAAGTGATTGATCGCGACCTATACGCCACGGCTGTGCTCTCTGGTAATCGTAATTTTGATGGCCGTATTCACCCATACGCTAAGCAAGCATTTTTAGCGTCTCCGCCATTAGTAGTTGCCTATGCCATTGCAGGAACTATTCGTTTTGATATTGAAAAAGACGTACTCGGACAAGACCAGCAGGGCAATGACGTAACCTTAAAAGATATTTGGCCATCAGATGAAGAGATTGACGCAGTGATTAAACAAAGCGTAAAACCTGAGCAGTATAAGAAGGTTTACGAGCCGATGTTTAATTTAACCGTTGATTACGGTGAAGATAACGACCCACTTTACGATTGGCGCCCACAAAGTACTTATATTCGCCGCCCGCCATATTGGGAAGGCGCACTCGCTGGTGAGCGTACCATGAAAGGTATGCGCGCATTAGCGGTACTTGGCGATAACATCACAACTGATCATTTATCACCGTCAAATGCAATTATGGCCAGTAGTGCAGCAGGTGAGTACTTAACGCATATGGGTGTGCCAGAAGAAGACTTTAACTCGTACGCAACGCACCGCGGCGACCATTTAACTGCGCAACGTGCAACCTTTGCTAATCCTAAATTACTTAATGAAATGGTGATTGAAAATGGCGAAGTGAAACAAGGCTCATATGCCCGTATTGAGCCTGAGGGCACAGTTACTCGGATGTGGGAAGCAATCGAAACCTATATGCAGCGCAAACAACCATTAATTATTGTTGCAGGAGCTGACTATGGCCAAGGTTCTTCTCGTGATTGGGCAGCCAAAGGCGTGCGTTTAGCAGGCGTTGAAGTTATTGCTGCAGAAGGTTTTGAGCGCATACACCGTACTAACTTAATTGGTATGGGTGTATTACCGCTGGAATTTAAAGCGGGCACTACCCGTAAAACGCTTAAGCTAGATGGTAGTGAAAGTTACGATGTAACTGGTGAATTAACACCAGGTGCGAGCGTTAATTTAACGATTACCCGCACTGATGGTGAAGTATTAAATGTGCCAACAAAGTGCCGTATTGATACTCAAGAAGAACTATCCATTTATGCTGCAGGTGGCGTATTACAACGCTTTGCTCAAGACTTTTTAGAAGCCACGCAAAGTGTATAAGGAAAACAGTCATGACATTTAAACCACAAATTAAAGTACCTGCCACCTACATGCGCGGTGGCACTAGTAAAGGGGTATTCTTTAATCTCAGCGATTTACCAGAGGCTGCACAAGTGGCAGGTTCTGGGCGAGATAATTTATTGCTGCGAGTGATTGGTAGCCCAGATCCATATGGCAAACAAACCGATGGTATGGGGGGGGCTACTTCTAGTACCAGTAAAACCGTTATTTTAAGTAAAAGTGAGCAAGCTGATCACGATGTTGATTACTTATTTGGCCAAGTTGCTATTGATAAAGCGTTTGTTGATTGGAGCGGGAACTGCGGCAATTTAACCTCTGCAGTTGGCGCATTTGCAATTAGTAATGGTCTTGTTGATGCTAGCCGTATTCCAGAAAACGGTATGGCTATAGTGCGAGTTTGGCAAGCTAATATTAAAAAAAGCATTTTAGTGCATGTGCCAATGACCAACGGTGAAGTACAAGAAACGGGTGACTTTGAACTCGACGGGGTGACATTTCCCGCCGCTGAGGTGAAATTAGAGTTCATTGATCCAGCGGATGGCGATGGTGCGCTATTTCCAACAGGCAATGTGGTAGATGAACTAGCAGTCCCTGAGTTTGGTGTACTTAGAGCCACTATGATCAACGCGGGTATCCCTACTATTTTTGTTAATGCAGCAGATATCGGCTATACCGGCACTGAACTTCAAGATGATATAAATAATGACGAACAAGCATTAGCTAAGCTTGAGTCTATTAGAGCGCATGGGGCAGTTAAAATGGGCTTGATCGCTCATATTAGTGAGGCGGCAGCGCGTCAACATACACCAAAAGTGGCATTTATTAATAAACCGATGACATATCTAGCTTCAAGCGGTAAAGAAATTCACAGTGATAATATCAACCTACTGGTACGTGCCATGTCGATGGGGAAACTTCATCATGCCATGATGGGTACTGCCGCTGTTGCAATCGGCACCGCAGCTGCGATAGCAGGATCGCTCGTTAATCTTGCAGCTGGTGGCGGTCAGTTGAGCGAAGTTAACTTTGGTCATCCGTCAGGTACATTAACTGTAGGCGCGCAAGCGATACTTCAAAACGGTAAGTGGCAGGTTACCAAGGCCAGTATGAGTCGCAGTGCTCGTGTGCTAATGGAAGGCGTTGTCCGAGTACCTGAGGTCAATTAATTAGTGAAATAAAACTAAAAGTGGCAGTCAGGCCACTTTTACATCCATATTTATGTGAAAAAATGTAAACAGCATTGCGTCAAATTGTATTCTTTGGTTGATATTTCCCCTAAAGTTAGTCCCTCAATGAGTTTCAAAAAAAAACAGTGTTTTTTTAATTCTTTGTTTTTAAATGTTTTTTATTTTATTTCTTTTAACTTGTGTTAAAAATGGCAGTGCTAGTTAGATGCATATTTACAGGTGTAATTAAAATTACATTTTTTTATAAATTGTCATATATTGGTGGTAAGTTGATAACATGTAATAATAATGTGGTTAATTGCGTTAATTTGATACGGTTTTATACATAATTTTAACTTAAATGACTGTTGATATTAATATAGGCTACGATTTCAGTAATGCTATTTGCTAACAAGCACCCTAGGAGATTTTCATGGCGAAAAGAATAATTAAATTTACCCCAATTGCAGCCTCGGTTGCATTGACTCTCGGCCTGACCGGTTGTGGCTCAGAAAATGATAATAACTATAACAAGCCTGAACCAGTTACAGTATACAAAGGCGAAGTCAGCACTAATTTTAATACCCAAATATCGGGGAAAGCTGTAAAAGGCGCGTTAAAAAATGCCAAAGTGACAGTATCTACTGTTGATGATGCGGGGGAATCTGTCCCAGTAGCTTATCGTTTAGAGGCTGCATCTGATGCAAGCTATACTGCAGAATCGACAACTTCACAAGCAGACGCTGATGCCAAAGCATTGGCATTGGTTGCGGCAGCTAATCCAACAGAGACAATGACGTCAACCAGTGGTGCCTATAATATTTATCTAGAAGACGGCTTTTCGGGTCCGCTTTATATTACGGTGAGTACGTCGAAAGAAGATGACAGCATGGTCAAGTGTGATTCATTTACCGGTTGTGGCAGCTATGATGAAACCCCAGCAGCATCTGAAGTCGCTGGGATGATCAATAATGGCGATGCCGCGATTGATTTTGGCGAATGGTACAAAGATGATCTTGAATTACAAGTTGTTAAGTTTATTAAAGCTTCACCAGCACCAGCAAGTGCTCGTGGTATTAATTTCGCGGAGGGTGATGGTACTGGTGTGCAGCAGTACTTTGCTAATGTGACTTTATATACGAGTATCGCAGCAAAAATGTTGTTAGACGGTGCTAAAGATGGTTCAGCAGTCTCAGATGAAGCAGTTGCAGCGGCAAGTTTAAAAACATTAATTCAAGTATTAGGGCCTGATACAGCAATTAAAGCCGCTTCTTTACTTGGTGATATTTCTCTTGGTGGTGCGGTTGATTTCAGTGATATTGGCGAAGGTGATTCACTGGATGCAGGTACTTTGGCATTAGTTCAAACTGCCGTTTCATTGCAGTCTGTCGCGGGGGCGGGTGCCAATGGCTCATTAAAAGACCTGATTGCAAGTCTATCTGCAGCTGTTAAAGAAGGCAAAGTAAGCAACAGTGACAATGAAATTGTCCAGAAGATTGCAGCTGAGTTACAAAAAGCAGTTGAGAATACCAGCCTTATTTTTGCCGCAGTAGTTACAGGTGAAGGTATTGATGAAGCATTTGCTAAAGTTGCTGAAAACTTAGGTATTACCGATCCTGATGAAATTGCAAAACTCAAAAATAAAGCCACCAAAGCTGTTGAAGATGTGCAAGCAAAAGCAAAAGATAAAGGGCTTGATAAAGATTTAAAAGAAACCGCAAAAGAAGTTAAAAAAGCATTAGAGAAAATTGGCTGTGAAGATAACTGTGATGCTGGTGATGATCTAACAGCTAAAGTAGCGGCTGAGTTAGAATTACAAGTTACTGCAACAACTGCTGCATTAACTACGTCTACCGACTCAATCGCTGTTGGTACTGCTGAATTGACAAAAGTGAAAACGTTGGGTGATGCTGGTTTAGAAACAACCGAGCAGGTTTTGGCTTACAGTGCTGATGTGTTTACGTTATCAGGGAGCAAGGCGGAATATAGCCAGTTACAAGTAGAGCTTTCTGCTGCACTTGCTTCAACACAAGGGATTGCAACAACCGCCGCAAGTTTAGGTGAGCAATATCAACAATTAGTTGATAAAGCAAACTCGTTAAGTAGCGCTGTTGCAACCCAACTCGCAGCGGTTTCAACTTTAATTACGGGGATTGATGCTGAGGTGGTTCGCTCTAATGAGGCTGTGACTGCATTAGGCATCGATATCGACGTTGCAAAAAGCAATGTGACTATCGCAAGCAATAACCTAGATGCTGCTGATTCTGCGGCAATGATTGCGCAAAGTGATTTAGCAACAGCTATGATTGCAGTTGCCGCTGCAGCGATTGACAACAAAGCTAATGCAGAACTTGCTTTGTCATCCGCTCAAGCTGCAATTACCGTGGCTACAGCGACTAGTGCAAAAGCAGCCGAACTCGCTAATGCGGCAGTACAAGCTGAGGTTGCTGCTGCTGCATTAATGGATATTGCCGCTGAAGCGAGTGATAAAGAGATTGCTACAAATTTATCTGCAGAAGCTAAACTCAGTGCTACATTAGCCACAAGCGTTAGCAACGAAGCAGATACTGCTTTGAGCAGTGCAACCTCACTTGAATCTGATGCCCAAGCAGCAATTGCAACATTTACAGTATTAGTTGATGTTAAAGCAGGCACTGAGAGTATTCGAAATGCAACTTTGGTAACGAAAACAGGCGGTCGGGCATTATTTGATACTGCCGAAGTTATTTATGATGTGCTAACAGAAGCTTGGGACTTAGGAGATGAAGCCACTGGTGTTGTTTCTACACGATATCCTAATTGGACGTATAGCTTTGATAAAGATGCATTAGAGCTAAATCTTGTTAATAGTGAAAATGGCGATAAGATCAACGTTAATGGTTCTATCAATAATAAAGCAATTGTATTTGCGTTTGGCGGTATGATTGAAACAGTTGATGGTGCAAAAGTTAGTATTGAAACACTTGATGATATGGGTGAGGCTTTACAGAATTGTATCGACGCTAACAGTGGGACTATTCCTAAAGATCTATCAGATTCTTGTTTAGTAATTAACTTTGAAGAGGAAGTTTCAAGCGATACGGCTGTTGATGGAAATGTGTTATCAGTAGATGGCTGGAGTCGTGTTGAAATAGTTGACGGTGATTCAGGATTTATTGGTACATTAAGCATATCTGGCGCAGATGTAACAGAGCTTGGCATGATCAGCGCAACAGGTGTTACAGGTGATATTGATTTCACTGCGATGTTATCTGTTGATTGGGCAAATGAAAATGATAATTATGCCGTTGATATCGAGTTACATAATAGTATTGGCTATACACTATCTTTGATGGCAGAAGAGGGTGAGGACTTTATGGGTAGCGTAAATGCTAACTTCGCAGGTGCGATGATGAAGTTTGGTACAGTAACAGAGATCACAAATGGTATTTCTGTAGAGTATATTGATGGTGAAGTTATCGATTACACTGATATTAGTTTTTTAGATTCATCGAAGTAACGTAAAAATAAGAGGGAGAGTCGTTCTCCCTCTTAAATAATAACAAGTGAAATAAGTATGAAAAAAAAAATTCTCACGTTAGGATTTTCCGCTTTTTTAATTACCCCTATTAGTTACGCTGCAGAGCAGTTTCAAGTCTTTACCACATTCGATTCAGAAGTGTATACAGAAGCACAACCTGTCACTGCCTTTATTGACGACTTTGATGCTCCACTTACATCAGGTGATAGCGCATTTACTTATAATGTGTTTGAGTTTGGCGTTGGTTATGGAAATTTTAAAGTCGGTTATCAAAGTCGTTTTGATTATGTTTTAAGTTTTGATCCGGATACTGCTGTTTACTTTCATACCGAAAAAAATGACCTTCCTTTTGAAGATAGAAATTATGTTTATTACCTAGACGGTAAGCAATCAACCACCAATGGATTGTTTGTTTCATATGATTTCAAATTTTTAGACTCTGACGCATTAACAATAACGCCTAAATTAACGGTTTTTGCTAGTACGCATTTTCAAGATATAAATGTAGAAGGTACAGTTTATAGTGATGAGATCCAAGGCGCATTAACAGTTGACTCTTATTTTTCGAAAGATATTTTATTTAAGCGATTTACTCCTGATGAGAACCCATCCGGCTTAGGGTACAGCGTTGATTTAGCAGTTAATTGGAAAATAAATCAAGACTTAACCATCGGCCTTCTCGCACAAGACTTACTGTATGAAACCGAGTATAAAAAAAGTGGTTTTGCAAATGGTTATACAACAGAGCTCCCATTTACTGAAAACGATGATGGCGATATTGCTACTGAGCCTACAATACGCTTAGCAACGTCAGAGTATGGTAATGAAGTTACACATAAATTTGATATGCCGGTGCGCGTTAAGGTTTATGCGGATTATCGTATTAATGATTTGTTTTCTTCAGAGCTGATGGTTAAACAATTTGATCAAGATACGTTTTCTCAATTAAAAGCACGCATGCACTTTTGGGATCATTGGGCAGTTATTGGTGGTTATGAAATAAAAAGTGAAGCATTTTTGCTGGGTATTGAGAACGATTATTTTGGTTTTAATATACAGACCGATAATCTCGATATTGATAAAGCGTATTATGCCAATGTAAATTGGTACCTGAAGTTAGCGTTTTAAGGACTTGTGATGTTTAAAAAACTTATATCAGTTAGTTTACTTATGTCATTAGTTGGTTGTGGTGACTCATCAGATAATGGCACAACAAACACTTTGCCTGTCATGCTGACGTCCTCCTCGGTAAGCTTTTATATTGCGCCTTGGCAATCCACTGCGGGTACGTTAACACTCATTAATGATAACACGGGCTCTATAGAAAATATTGACGTTGCAAATATTAATGATGTGACTTTACCAACCACAACTTTAAATTTTCATCATGTTGAATTTACCTCAAATGCAACGACGTTAACATGTCCAAGTTTTGCAGGTTGTGGTCGCACAGTGAGAAACAACCCGAATGATCAGAATTCTAATCGTCGCATTGATTATCAAGAAGTGATGGATGTGACATTAAGTTACCGTGCTGATTTTTTTGCAGCCCCGGGCGAAAATAAGGTTTATTTATCGCCGATCAGCTCAGTGATTAGCGACAATAACTTAGACATAAGCATAACCACACAAAGCTTGAGTGCGACACCTTTTTATCACCTCACTCATAGTCAGTTGAATGACAGCCTTGAAGCTGAGTTGCTTACTAATGCACTGACTTTTGGTGTGATCTTAAAAAGAGCTGCGGATATCGAGGCGAGTTTAAATACAGCCAATAATACGGTGGTAGAACAACAGGCCCAGTTAGCAAGTTTGCCACTTTATCGTACTTTTGCAGATCGCTATGTGTCAGAGAATTTACTTAATGAAGATGGTAATCAATTATTGCAATCCGTCGTTGGAGAGGTCAAACAAAAGCTAGTTATGATTGGGAATGCTAGCAATATTTCGCCACTAGAACGAGATGAAGAGCAATTACACTCTCGTGAGTTACTCGAAGATGTGCGTAATATAATAGGTGTGGCACGCTTACAAGAGCAAACGTACAGTGATGAGCTCAAACAAAAGCTAACTGAATTTGAAACAATATTAGGCGAAGACTCGCAACAAACTATTATCGTTTTAGCGAATGTGCTTTATGACGTGCTCTATAACTTTTCGCCATTAAATAATACCGACGCAGGAGTTTATAATTTACAGGGACTGACAATAAACTACCAACAATCCCCTTATTCTTGGGCTATTAGTGGCCAGTATGATGAGCATGACGTACAGCTAGATTTAAATATTCCACAATGGCAAGTAAGTGGACTGCTGGGTAATAAAGTATCCGGTATTATTAGTGCGAAAGTGATAGGCAAAGATGCTCAACTAAACGCCGATGTGAGTGATTTAGTGTTGTCATTTGATGGAACTGACGATCCATTTTCAAATGATCAAAGTGAAACAACCGGGCAGCTGAATATAGAGACAAAGGTTTCATTAGAAAGTGCCAATAGCGGCGTCTTAACCGGTGATATAAAGCTAAACGCTGATCGCTTCGTTACTCCTTTTGAAGAGCTTGTGACAGTGGTATCTGGCTTTGACTTTAAAGGTCAGCTTGTTAGTGAAAATCAAACGACACAGTTTAACCTACAAGCAATAGAAGCAACGCCATTTATAAATGAAGCTACACAGAATCTTGCATTTGCTGTGCAATTGATAACGCCATTAAATGGCGCACCGGATTTTCAGTTTGCTTATGTTGGTCGTTTGAATCGTTTAGCTGATATTAGCAATGCAGAGATTGCCTTACGGCTAAAGGATAGAGCACTTGAAATTAACTTACGTACTGTTGGCAATAATATTAATGCCGTGATCCACGGTGCTCAAGGTCGCTGGTTAGATGTTAAGCAAAAAGGTCGAAACTACAGTGGTGGATTATATTTTGGCGATACACAAATCGCAGATGTAACAGCGGTAAGAGGGGTTCCTGGTATATTATTTCCTGATGGGACATTTGAGTCGTTGTTTTAATAATATATAGGCGCTTATTTGCTAACATTTAAGCGCCTTATTTTTAGCTGCTACATTGTTTTTTTTCTTCAATATAGCTTGAAAGTGCTCCTTGCTCTTTCATTTTTTTTATCTCGTTATTGAGATCGGCTAAAATTTCCTGCCAATATGGGTTTGCTTTACTTACTGTGTAATAGAGGGGTTTGTAACCTAGAGGTGGGGACAATACCATTAGAGCAGTTTTCATTTGTTGTTTTTCTTTTTCGGAGGCAGCAGACTTTTCAATGCTGGCAATCAACACGTCAAAATCAGCTACAATTAGGTCTACCCGTAGGCTCATAAGTAAATGAATTTGCTGAAACTCATTATTGGCAACAATGGTATTAATTTGTTTTGAGTCAATTAGTTTATCGAGTTCTGGGGTGTTTTTATATGCTCGGACAACACCAATAATTTGATCTTTTATAGACTCTACACTGCCGTCATAGTTTGAGTGGCTGCCATTTAGTGCGACTAGTGACAAGTTTCCACCTGGAATAGCCGAGGATAAAGCCATTAAATCATTGCGCGTTTTATTTGGCTTATTCTCTGACATAACATTATTATCAATAAAATACTCAGGAAATAAAATATCTGCATGACCTAATTCGGCCGCTCTTAGTGCTCGGGCCCATGGGAGAAACTCTATATGCACTCCATAACCTTTTTGTAGTAGTAGTTTAACGGTTAGTTGAAATAGCCAACCGTTGTTACAAAGTGATTCATCAATATAAGGGGGCCAATTTAAAGTGACTAGTTTTAAAAGTTTCTTTGCTTCAATATTGTAAGCATAGCCATATTCATATCGTACTGCTGGAGCAACGATTGTTTGATCACCGACTTGGTAAGAAACAGGGGTCATAGTCGCTTTCGCGAATCCACTAAACAACAATAGAAAGACTAAGTACTTTTTCATTTATTTGATAAGTTTTTGTAATTATTCTTAAAGTTTAGTCGCATATATGTATTTAACAACTTAAAAAGACGATAACTAAAATGTATTTACAATGTTTATCGTTGCAGCCGTTTGAGAAGGAACGGGTAAATGATGGCATGTTTTTTTATGTGTTTTTATTGGCAAGGTAAGGAGTGACAGCAGCTGTCAGCGCCTACACAAAAGTTACTTGGCTTGCTTAAAAATACGTTAGATGCAAGAATAAAGACGATAATTTATTCATTCTACATAAGGAACAATGTTTTGCGTTTAACGCCGCCCTAAGTTATTCCTCCTCTAAATCACCGCTGCGTGATACCTATATACCAAACATTGGTAGGCGCTTATGTGCCGTTTTAATAAATAAAAAAACATTAATGAAAATGCGGTTGTCATCGTTTAGTAAAAGCATTGTCGGTGTTTTATTGACTGCTGTATGGGCGTTAATGTTAACTACATGACAAGGTTTTTTATGTTAGAAAAAATAAAACTAGATTGGCTTTTTAACATCCGAGGGGACTTACTAGCAGGTACTGTGGTGGCGCTTGCGCTCATACCAGAAGCGATTGCTTTTTCTATTATAGCGGGCGTGGATCCTAAAGTCGGTTTGTATGCTTCATTTTGTATTGCCGTGGTTATTTCGATAGTGGGTGGACGACCAGGGATGATTTCTGCCGCTACTGGCGCTATGGCTTTACTGATGGTTACCTTAGTTAAAGAGCATGGTTTAGAATACCTTTTGGCGGCGACATTACTCACCGGTGTGATACAAATTATTGCAGGCTATTTAAAACTGGGGAGTTTAATGCGCTTTGTGTCTCGCTCCGTGGTTACAGGCTTTGTAAATGCGTTGGCAATTCTTATTTTTATGGCACAGCTGCCGGAGCTGACGAATGTAACATGGCATGTATATGCGATGACGGCTGCGGGTCTTGGGATCATTTATTTATTCCCTTACTTACCGGTGATAGGCAGAACAATTCCATCACCACTAGTGTGTATCGTGGTTTTAACTTTGGTTGCAATGTTGGTAGGACTTGAGATTCGAACTGTTGGCGATATGGGCCAGTTACCAGATACCTTACCAATATTTTTATGGCCTGATGTGCCTTTTAACCTCGACACACTGCTAATAATTCTTCCTTATTCATTTGGCCTTGCTGTCGTTGGTTTATTGGAGTCGATGATGACAGCGACAATTGTTGACGACTTAACCGATACCGCTAGTGATAAAAATCGTGAATGTAAAGGTCAAGGGATCGCGAACATAGGTTCAGGTTTAATGGGAGGAATGGCCGGCTGCGCGATGATTGGCCAGTCGATCATTAATGTAAAATCAGGGGGACGTGGCCGCTTATCAAGTTTTACCGCGGGTACTTTTCTGCTACTTATGGTAGTGTTTTTAGATGAATGGCTAAAGCAAATTCCAATGGCGGCACTGGTTGCCGTGATGATAATGGTGTCGATTGGCACCTTTTCTTGGAATTCACTGCGAGATTTAAAGAAAAACCCATTATCAAGTAGCATCGTAATGGTTGCTACGGTCGTTGTTGTTGTCGCAACGCATAATTTGGCCATGGGAGTATTGGTCGGTGTGCTATTGGCGACACTATTCTTCGCCAATAAAATTGGTCGTTTTATGGTTGTAAAGCCAGCGCAATCATCGGCTGATGAACGAGTATACCAGGTTGTTGGACAGGTGTTTTTTGCATCCTCAGAGCAGTTTATTGAGTCGTTTGACTTTAAAGAGGTCGTTGCTAAAGTAGTGATTGACTTAACTCATTCGCATTTTTGGGATATTACGGCAGTGTCGTCGCTTGATAAAGTTGTGATTAAATTTAGACGCGAAGGTGCAGAGGTCGAGATTATTGGTATGAGCGACGCGACAGCAACGATTGTTGACAAATTTGGCGTTCACAATGACCCTGAAGAAGTTGAAAAACTCATGACAGGCCATTAAGGAGAGCACAATGAATAAAATTATTACTTGTATAGATGGCTCAGTTTACACAGATGATGTGTGTAAGGCGGGGATTTGGGCGGCCAAGAAACTTAATAAATCGATGCTATTTTTGCATGCCATAGAAAAACAAAACGCTGCTGTGATTGACGACTTAAGTGGCATAATTGGTTTTGGTGCAACTACATCATTATTATCAGAGATGGCGACACTGGATGAGCAACGCAGTAAATTAGCATTGCAAATAGGCAAAGAAATGTTAGATCACGCGAGTGTATTTGCTAGCCAACAAGGGTGTAAGTCAATTGAAAGTAAGCAGCGCCATAGCGGTATTGTTGAGGCAATTTGCGACCTTGAAGATGCAGCGCGACTGATTGTTATTGGCCGAAGCGGTAAAACTCACGAACAGAATTTTAAAGCTATTGGGTCGCATATTGAGCAGGTTATTCGCCATGTTCATACACCTATTTTAATTGCCAATCGTCACTTTAGTGAGCCGAACAACTTTATGCTTGCTTATGATGGACGAGAAACAGCAGATAAAATGGTTAAACAGATTATTGCTGGTGGTTTGTTGCATCATTTAACGTGTCATTTGGTGACTGTAGAAAATGGCAAACATGATTTGTTGGAAAAATTTAAACGCACCGAAGCGTTGCTTATTGAAAGTGGTTTTGAAGTCAAATCAAGTATTTTAGAGGGTAATATTTTTAGTTCTTTAATGGCATATAAAACTAAAAATAAAATAGCAATGCTGGTAATGGGGGCCTTTTCGCATTCAAAAATAGCACATGCTTTTTTGGGCAGTAACACCCTAAAAATGATAGAAAACACGCTATTGCCGTTAGTTATTTTACGCTAAACTACCATCTAATCGAGATGTAAAAAGATACTTATAGCTAAATAAACGTTTTAGAAGCTTCCGATAGAGCTCTAGATAGATGCTGTAAATTCGCTTAATATCGTATCTCATAATGTGGACCTTAACATTAAGTAATGAAAACATTATGAGAAATACCGGCCAACTAGCCCATTTTGACTAGTTCTATTGCCATATAGTAATCTAGCATAAATACTGCGTTCACTTTAATAAATTCGTAAGTGCAGTATCTAATGTCTTATAACGAAAGCAATAGCTGCTTTCAAGAGCTTTAGTTGGTTGTACATATTGTCCGTAAAGCAGCAAATCTGCCATTTCACCCATTACTAATTTTAGAACCCATGCAGGCATAGTTATTTTTGCTGGTCGATTTAATACTTTACCTAAGCTTTGACTAAATTCGCTATTTGATACAGGTGTTGGGGCGGTCATATTAATTGCGCCACTGAGTTGCACATTATTGATAATGTGTATAATTAAATTAATCATATCCTCGATATGTATCCATGACATGCCTTGCTGGCCATCAGCAATAGGACCACCTAGTGCTAATTTAAATGGCGGTAACATTTTGGCTAATGCACCACCATTGTTAGCTAAAACGATACCTGTACGTAATAAACATACTCGAGTATTGATTGATTCTGCTTGCAGGGCGGCTTGTTCCCAATCATGGCATAGCTGATGACTAAATTCAGGGGTCACATCAACAAAGCTTTCGTCAATTACGGTGGTTGATTGGCGACCGTAAAATCCGACCGCACTGCCTGATATAAAAGTATGCGGCGGTGTATCGCATTGGTTAATTGCAGCGCTAATTTGTTGAGTGATCGTAATACGGCTGTCTCGCAGTATTTGTTTTTGTTTTTCACTCCAGCGTTTATTTACTATGGGTTCACCGGCTAAATTGATAACGCAATCGAGATTGTTAAAATCAACCTCTTCAAGGGAGTCAGTCGCATTAATGTTCTCACCTAACAGTTTTGTCGCATTTGCAGGATTGCGGGTGAGCACTGTCAATTGATGTTCTTTGTTTAGCTCAGGGCACAAATGACGACCGATCAGGCCTGTTGCGCCGGTTATTAAGATATGCATAGCAATAAAACTCTTTTAGTAATTATGTAATCGTTATACGTAGAGTAGGCTGCTTTGATCACTTTGCAAATATTTCATTTTACAGACTTTTCACATACACTAGCTGCAGTTTATATTTTAAAGGATTGTAGTTTGGCTAGTTTAACTGGGGTAAACAAAAGTTTAGTTATCTTTGCAGCGTTGGTGATTGCTTTAGCTGGTATTAAAGCGGCAAGTATAATTGTCATTCCGTTTGTACTTGCAGCATTTATTGCCATTATTTGTAGTCCTTTATTAAGTTTTTTTGGTCGTTACAAAATACCTAAAGGCATCGCGATCATGCTAGTGATGTTGATGGTGGTTGGCTTAGGGGTTAGCCTTGCCAGCTTAGTCGGGCAATCATTGACTGACTTTTCACAGCATTTACCTGAATATAAAAGTAAGTTACAGGATGAGTTTATTTGGCTGGTTGATGTTGCTGCCAAGTACAATATTTTGCTCAATAAAGAGCAAGTTATATCAATGTTCGACCCGGGAAAAATGATTGATGTTGCCACCGGTATGCTGACTGGCTTAGGTGGCGTGATGGCAAATTTGTTCTTAATTATTTTAACTGTGGTATTTATGCTTTTTGAAGGGCCTATGCTTAGTCATAAAATTCATATGGCATTAGACGATCCTGATATGAAAATGCAGCAAATAGACCGTTTTTTAAATTCTATTAACTCTTATTTAGCGATCAAAACAGTGGTAAGCGTTGGTACAGGCATATTAGCTGGGCTACTACTGTGGATCTTAAATGTTGACTACTTCGTGTTATGGGGGGTAATGGCATTTATGTTTAATTACATTCCTAATATTGGCTCTATTATTGCTGCTATCCCAGCAGTTTTATTAGCTTTGATCACGCAAGGACCATTGGTCGCAGGGATTGTAGCAGTAGGGTATTTAACTATTAATACCGTGATGGGTAATATAGTTGAACCAAAGTACATGGGTAAAGGTTTAGGACTGTCGACCTTAGTGGTATTTTTATCACTCATCTTTTGGGGTTGGCTGATTGGCACGGTAGGTATGTTGTTATCGGTGCCATTGACGATGATTGTTAAAATAGCCTTAGAAGCCAGCGACGAAGGGCGCTGGTTAGCGACTCTGTTAGGTAATGGTGAAGAAATCGAGTCACCTTCTAAATAACCACCGTGGTGGTCAGATAGGTTGTTTTAATACAGTAATGTGCTGCTCTAATATACGCAATTCACAGCGCTTATATACAATTGCAGCCTGGGTGGCGTTGGGTACTTTGTGTAAATAACGCCATTTACAGCTGTCTTCCAGGTATTTTTGGTAATTGATAATGCTACGTTTAAAAATTGGTAGCAACTGAGAGTTACCGGTATCTTCTTGGATTTTATTTAAATCTAAAGTGATTTTATTTATCCAGGTTTGTTGAATACGGGTTAAGGTCTCTATCTGTTTATCTAAACATTGAATATATTTTTTAGCTTCATCAGGTGTTGCTTGCTCAACGACTGTACATTGCTCTTCTGCTGCAAACGTTGTTGTACTTAGTGCTAAAAGCAGCCCAGATACAGCTATTAACCAGTTATTTTTTATCATTATAATTAAACTCTAAAATAAATTTCGCGCCGCCTAAGGTATCAGCATCTAAAATAGTCAGGTTACCGTGATACGACTTTACTAAATCTGACACAATCGCCATACCGACACCGTGTCCGCTTTCGTAGGTGTCCAAGCGGGTACCACGAGTAAGCAGGGATTCGCGTTTATCAACCGGCACACCGGGTCCATCATCACTAATAGCGATAGTGAGGTTGCGTTTTTGAATGACTTGGATATCGACTTGTGAGCGACAAGCTTTACAGGCGTTATCAATTAAGTTACCGAGTAGTTCGAGTAAATCAGTTTTGTCACCTAAAAAGTAATCTTTGTCTTTAACCGCATGGGTAAAAATAATATCTTTATCGCGGTAAACTTTACTCATTGCATTGAGGATTGAATCTAGCACCGGCTTAATGGCTGTTTGTTTTTTCCATGTATCAGCTGCACCCGTTGCAGCGCGTTTTAATTGGTGTTCGATCATCACATTTATACGGTCAAGCTGCTCTTGGGCATCGGCATCGTTGGCAAGCGGGCTCGATTTTAATACTGCCAGTGGCGTTTTAAGTGCGTGAGCTAAGTCGCTTAAAGACGCACGATAGCGCTCTTTTTGGCGTTGCTGAGTTTCGAGTAGTAAATTTAAATCGGCTTTTATAGTTTGCAGCTCAACAGGATAAAGTCCTTTAATTTCTTGAATATCACCTGACTCAATGGCTTTTATTTCTTTATCCAGTCGTTGCAACGGCCGCGCGCTCCACACAAAGCCCACAGCCATTAATGCTGCAATGGCTACACCCATGACGTACATCCAGTTTACAAGGGTTTGCTTAAAACCATCCATTAAGCGCAGTAGAGCATCGTTGCGTTTTAATAAAATAAAGCGAGCATGCTCTGACTGGTCAATGTTATTTAAAATAACGGTTAGGCTAAGTTGCCAATACACGGTATTTTTATATTCCACACGACGAAAGTCGGCAGCGCCTGCTTTGGTTTCTAGTTCGTCAGGCACAAAGTTAACATTTACCGCCGACTCAGAGTGCCATACAGGCTGTTCTTCACGATAGATCATCGCATAAGTATCAGAATTTAAACGATTCAATTCAGGAGCTAAAATAGTGCTGGGCATGATAATGCCGCGCTCAGTAAAATCGACTTCTGAAATTAAAGAATATAAATGGGCTTCGAGGGTTTTTTCGGTGGCTTCGACTAACGAAGCATAGTATGCCTTACCAATAGAGAAGAATAAAATGGGTAAAGCGACCAATAAAACAAAGACAAGGATAAATCCTTGCCTTACTTTTAACGGTATTTGCGATGCTACCACTGACTTTTAAGCCTGTAACCGCGTCCGCGTAGTGTTTCTACTGGGTTTAAAGTACCATCAGGGTCAAGCTTTTTACGTAAGCGCAGTACGAATACTTCGATTACATTTGAATCTAAATCAAAGTCCTGATCATATATGTGCTCTGTTAGCTCAGATTTGGAAATCACTTTTTGTGGATTAACCATTAAATACTCAAGCACTTTGTATTCGTATGCGGTGAGACTTAGCTCTCGGTCATCAACCCACACTTGTTGTGAGCGGGTGTGAATTTTAATAGGCCCAGCAGTCATTTCAGGATTTGCTTTACCTGCGCTACGACGGATCAACGCGTTACACCGCGCTATTAACTCTTCAACATGAAATGGTTTAGTTAAATAGTCATCAGCACCAGCATCAAGTCCTTCAACTTTATCTTGCCAACGGTCACGTGCTGTTAAAATCAGAATTGGAATTGTAATCCCTTGTGCGCGGGCTTTATTGATCAGTTCAATACCGTCAATTTTTGGTAAGCCTAAATCAACTACCGCCATATCAAGAGGATATTCTGTGATGTGAAATAAACCAGCTTCGCCATCATGACAGAGATCGACACTATAACGTTCTTTTTCTAATGCATTACGCAGATTGTCTGCTAAGTGTAAATCATCTTCAATTACTAAAATTCGCATTTCTTAATCCTTCTTCACTTCGCCGGTCTTTTTATTGACATGAACGTCGACGACATGGCCGTCCGATTTTAATATTCTTACAGTATAAATATCGTTAAGTACGGTAATTTTAAGAGTTTTACCATCTTCGACTTTTTTAGCAAGCTCAACAGCTTGTTTTTTATTTATCTCAGCTTTATTGACTTGAGATGCAGCTTGGCTACTAGTCGAAAAAACACTCGAAAATAGCACAGTGATGGCGACGCTGAGAGCTAACACAGTACGCATGATGAGAAACTCCTAAACCAGACCTGAATAGTTTAATGAACCAAGTAGCTATAATTCAAGTGAAAAATCACTAAATCTGATGATTCAATGCAGCAGAGTTTAATTAACATCCGGTGAACAAACACTGAATTGTGGTGATTTGACTCAAAGTCTTATACCCATTGCATTAAAATCTGGTTCATTTAAATAAAATAATCCTGTTTGATTGTTGGTTTTACTTAGCCAGGAAAAACTTTTTTAAACGGTTTAACTTGTGAGTTTTCATATACGCCGCCGTTGACGTAAGGATCTGCTGCAGCCCATTCGCGAGCTGCTTCTAATGAGCTAAATTCTGCAATCACTAAAGAACCAGTAAAACCAGCGTCAGCTGGCTCGGCGCTATCAATGGCAGGTAATGGACCTGCTGTCAGTAATCGGCCTTGCTCGTCTAATTCTTGTAAGCGTGCTAAATGAGCAGGGCGGGCGGCTTTTCTTAATTCTAAGCTATTTTCAACATCAGTTGAGTAAATCATATACAACATGGTGTGTTCTCTGGATTTGAATATTATTGGAATTATGCTGATATTAGCACAGCAAAATTAATAGGCGAATAAATTACGATTAGTTTAGAGCGCTATTAAAGCGCGAAAGCTTTACGCAGTTTTTAGTTAACTTTCGAGGCTGTAAATTGATGCTGCGATTTAATCACTGTTAGCTTGAACAAATTTTAATCTTAAAAGAACAACAACCTCTAAGGTTTACAGTATCATTATATTTTTAAGCGGAATCTGCTTGAAAAGCCCAGCACAACACTGGTAGAGTCGCTTGAATGGTACAAAATAATAATAAGGTTTTTAAATGAGCGATACTCGTGAGCATTTTAGCTCCCGCCTTGGATTTATATTAGCAGCTGCTGGCTCTGCGGTCGGTATTGGTAATTTGGTTGGTTTTCCAGTCTCAGCAACAAAAAATGGTGGTGGTGCTTTTTTGCTCGTTTACGCGCTGTTTGTTGTGTTTATTTGTTTGCCAGTAATGATGGCAGAGATGGCAATGGGACGCCAAGCACAAAAAGATCCATTAGGCTCTTACAAGTTATTATCTGGTAATGATACTAAGTGGAGTTTTGCTGGCTTTTTAGCAGTATTAACCCCGTTTATGATTGCTGTGTTTTATATGGTTATCACGGTATGGATTTTTGGTTATTTAAGCCAAGTTGCGGTTGGTAACTTAGATGTGTTGGCTGATCCAAAAAGCTTTGGGGTGTTTATTAATAGTTCCAGCGTGTTTGCGTATATGGCTGCTGTGGCATTAATTGTTAATTTGATTTTAGTCGGTGGTGTTAAGCAAGGGATTGAAAAAGCAGCTAAGTTTTTAATGCCAGCATTGTTCGTATTGCTAATCGCATTAGTGGCGTATGTATTGACGCTAGACAATGCTATGGCTGGCGTTAAGTACTATATTATCCCTGATTTTTCTAAGATGAATGCCAGTGTCTTGAACGGTGCATTAGCGCAAGCGTTTTTCTCATTGTCGTTGGGTATGGGTATATTGATGACTTACGCTTCATATATCTCGAAAAAGGATGACATTGTTGGCAGTGCTAAAATGGTTGCACTGACTGATTCACTGGTGGCGTTTATTGCCGGTCTTATGGTGCTACCAGCTATCTTTAGTTTTAACCCAGATACTGATCCTACTAAATTGTCTGACTCATCTGTGTCGATGATTTTTGAGTTTTTACCAAAGATTTTACTCGCGCTACAAACTGATATTGGCTATGTTGGTGCATCAATTGTTGCGTTTGTGTTTTTCTTGCTGGTATTTTTTGCTGCAATTACCTCGTTGGTATCCATCGTTGAGGTGCCAACAGCTACGCTAAGTGACCGTAAAGGCATAAGTCGTAAAATGGCGTTACTGATATTAACTGGTAGCATCGGTGTACTGACAGTGTTATGTACTATGTCGTTTGGTATGGTTGAAGGGTTAACTTCATTTACTAACTATGGTGGAGCGTCTAAAAGCTTATTTGATATTGTGTATGATGTATTTTACGACACTATCTTGCCATTGAATGGTTTAATGGTATGTTTATTCGTGATGTATCGCTGGAAAAAAGTACGTTTAAGTGAAGAGCTAAGCCAAGGTTGTCCAGGCTATGCAGGTAGCTTTACTGAAAAATACGTTAATTTTTCGCTATCAACCTTTATTCCGGTAATTTTAGTAGTTATATTTATTAATACCGTAGCGACTAAGTTTTTTGCTATGAGCATTTTCGGTTTTTAATTAATACAACTAATTGAGCTTCCCATAATTAAGCCGTGTTAAGTATTATTAGCACGGCTTTTTCAGTTAAGAGATTGTTGCCGAATCTAAGTACTGACCTATTCCTAATGTAAACATCCACAGTCCCCATAAGCTGTGTTCGATAACGCAGACAAACGTGGAGCGGCTTTGAGCATAGGTAAATGCAAATAATAACCCGCCTATAAATGCCAGTAGTACTGCTACCCAATTAGCATAAACAATATGCGCTAAAGCAAATACTGTGGCGCTAACAATTATGCGCACCGTTTTTTTTGGCATGATGCGTTTATAACGATGAAAAAAATAGGTTCGAAATATCAACTCTTGCGGCATGACTGACAATAATGGATAGAACGCGAGTAACATTAACCAGTCATTAAATGAGTTTCGAGGCAGCATAAACCAATTACCTTGATTAATGATCCCGTAAAAAACCCCTGAAAACAGTGCGCCGATAAAAAAGAAACTAAACAGTCGGCGTTTCACTGCGGAAAATTGACCAAGGCTGGTAAGTCTAAAGCGTTTAAAGTGGGGATCGCCTAGCAGCAACATACCGCAGACACTCATTAACACGATTAACGCGGGGATCAGCCAATTAGCAAGGTAGGCACGAAGGTAAAAACCCAGCAAAGGAAGGCATACAAATATAAAGGTAAATTCAAACCAGCGGTATTGATTGGCGTTCAAGGTCGTCTCAGCGTGATTTTGTATACTAGGCTAACAAGCTAAGACGACATATTTATGACATTAAGAGCGCTTTTTATTGTCTACTTTGGGCTCATCTTCATCGGGTAAATATTTATACAACATGATGATAGTGGCAAAAAGACTGACAAATGTGATCCCCATTAAGCCAAACACTTTAAAGTTAACCCAAAAATCTAGAGAAAAGTTATAAGCGATATAGATATTTAACGCTGATATTCCCGCTGTGATCGCTATCCACAATATGTTGAGTTTATCCCAAAGCGACTTAGGTACGGTAATTTCTTGCTCAGAGTCTGATGCATTATTTAAAATGGCACTGAGTGCTTGTTTAACTAAATTTTTACCAAGAAAGTAGCGACTGATCAATAAGCTTAATGAGAGCACAGCGTAGATGATAGTGGCTTTCCACTTCACAAATTGTTCATCATGAAACACCAGCGTAAGAGTGCCTAAAATCACTGCAATGGCAAAAAACAACCATTGGCGTGTAGGCACTTTGCCTATTTTAAAATAAGAATAAGCGACCTGCAGAAAAGTGGTGCCCATTAATAATGCCGTTGCCCAGTAAATATCAACTAACTTGAATACCGCAAAAAATAAAATTAGCGGAATAAACTCAATTATTGCATGCATAGAATGCCCAAAAAATAAAACCAAAGAATAGTTGCAGAGGTTGTATCAACTTATTGTGTTGTTTACAAGGTTGACTTAGTAGTTACTAACCCTTAGCCTGCGTGCCTTTGTATTCAATCATTACCAAAATCTGCTGAACAGTGACTGAGTAAGCGGTATTTTTAGGAGCATTTTATGAATAAAGCACAACTGATTAGTGCAATGTCTGCACACAGTGAATTAACTAAAAAAGATTCTCAAGCGGCGTTATCAAGCATGCTTGCAGCCATCACTAAATCATTATCAGAAGGTGATCAAGTGCAAGTAAATGGCTTTGGCACGTTTGCGTTAAGTTATTATCCCGCACGTACAGGACGCAATCCACAAACGGGAGAGGCAATAGACATTGAAGGCGCTAACAAGCCTGTATTTAAAGCAGCAAAAGCGTTGAAAGAGAGTCTTTAACGCGTTTGATTACCAGAAAAGGGCCGCAACAGGCCCTTTTCTTATTTTCGAAGTATGAACTTACAGCGCAGTTGCAGCTTTCATGCTCGCTACGAACTCTTGTAAACCACTGAGCATAGCTTGAGGGGTATCGAGATTCGCTTCAATAATTTTCACTACCGCCGAGCCAGATATAGCACCTGCTGCACCGGCATTAAGTGCTGCTTTTACATCATCAGGGGTTGAAATCCCAAAACCTAATAACGCAGGGGCGCTGTGGTATTCTTTTAGTTTAGTGACAATTGATGTCGCCGGCATTTGTGCTTTAGTTTCTGTGCCTGTTACACCCGCACGGGATAGCAAATAAGTATAACCACGGCCATAAGAGGCACATTCGCGTAAAGTGTCATCAGGTGCGTTAGGCGTGGCTATAAAAATGGGGTCAATGCCATTACTCATTGCCGCTTTGCGAAACATTTTAGATTCATGAAGCGGCACATCTGCAACTAGAATTGAGTCAACGCCAACTGCTTTGGCATCTTGGTAAAAAGCCTCTAAACCGCGTTTAAACACTAAGTTCGAATACAACAATAAACCAATTGGGATATCAGCATTGTACTGGCGTACTTGCTTTATGATATCAAAGCAATCTTGGGTATTTATATTTACTTTAAGGGCGCGAATATTGGCAGCTTGAATAACTGGACCATCTGCTATTGGGTCTGAAAATGGAATACCCAGCTCTAAGCCATCAGCGCCGCCATCAATTAAGCTTTTGATTATTTCAACGCTCAGTTCTTTATTTGGATCGCCAATTGTAACAAACGGCACAAATGCACCTTGATTTAGCTCGCTTAAACGGGCGAACATTTTACCGTAGCGGTCTGTTTTTTGAATTGCTGTCTGGCTCATAACTGATCCCCTTTAGAAAGTACATCCATAACGTGTGATAAGTCTTTGTCGCCGCGACCACTTAAATTCACTACTAAAATTGACTCTTCAGTTTGCTGCTCTGCATACTTCAGTGCGTAAGCTAGTGCATGACTTGATTCGAGCGCAGGAATAATCCCTTCGTTTTTAGCCAGTAATTGGAATGCTTCTAATGCTTCGGTATCTGTAATACCCACATATTGCGCACGGCCAGTTTCATGTAAAAACGCATGTTGTGGGCCAACAGCTGGGTAATCAAGACCCGCTGAGACAGAATATGATTCCTCAATCTGGCCATCATCATTTTGCATTATATAGGTATAAGTACCGTGCAAAATACCTTTAGTTCCTTTACAGATTGTTGCACCGTGCTCGTGGGTATCAAGCCCTTTGCCAGCGGGCTCTACGCCAATGAGTTTTACACTTGGCTCGTCAATAAAATCTGTAAACATACCAATGGCGTTAGAGCCACCGCCTACACAAGCAAGCACCGCATCAGGTAGGCGACCTTCAGCTTTTAATACTTGTTGTTTTGCTTCTTCACCAATCACTTTTTGGAACTCACGAACGATGGTAGGGAATGGGTGAGGACCTGCAGCAGTACCAAGTAAGTAATGCGCTTCTTTATAATTTGCTGACCAATCACGAAGCGCTTCGTTTACGGCATCTTTTAATGTGCCAGAGCCTGCAGTAACCGGGATCACTTCAGCGCCCATTAGTTTCATTCTAAATACGTTTGGTTGTTGGCGTGCCACGTCTTTAGCGCCCATATAAATACGGCATTTTAAACCAAGTAATGCACACGCAAGCGCCGTTGCAACGCCGTGTTGGCCTGCGCCTGTTTCAGCAATAACTTGTTTTTTACCCATGCGTTGAGTTAATAGTGCTTGGCCTAACACCTGATTCGTTTTGTGCGCGCCACCGTGCAGTAAGTCTTCACGCTTTAAGTATAATTTTACTTTTGGGTTTTTAATTAAGTTACGCGTTAATGTCAGCGGCGTAGGACGGCCAGCATATTCATTAAGTAACTTTTCCAGTTCAGCTTGAAAAGCCGGATCTGTTTGCGATTTATTAAATTCGTTTTCGAGTTGTTTAAGTGCTGGTACTAGCAATTCTGGGACAAACATGCCGCCAAATTCGCCGAAATAAGCTGGATTATTCATATTAACCTCAATATTTACGGATGCTGATAAATGCATCATTTAATTTGTTTGGGCATTTTTTACCGGCGCTTTGCTCAACCCCTGAATTTAGGTCGAGTCCATGCGCACCTTGATATAATGCACCTTGAATATTTTCTGGGTTTAAGCCACCAGCAAGCATAAATGGCTGCTTAGTCTCTTTGAGTATTGCCCAATCAAAGGTCTTACCGGTACCGCCGGCTTGCGTATCGCTGTGAGTATCGTATAAGTGGCGATCAACGCCATTGACAGGTGCTGGCAAGCTATCCTTCACAGCTTGTGCCTTCCAAATCTGGCAATTACTTGGTAGCAAAGGACGCAGTTCGTTTATATAGACTGCATCTTCTTGGCCATGTAATTGCACTGCTGCAAGCTTTAAGCTCTGAGCATGATTGACAACGTCTGCGATTGTTGCGTTTACAAATACGCCTACATAAGCAAGCGGGGCACTTTGCATAACTTGTTTTGCACAATCTAAATCAACAAAACGAGGGGATTTAGGTGCAAAAATTAGCCCCCCATAAACGGCACCACTTTCATAAGCGGCAATGGCATCTTGGCTACGGGTTAAGCCACAAACTTTGTTTTCACCTAAAATTACGCTTCGACAAGCGCGCTCTAAATCACGCTCAGCCATCAGTGAACTACCGATTAAAAAGCCATTACACAACGGGGCCAAGCGTTTTACATCTTGGTGTGTGTAAATACCTGATTCTGAAATAACCACTTTGTTATCAGGAATAAGCTTTCTTAGTGCCTCAGTGGTAGCTAAGTTTGTGCTCAAATCACGTAAATCACGGTTATTAATACCAATAATTTGCGCATTGAGTGCCAGAGCTCGATGTACTTCAGCTTCGTTACTCACTTCGGTGAGGATTGCCATGTTTAGGCTTTTTGCAACTTTTTCAAGCGATTGATATTGCGTATCATCGAGTACTGACAACATTAATAAAATAGCATCGCCGCCATAAATACGGGCCAAATAAATTTGGTATTCATCAATAAAGAAATCTTTACAGATCAATGGTTGCTCTACTTGACTGCGCACAAATTCGAGATAATCAAAACTACCCTGAAAATATTTTTCATCGGTTAACACACTGATGCAGCTAGCGTAGTTTTTATAAACACGGGTGATCTCGGCTAAATCAAACGGCTCTCGAATAAGGCCTTTTGACGGCGAGGCCTTTTTGCATTCCAAAATAAACTGAGTGCCAGGCGCTGCAAGGGCTTTATAAAAATCACGATTTGTGGGTATTGCTTGATGCTTAAAGCTCTCAAGAGGGCGCTTGGATTTGCGTTCAATGAGCTCTATTTTTTTATCTGCAACTATTTTGTCTAATACATTAGCCATTACTTACCTCGGAGTTTGCGTATTCTTTATTACTGCTTATGACAATGGCATTTAAGGTATTCAATGCACGGCCGCTTTGTAAAACCTCTTTAACTTGCATCGCGGCACTTTTAAAATCGTCGGCTTTATTGGTTAAATAAAGCAACGCAGCAACGTTAACAATAATGGCCGCATTGTGCGCGTCGGTGCCGTTACCAGCTAAAATAGCCATGCTAGCCTTGGCGTTATATTCTGGCCCTTCACCGGCAAGTTGTTCAAGTGAATAGTTTGCAAGACCAAAATCAGCAGGGGTAAGTGTGTACTGGCTGATTTTTCCGTTGTTAAGCTCTGCTACGGTCGTTTCACCGTGCAAGGCTATTTCATCGGTGCCCGAGCCATGAACGACCATTGCGCGCGGTGTACCTAACGTTTTTAAGGTGTGTGCCATCGCTAAGCATAAACTTTCATCATATACCCCCAATAATTGCACATCCGGTGCTGCTGGATTTGCCAATGGCCCTAAAATATTAAAAATAGTACGGGTTTTTAAGGTCGTTCGCACACCCATAGCATGGCGTACGCCGCTGTGATAATGCGGAGCAAACAAAAACGTAAAGCCGGTTTGCTCTAAACACTGCGCCGCGTGTGCTGGGTTCATGTCTATATTGATGCCCAATGCTTTGAGTAAATCAGCGGAGCCGGAGTTACTCGAAACACTGCGATTACCGTGTTTGACCATATTTATACCGCAAGCTGCAGCAACGATGGCGGCGGTGGTGCTAATATTAATAGTGTTTGAGCCATCGCCGCCAGTGCCACAACTATCGACAAGGTTTGTTAAGTGAGTAATAAAAGGTATCGCATTAGCACGCATCGATGCGGCTGCTCCTGCGATTTCGTCGCTTACTTCACCTTTTATTTTCAGTGCCACTAAGATGGCTGCCAGTTCGATGTCATTTACTTTGCCTTGCATAATGGCATCAAATAACTGTTGGCTTTGACTAAAGCTTAATGATGTTTGCGTTAATAACACATCAATCATTGAGCCAATGCTCGCCTCACTGGCTGATTGTTGGTTTACTGACATACTATCCTCTACTGCTGTGCACTGGCTAAAAATTGCATACTTTGTTGAAGTAGCGCGGCGCCATTGGGCGTCAAAATAGACTCAGGATGAAATTGATAGCCAAGGGCTTTATCGTCACGATGATAAATTGCCATCGGTATTGACTCATAGTGGGCTATCACTGCAACACTGTCGGGTACTTTCGTGGCCATCAGTGAATGATAACGTGCCACAGGCATACGTTCACCCATACCTGCAAATACTGGGTGCTCACCAAGCTCAATGATTGATGATTTACCATGTACGGTTTCTCCAGCATGGCCAATAATACCGCCATAACTTTGTGTTAGTGCTTGTTGGCCAAGGCAAATCCCCAACATTGGAAAACGGCCTTTGCATAGTTCAATCAATGCCATTAAGCAGCCCGCCGCAGTGGGGGTACCTGGGCCCGGCGACAGTACTAAAATCACTGGTTTCGTTTCCGCACACATTTTGTCATAAATCACCTGCGCGTTTATGTTGTTACGATATACCACTAAATCGCTGCCTAACATAGAAAGTTCATCGACTAAGTTATAACTAAATGAATCAAAATTATCTAAAAAGTAGATTTTTAAGTCCGTTAAGTTGTTTATGTTTTGACTCATTTTAGTGTCCTTGGTACGTCGATTGAATGGCTGTAATAACCGCTTGTGCTTTAGCACGAGTCTCATTGGCTTCAGATTGAGGGTCTGAGTCAAACACAACTCCGGCACCGGCTTGTACATACGCGGTATTATTTTTAACAAAGGCCGAGCGAATAACAATGCAACTGTCCATGGCGCCGTCACCGGTTAAATAACCTACCGCACCACCGTAACTACCACGGCGCTTACCTTCAGTTTGCCTTACCAACTCTGCCGCGCTGACTTTAGGCGCACCAACTAAAGTGCCCATGTTCATACAGGCTTGGTAAGCGTGTAGGGCATCCAGCTGAGGTTTTAATGTGCCAACAACGCGTGACACTAAATGCATTACTTGCGAATAACGGTCGACTTTTAATAGCTCTTTTGCGTGGCGAGTTCCCGGGACACTGATACGAGCTACGTCATTTCGTGCTAAATCAACCAACATTAAATGCTCAGCACGCTCTTTTTGGTCGTTGCGCAGTTCCAGTTCAATACGACTGTCTAAATCTGGATTAATTTGGCCATTAGCAAACTTTCCTCGTGGGCGAGTTCCTGCAATTGGATATACTTCAACTTGTTGTGATGTAGCACAAAACTTTAAAGCTGACTCAGGAGAGGCACCAAATAACGCAAATTCACTGTCGCGCATATAAAACATGTACGGGCTTGGATTTTGTTTTTTTAGTTGGCTGTAGGCATGTAGTGGGTTGGCGCAAGCTAACGAGAAGGTACGCGATGGCACAACTTGAAAAATATCGCCATCGACAATGTGTTTTTTCAAACTATTGACCTGTTGGCAATAGAGCTCGTCACTAATATCAACACTGACGTCACTGCTGCCAGCACTTTGCTGCGCACTATAGCTATCGGCTTGGTCGCATAAGGTATTTAAACGTTCGAGCTTTTTACCCACTTCAAAACAGTTTGCATGCACATCAGGGCCATTAAAAACGTTACCAATCAGCTCAGTGGTTTTAGCTTGGTGATCAATTACCACTAAGGTTTCAGCTAAATAAAATACGTAATCAGGACAGCTATTTTCTCCATCTGGTACATCACTCAGTTGTTCAAAGTTGGCTACCATGTCGTAAGCAAACACACCGCCTAAAAATAACGAAAATGGATTGTTTGTGGTGCTGCTGATACTATTTATACAACAGCGCAAGGCACTAAAAGCATTATCGGCAATCAGCTTTGAGGCTTCATCAATATTATGATCGATAGCTTGATATTCGATGCTGAGAGTTTGCTTGTTTAATTGAGTATGGCAGTTTTCTAATTTAGTTTGTAAATAAGGCAGTAATTGCTGACCATTATTAGATTGCGCCGTTACTGTGACTGTTTTACCTGTGCAGATTATTTTTAGTGCACAATCTACCAAAATTAAACTTTTGACACTGTCTTTAGAATCAATTTCTGCTGACTCTAAGAGTAATGAATTATCTTTATCAAGCAATCCATATAGTGCCAATGGGCTATGTATATATTCTCGCACTTCGGTGATGCTAGTAACTTCACCTGGCGTTGTTGTTATATGACTAAAAATCAAACCTCATTCCCTCAAAAAAATAAAACCCCGCAAGCTAAGCTATGCGGGGTTTGAATAACGATACCTATGTTTCAGATAGACCATTACCGTCCCGCTATACCAGGCGCCACCACCAATGATGTGTAAAAGTTGCTACGTTATTCATGTTTGTTACCCTAAAATTTAAATATAAAAAAACCCGCAATAAGCGGGTTTAGAATGTGTTAGACACGACAATTCATCACCCGATAATTTACGAGTGCCACCACCAGATAGTGTTTTGGATTGAATTTATCATTGTTGTAATTCTATTTGTGTCTCAAGTGACTACAGTAAACCGTATCAACTGCGTTAGTGTCAAGTATTTATTTAAAACAATTTATTAAAAAATTTTGTTATACTTAATAACAACTTTCGCACATTTAATATGAGCAGTCTTCTCTTTTGATAAAATACGATTTACACAGTCATACCACACATTCTGACGGGCAATTAACTGTTGAGCAATTATTATTGCGTGCAGTTGAAAAAAATATAGATGTGTTTGCGATCACTGATCACGACACCACTGCTGCGGTTAAACCTGCACAAGCATATATAGAAAGCGAATCTCTACCATTAACCTTGATATCAGGGGTTGAAATTTCCACTAAGTGGGAAAGTTTTGAGATCCACATCGTGGCATTAAACGTAGATATTGACGAGTCAACATTGACCAGCTTATTGACTATCCAACAGCAAAAACGTGCTGATAGAGCTGTCGAGATCGGTCGTCGTTTAGAGAAAAATGGCTTTGATGGCATTTATCAACAAGCGCAAGAGCTTGCCGCAGATGCACAAATTACCCGTGCACATTATGCAAGAGCACTTATTGCTCGTGGCGTTGCAACCACAATTCCTGGGGTGTTTAAAAAATACCTTGGCCGCGCTAAAACGGGTTATGTACCAAGCGATTGGTGTGATATGCAAACCGCCATTGCCGCCATTCATGCCGCAGGTGGCGTTGCTGTGATTGCCCACCCTGGGCGTTATCAAATGTCAAATAAATGGCTGCGCAAATTATTGAGTCAGTTTAAAGATGCCGGTGGCGATGCAATGGAAGTTGCACAACCACAACAAGCACCGACTGAGCGACAGTTTTTAGGCGAATTGAGCCGTGAATACGATTTACTGTGTTCGCAAGGATCTGATTTTCATTTTCCTACTAGTTGGCTAGAATTAGGAAAAAACTTATATTTGCCAAAAGATTGCCAAGGCGTTTGGCAAACTTGGGAAGGGCAAACAGGAGAACTAAATGAGTGATTTTTTTCATATTCATCCGGATAATCCACAACCACGCTTAATTAATCAAGCGGTCGACATTATCAAACAAGGTGGTGTGGTGGTATACCCAACCGATTCAGGCTATGCAATAGGCTGTAATTTAGGTAACAAACAAGCAAAAGAGCGTATTGAGCGCATCCGTGGTATTGAAAAACACCATAACTTTACCTTAGTATGTCGTGATCTATCTGAGCTTTCTACTTATGCACGAGTAGATAACCAACTATTTAGATTAATTAAAAACAATACACCCGGGCCTTATACGTTTATCTTTAAAGGCACTAAAGAAGTACCAAAACGTTTGTTAAACGACAAGAAAAAAACCATTGGTATTCGTGTAATAGAACATCCAATTACCTGCGCATTGCTAGCAGAGTTAGGTGAGCCATTGATGTCGTGTTCATTAATTTTACCCGGTGAGCAGTTTACTGAGTCTGATCCGGACGAGATACGTGATCGCATAGGTAATCAAGTTGATTTAATTATTCATGGCGGCTATTTAGCTGAGCAAGCAACCACAGTAATCGACCTGTCAGAAGATACAGTTGAGGTGCTGCGTGTAGGCTGTGGCGATACAGCTCCATTTGAATAACTACGCCGATAAACCATGAACGAACTACATACTGATGATGTAGCTCAAATACGAGAGCCGGCGCAACAAAAGTTGCCGCTGGCTTTTTTGCATGGCAAAGAAGTAATGAATACCCCGGAAGATTTGTATATTCCGCCAGACGCTCTAGAAGTAATTTTAGAAACCTTTGAAGGGCCACTTGATTTATTACTATATTTAATAAAAAAACATAAGTTAGATATTCTGGAATTGTCGATTTTTAGCATTACTGAACAATATGTCCGTTATGTTGAAATGATGACCGAGTTCCAATTGGAGCTTGCTGGTGAATATTTGGTGATGGCGGCATTACTTGCACAAATAAAATCACGACTATTACTGCCAAAACATGAAGAGCTTGAGGAAGAAGAAGATCCACGGGCTGAATTAATTCGTCGTTTACAAGAGTATGAACAATTTAAGCTAGCTGCGCAGAACCTTGATGATATTCCACGTGTTGGCCGTGATATTTTTATTGCCCACGCATTAGTGCCTGAGCAGAGCGAGCATGCTCAATTGTTACCGGATGTTGATTTAAAAGATTTACTATTTGCGCTCAGTGATGTGATGGCGCGAGCTAAAACTTTTGAGCATCATCAAATAACCGCAGAAGCTTTATCAACTCGCGAAAGAATGAGTTTAATTTTGCAAAAGTTATCGACAGCCGGCACGCAACTTCCTTTCACTGACTTATTCACTTTTGACGAAGGCCGCAGTGGTGTAGTGGTTAGCTTTATTGCTATGCTAGAGCTCATCAAAGAAAACCTTATCACTTGCTTGCAAGTCGATCCTACAACACAAATTTATATCGGTTTGATTGAAAATAATTAAACAATTATTAGGGTGATGATGTTTATCATTGATTAACTTGCTAACTTGCTAACTTGCTAACTTCCTAAATTTAATCTTAATTGTGCATATACGCACATAACTTGTTTGTTATTAGCTATTTTCTTCTATCTAGGTACGCGCTATTCTGATGTCATTCGATAATGGAATTAATAACACATGCTTAAAAATACAAAATCTTCGTACGGTGTGGTTGCCATTTTATTACATTGGTTAATGGCGGTAATGGTGATTGGTTTATTTGGCCTTGGCTTGTACATGGTTGAACTTACTTATTACGATAGTTGGTATAAAGGTTCTTTGGATTTACATAAAAGCGTAGGGATCACCTTAGTTGCTTTATTAATTTTTAGATTTGCTTGGCGTGCATTGGGCACGCAGCCTGAGCCAGTAGCGGGCAGCAGTAAAGCGTTAAATAATGTAGCGCATACAGTACATATATTTTTATATCTACTGCTTAGCGTCATTGTGATTTCAGGCTATTTGATTTCTACTGCGGATGGTCGTGCAATTGAGGTGTTTACCTTATTTAGTATTCCCGCAATTGATTTTTCAGTAGCTAATCAAGCAGATATTGCAGGTAAAGTTCACTACTATGTGGCATGTAGCCTCATAGGATTAGTGGTTTTACATGCTCTTGGGGCGTTAAAACATCACTTTATCGATAAAGATAAAACCTTAGTTAGAATGATAAAACCACAAAAGGATGATTAATAAATGAAAAAAATATTACTTTCAGCTGCAGTAGCAGCAACATTGTTTGGTGCTAATACTGCACACGCTGCAGATTATGTTATTGACACTCAAGGTGCCCATGCATTTGTAAATTTTAAAATTAAGCATCTAGGTTATAGCTGGTTACACGGTCGTTTTAATACTTTTGACGGCGGCTTTAGCTACGATGCAGCTAACCCAGATGCATCACAGATCATGGTTAATATTGATACTAAAAGTATCGATTCGAACCATGCTGAACGTGATAAGCATTTACGTGGTAAAGAGTTTTTAAATGTTGATAAGTTTCCAACAGCGACCTTCAAAAGTACGTCAATTAAGTTTGATGAAGAGGGTGATGAAGCTGATGTAACAGGTGAGTTTACCCTTCATGGTGTAACAAAAACGATTACCTTTGAAATCGATAAAATTGGTGAAGGTAAAGATCCATGGGGTGGTTACCGAGTTGGCTTTGAAGGTGAAACCAGTTTAAAGCTTGCTGATTTTGGTATTGATTACAACCTAGGTCCTGCATCTACACATGTTGATATTGGTTTATATATTGAAGGTGTGCGTAAGTAAAACCTAACCTGAATTCAGGTTAAATAAATATGCTAATATTGATAAACGCCTCACTCAGTTGGGGCGTTTTTGTTTGCTTGTAAACGTTGCTCTAGTAACGGTTTTAAATTATCTGGTAACCAACGTAATAACACTTCATGGTAGGCTGGTTGTTGTTTTATTTCTTTCAGTGCTGCATTAAGCACTTCAACTTGTGCGATACCTTGCTCGGTATTAGTACAGCCAATATAGCCATAACTCAGATCGGGAGCTTCAGTCAGAGGCAATTGCATTAACTGATCTTCAAACCCCATCGATTTTGCTAAATAGTAATGCTCGCTTGGGTAGCCCAATAAAATATCAATGCGCTTTTTCTTTAACATGTAAGTCAAACTGGCAAGGGTATCGCGACCAGGTCGAATAATTATGGATGCGTCGGCACTATTATTAATTACTGCATCAATAGCATTACCGTATGATCGGCTCATAGAAATCCCCAGTGCAAGTTGGTATTGATTGAGTAGGGTTTTCAATGATACAGGTGTACTTGTTTCAAGCTTGAGATGTTGCACAAGCTCTTGGTGAATAGCAATAGAAGGCGATAAGCCAACCGTCGAAGTCTGTTCACTAAAGCTGATGTGTTGTTTGCGGTGCGGGCTTTGGTATAGCGAGAGCATGCAGTAAGTATGATTTGGGTTAGACAGCTCCTGTATTGTGCGACTTGATGGAAAAATAGTACGGTTGAATGTATAGCTAGGAAGCTGTTGTTCTAATAAGGCGATAACACCTTCATCGCGGCCTGTTCCTGCGTATTGATCGTTAAAAATATAATAAGGGGCAAAGTCAGTGACTATCCAATCAATTGTTTTAGCATGCAAAGGAGTGCTAATTAACAATGATAAAAAAGCATAACGAAAGGCATAATGCATTAATTCAACCACAGATAAATTATTAATATACTAAGTGTAGCAGCTGTTGAATAGTTAGCTTAAAAAAAGCAAAACGCCAGCATTAGCTGGCGTCATTTAAATTGCGAGGAAGCAAATCATTATCGATTAATTGGCTTTTAACCATTTAACAAATTGACGTGCGTCACTTGCTTTTGTAAATAAGGTATTTTTTAAACCTTGTGTATCAGAAAAAATAACACGTTGTTTATTTACTGAAATTGATTGCACTGGATGTGCGATTTGGATCATAGATCCGTTGTAACTATAAGACATAATAAAACTCACTTTTTTCTTGTTATCTTTAATGTGCGCTAATTTCTTTATTAGCTTTCAAAGCACAATTAGATAGACCGTGTTGTGTTTAGCTTCATTACAGTGTTGACGATCTTTATGACATTTATGCGACTATTTAAAAATATGCCGTAGTCTGAATTGGGGTTCTCGCCGTACAATAACTTAGCTCTATAATATACGTTTTGCGGGGATTACTGGATCAGGGTAAAGAGGTTAACCGCGAGGCTTTTTTAGGACCAAGAGGACAATTTACCCCAGTAATTTTATTTACGCAAGCATTATTTTAACTTTATTCTAGCCATTGTATTTTAACTGCTGTATTTTAATTAGCTAATCTGAAAAAGACGTTTAGCGGTATTTTAACTGTTGTGCGGTAATTTAACTGTAAATAATAAGATTTGGCTATGGAATACATTATCGTTAGTGATATTTTTGGTAAAACCGCTCATTTGAGTCACTTTGCACGGCAATTTAACGCTAAAAGCATAATTGTCGATCCGTACGATGGGCAATTGCAGCCAGTGATTGATGAGCAATTACAGTATGATTTATTTATCACTGAGTGTGGTCACGATAACTATTTCAACAAGCTTAATACCATTCTTAGTAGAGTAACTAAACCAACTACGGTAATCGGTTTTAGTGCTGGTGGAGCCGCTGCGTGGCGAAGCCAAGCAACTGTGAAAAATTCACAGATAAAAAGATTAGTGGCATTTTATCCAAATCAAGTTCGTCATTATTTAGATTTGTCTGCCAGCGTGGCCTGCGAGTTTATTTTTGCGAAGCAAGAAGTGCACTTTGATATTCTTCCTGTGCTCGCTTGTTTAGAGCAGCAAATCAAAGTGCAATGCCAGCGTGCAGACTACGGTCATGGGTTTATGAATCCCTTGTCAAAAGGCTTCGATAGCTTTGGTTATCAACAATATAGCCAATACTTGCTCACTGAAAATAATTAACTGAAATTACTACCTTGTAAAAAATCTTGGCTATACTTATTTTTTTATCCAATAAAATAATTATAAATCATGACCGTACAACTACCTCCTTATAGTCACTTTTTATCAAACCCTGTTGCAAAGCCACCATGTCGAATGACTAATGCAAATATGTATGGTTTTTTTGCAAAAATAGATCAGGATAAAGTTCAACAGTATATCGATACAACGCTTAATATTGTTGCAACGGATGAGTTATATTTTAAAGGCATAGGCGAATATGCATTATTAACCTTTACCGACATAGAAAAAATTGCCTCATTAACGCCGCCTTTTAGTGAGCACGGTTGGATGCAAGAGACTGATATTATTATTTGGTTACCAGTTGCAAAGGTTGAAAAGCAAGGCAATGATGAAGATATTACTCATCTTTATTGGTATCCGGCGTTTATTTGCGTAAATAATGTTTATGCATTAATAAACGGCAGAGAAACATGGGGTTACAATAAATATTTATGTGATTACCAGATGCCCAGTTCGGTAAGTGATATAACCGACTTTTCAGTTTCACTGGATTGTTTTAAGCATTTTTCGCCAACGTCAAAATTACAATCACAGCATTTATTTTCAGTCACCAAAAACGTCAAGACGCAAAGCGATGGCTTATTATCTGTATTAGAGGACTTTGGCGAGCATGTCGCCAATTTGTTTGATGGGGATCATCTTGGTATTGATTTTTCGCTATTAAAGCAGCTGTTACAGGGTTTTGTGAATCCACAGATGGATCAAATACTATTTAAGCAATTTCCTGACGGGCAAGGCGATAAGGCTGTTTTTCAAGCAGTTATGCACTCTCCTTCAGAAATAAAGAAAATCCATCAATTTAAGCTACTCAGTGGTGCTTATCAGCTACATTTACAGCTACTAGATAGTTTTCCTTTAGCGCAAATGTTTGGTTTACAGCTAGGAGCGCAAGCTGTGTATTTGCCGTTTTATATCAAGATGGATTTTGACCAACTTCAAGCTACACAAATACTCCCTAAGTAAGGATCCATTATGGAGCAAGAAAAAATAGTTATTATAGGCGGTGGTGTTGCCGCAATGACGGCTGCTTTATACCTGACTGAACAACCTAATTGGCAGCAAAAAAGACATATTACAGTGTACCAACAAGGTTGGCGTTTAGGAGGAAAAGGAGCCAGTGGCCGTAATGCTGTTATGGGGCAGCGCATAGAAGAGCATGGTTTACATGTCTGGTTTGGTGCCTATGTTAATAGTTTTAAAACCATTGAAACTGTATACGACAAGCTACAGCGTCCGCCAACGAGTGCACTGAGTACCTGGCAACAAGCACTTAAACCGCATAGTTTTATTGCCCTTGAGGAGCACATTGATGAACAGTGGCAAACGTGGCCTATAGACTTTCCTGTTTTACCTGGCAATCCTGCGAATGGGAGTTTAGATATTACCGTGTGGGACTTTGTAAAAATGACCCTTGCATGGCTAAAAAAATGGATACCACAATTTGAACTGGCCGCCAGAGTCCAAGCTAAGAGCACACAATTAACGACAAAAAAACCACGAGATAGATACCTACTACGCCATTTTCATCAACAAATTCAGACCTTGGTTTCTGATGGCAGTGATGCATGGCAAACCTTTACCAACGATATACAAAATCTCAATCAAGAAATCACTTCAACACCTAGCTTACTTGTCGATAAATTAAATAGCTTTGTGCAAAGTAACAACACACTGCAGCCACAAATTTCTGAGAAGAAAGATAGTTTAGTGATTTGGTATATTGTCAGAAAACTAAAACGCTGGATTAACCAAGAGTTAACCGAGTTACTGGATGACAATGCAGAGTTGAGGCGTATTTATATTTGTGCCGATTTAGCGATAGCGATGCTGGTTGGATTGATTAAAGATAAAGTTTATCGCGATGGTTTTGGGGTCATTAACAAGTATGATTTTCGTCAATGGTTATTAAAAAATGGTGCGAATAAACAATACAGTGTCGATTCTGCGCCCGTGCGTGGTTTTTATGATTTAGTGTTTGCCTACCCACAAGGTGATTTTAAAAAACCAAATGTAGAAGCTGGAGTTGCTGCACTTGCCATGCTTAGAATCGCATTGTGTTATCGCGGTGGGGTAATGTGGAAAATGCAGGCGGGAATGGGCGATGTTATTTTTGCGCCATTGTATGAACTATTAAAACAAAGAGGCGTTAACTTTGAATTCTTCCATCAACTACAGCAACTTACACCTGGGATTGATGAAAGTGGCCAAAACTGTGTTGCTTCTGTGTTATTACAACAGCAAGTGAGTTTAAATAACTCATCAGAGTATCAGCCATTAATTGATGTGAAAAACTTAGCTTGCTGGCCAAGTGAGCCTCTTTATCAGCAGATAAACCACGAGCAGGCCCTGTTACTAAAGCAGAATAATATAAATTTAGAATCATTTTGGAGTGATTGGCCCAGCTGTTACCAAGCACATTTTGGCGCACAACTACCAACTAAAACACTGCAGTTTAAAGATGATTTTGACCGGCTGATCCTTGGGGTCTCAGTTGCTTCATTAGAGCATGTTTGCCCACAATTATTAGCAATAGACGACAACTTTGCTGCTCAGGCTAAAAATGTTCTTTCGGTAGCTACACAAGCCAGTCAGATTTGGTTAAATAAAACAGATCAACAGTTAGGTTGGCAGTATATGCCGCCAAGTGAAGAAGGGCCTATTTTGAGTGGTTTTAGCGAACCGTTTGATACTTGGGCTGCAATGCAAAACTTAATTGATAAAGAGCAGTGGCCTGCAAGCAATAGTCCGCAGAATATTGCCTATTTTTGTAGTGCATTTCCTTGTCAAGAGTATCCACCACAGAGTGATCATGGTTTCCCTGCACGGGCAAAAGCACAAGTAAAAACTAACTTAACACAACTATTAACAACTAATATGCAGCCATTATGGCCGTTAGCTTATAACGATAATGACTTTGATTGGTCCATTTTATATACACAGCATGACGTGCCAGAATCAGCGCGCTTAGATCAACAGTACTGGCGAGTGAATGTTGATCCAAGTGAGCGTTATGTGCTGTCGGTTTCAGGTTCCAGTCAATATCGTTTAGCAACTGATGGCACGCAATTTAGTAATTTATTTATTACCGGCGATTGGATCAAAACAGGTGTTAATGCAGGTTGTGTTGAAGCTGCGGTTATGGCTGGAATGCAAACAGCACGAGCACTGTGTGGGTATCCGCAGCAGATCAGTGGTGAAAATGCCTTTGAAGCGCAGTAAAACTAGCTAATTAATGGATAACTTGGCGACTTTAATCAATAAATTAGTCTATAATCGTAAATAATTACAATATCTTTACATTGTCGGTATTAAGGTTCACCATCTAATGAAAAGCCAACGTTATCCTTTTTCAAATCATATATTGCTGCTGTGCTCGTCGAGCCTCGTTTTTGCTGTGGCTGCACAGGCAAAAAATGACGATTCGAGTGGCTCTAGCCAAAGCCTCGAAGTCATTGAGGTGTTCGCCCAAAAACGCGCGCAGGCAATTGAAGATGTTAGTATTGCCATTAGTCAGGTCAAAGGTGATAGCCTTAAAAATCAACATTATAAAGATTCAACAGAGTTATCGGTATTCGCGCCTAATTTAAAAATCAGCCAAAATGCGGCTGAAGGTACGCCACCGGCGGTGAATATCCGGGGGGTTGGTTTAGTTGACTACAATACGGCGAACACCTCGCCTGTGGCTATTTATGTAGACGACATTGCCGTAGGATCTGCAAGTAATCAGATCGTTAACTTCTTTGATATTGAGCAAGTGGATATTTTGCGTGGTCCGCAGGGGACTTTATTTGGCCGCAATTCAACTGGCGGAGCAATTTTAATTCGCACTAAACGCCCTGAATTTAACGAGTCGGGGTATTTAACAGCGGGTATAGCAAATAATAACGCGTTTAGTATTGATGCTATGTATAACAATCAATTAAGTGATAACAGCGCGTTTCGTGTCGCTTTAAATCATCAAGACTATGACTATTCAACCACCAATACTTTTGCACAATCACCTACCGCTGGAATGCAACAAACCAATGCACGGCTATCACTATTAAGTGAGTTTGATACTGTACAGGTATTGTTACAAGCGCACCTCGAAGATTGGCAGGGTATTGTGCAGCCTGTCGGTAATATCGGTGTAGTGGCGGATCCATTAACAGGTCAGTTATGTAGTCCTAGCGAAGCTGGTTCGACAAATTGCTATGATAACTTTGGCTTCAATGATGCCAGTGATGACTTTTACACGGTTAAAGTTAATAACGATTCTCCGCATAAAACGGATGGTAAAGGGTTTAGTGCACATATTAATTGGCAATTAAATGAGTTTAACGAAATTATTTCGATTAGTAGTTATAACCAATTAGAGCGCGATCATGCATTTAATTGTGATGGCTCACCAGCGCGATTATGCGAAGGAAATCTAGGTTTAGATACTCACTTATTTAGCCAAGAGTTACGCTTGCAAACGCAATGGAACAAACATACTTTAACCAGTGGTTTATATTACGCAGATGAATCAATCAAACAAGATAATATTAACGATATTTTAAGAGATTATCGCGGTATATTAGCCACCGACTTAACCGCAACCTTCTTCTATGATAACCAAATTGACACGCAAAATATTGCCGCTTTCAGCCAGTTAGACTATCAACTTAATTCAGATTGGTTGCTAAGTGTTGGACTACGTTATTCCTATGAGTCACTTGATTATGACTCAGTGGCACAATTAAATATGGTAGTTGATCCGAGTGATTTAGCAGGGGTTTTAGTGCCATTTTATCATGTGCAAGGCGAGCAATCTGATAATGGTTTTTCTGGCCAGTTTGCTGTGAACTACCTTATTAACGATACAACCCATGGCTATTACCGTTTTGCAAATGGGATTAAAAGTGGTGGTTATAATGGCGGGTTTTTATCTTCCCCAGAGCAAGCCGAATTAGCTGACTATGGCAAAGAGCGTCTCAATGCGCATGAAATTGGTACTAAATCATGGTGGCCTGAGCAAGGTGTGCGGTTTAATTGGGCTGCTTTTTATTATGATTATAATGATCAGCAAGTGTTTATGAACCAACCATCAGACTCACCACAAAAGCCACCCGTGCAATTATTAGAGAACGTTGGTGATTCAGTGATCTATGGCCTTGAAGCTGAACTCGATTATCAAGCGACTAAAGCACTTTCAATGCGTTTTGCGATGGGTTACATTCCCCATGCGGAATTTGAAGAATTTGTTGATCCTTTGGGTAACAGTTTGACTCATAATCGGCTGCCATTTACATCAAAGTGGAATGTTAGTGCAGGCGTAGAATATCGTTTAGAGCTTGCTGGTAATCCCTTAACAACACAATTACTAGTGGATTATCAATCAGACTATTATTTTGATCAAAACCAAAATCCGTATGCTATGCAAGATGGTTATAGTTTAGTCAATGGTAATATTCGTTATCAATTAGATAACCTAGGTTTTGTACTGTGGGGGAAAAATTTATTTGCCAGTGAGTACAGTAATTTGAAGTTTGATTTGAGCTCTTTCCTTGGCATGTTGGAAGATTTTAAAGGGGAAGGTCGCCGCTATGGTTTGGATATCAGTTATCAGTTCTAATCTTTTTGTCATTAAACTGAGGCGTATTGTATGCTGTTAAAAGCAATACAAGGTTTTTGCTATGTAGTCTTTTTAGGCTTGCTAACAATATATGTCTGCGAAGTGCGAGCAACACAGTCAGCGGGTGTGTTTGTTTATACAGAGCAACAACAAGATATAAATTTGTTTCAAGTTGGTACCTTATTAGCGGCAAGTTATGAAGGGTTTCCTGATAACAGCACTCAGATTGCGACGTGGCTTGACAATAAAAAACCACAAACAAGTACCACATATTATGGCGGAAGTTATTGGTTAGTTGTCGAACTTGAAAATCAGACTCAGCTAGCTGAATTAGTGTTGTTCCCTTACAACACCTTAGTATCGCGTATTGAAACACGTGTATATGATATGGCCGATCCCACATCTGAGGCCGCGCGTTACATAACAGGGGGGATTGAAAAAAACGAATTTGCTTTTCATTACGGCAATAAAATAGCACTTACACCAGGCAAGCGTTACTTTTTGATCACCAAGTATGAAAGTGACTACTTTTACACTCCTCCTAAACTGGTATTAAAACCCTATGCAGACTTCTTTACCCAGATCACCATCGAAAATATGGTGATGATGTTGTGCTTTGGGGTAGGCATTGCGCTGGGTTTGTATAACTTATTAATATATTTTGGCGCACGGGATGTAACTCACCTTTATTACGCCTTATTTACAGCATGCTGGGTATTTGCCTGGAGCCAGTTTTTCCATATTCCAGATCAACTATTTGGTTTTTATAATGCCCATTTTCATTGGCTAGGGTTTGTTTTAATACCATTAACTAACATTTTATTTTTCAATAATTTGCTTAAGCTAAAAGACAGTTTTCCACAATTAGCCAAAGCATCAATTATATTAGCTGTGGTGGCAACCGCAGGTTTGCCTTTCGCTGCTATGTGGCCAGGTTTTGGGTTTATTTGGGCAACCATAGTAACGGGGTGCACCTTATGCTTAGGCATGTACATAGGGGTTCGCAGTTGGATGAGTGGTTTTAAACCCGCGCGATACTTTGTCTTTGCTTACCTAGCGATGGCAATTCCTAATATGGTGGGAAATTTAACTAATTTAGGTGTACTGACGCCGATTGCAATCGATCTGTACTTATTAGGTTTGATTGGCACCGCCTTAGATGCGATGTTACTCGCGTTTGCAGTGGCAAATAAATTTAGTATCTTACATGATGAGAATGTTGAGCTTACTAAAAACCTCGAGCAAAAAGTGCAATTGCGTACGCAGGAGTTACAACAATTGGCGTCAGAACTCACTGATGCCAGTGAAGCTAAGAGCCGTTTTTTAGCAAATATGAGTCATGAAATACGTACGCCAATGACCTCTATTATAGGCTACGCAGATGGTATTATTTTAGGCGATATTAAGCCTCACGAACGAAATCATGGTATTCGGGTTATTTTACAAAACAGCCGCCATGTTTTAGGACTCATAAACGACATACTTGATATGTCAAAAATAGAGGCCAATCGCCTTGAAATTGATTTAGTCGAGACTGACTTATTTGCAACCATTGCGCATATAGAATCGCTATTAGGCAAACAAATTCGTGATAAAGGTCTTAAATTTAAAGTTGATTACCAATTCCCACTGCCTGATTGGATTATTTCTGATCCAACCCGATTACGACAAATATTGTTAAACTTAACAGCTAATGCATTAAAATTTACCACGGTAGGGCATATTCAATTAGTGGTGAGTTGCACTAAAGAGCAGCTTGTCATTAAAGTTAAAGATACCGGCATCGGGATGACAGAGGCTGAGCAACAAGACTTGTTCACGCCGTTTTATCAGGCTGACTCATCGATCTCACGTAAATATGGCGGTACAGGACTCGGTTTAAATATTTCAAAAAGTTTAGCCGAAAAGTTAGATGGTAATATCACCGTTCATTCCCATGTTGGCAGTGGCAGTGAGTTTAGCCTCAATATCGCGCTATATATGCCTGAACGAGTACGTTGGATCAATAGTTTTGATGAGATCTCTATAAGCAAAGAAAAAGAGCTGCCAAGTCAAGATCAGCGAAATCTCGTGGGTGAAGTGCTGGTAGCGGAAGATCATCCTGAAAACCGTGAATTGATCAAACGTATTTTAGAGCGAATGGGGTTAACGGTTACTGCGGTAGAAAATGGCAAAGATGCAGTGCAAGCGACCCTAGATCATCAATTTGATTTGATTTTATTAGATATTCAAATGCCAGTAATGGATGGCGAACAAGCGATTCATATTATGCAGGCAACAGGATTAACGACCCCCATTGTTGCCCTTACAGCAAATACTATGAAGCATGAAGTTGATCGCTATCTAAAACAAGGGTTTATTGATCATATAGGCAAACCAATTGACCGCAGTGAATTTAGTCATAAAATTGCTAGTTATTTAGATATCGAAATGCTTGAAGATGTAAAATTGCCAGAGCATGAATTTGAGGTGCTTAAACAGGTGTACATAAAAGGGCTTAAAAAGCAGCGAGAAACAATAACCAAGCAATATACAGATGGCGATATGACAGGGTTTGCACAAAGTGTTCATATGCTAAAAGGAACTGCTGGAATGTTTGAGTGCGAAACATTGTACCAACATGCAATCAAGTTAGACAAAGCCCTTAAAGCCGATAGCGTGATGTTAGATAGCCATTTAGTTTATCAAGTGTTTGATGAAATTGATGATATTTTATGTCACTCACCTCAGTAAAATAAGCTGCTCACGGGTAATGTCCGGAAAATCAGTACGCTGTGTATAACGGGCATATAAGGTTGAAAAAATGGCGCTGCGTGAAAGCTGATCAAATGTTGTGACCAGTTTTTTTGCTGTTGTTTTTGAGCTATAACAACACTCGTTATAGCGTTTTATTAATTGTGTCAAGCTTTGTCCTTGTTGCTGTAAAGCCAGCTCTGCTTCAATAAAAAATGCGCTACCACTCCAATAAACTCTTTGTTGTGCACCTTGTTGCCACATATCGTCGGCAAGTTCACTTAATGGCTGTTGCTTTGTTCGCGTTTGCTGACGTCCGCGTTCAAGCCCTGCAGATAGTCGTTGTATAAATTGCTCCCTAGTGATCACTTTACTATCACGCATTATTATATTTTGCATATAGGTTGCAAATCCTTCACTTAACCAGAAGCCCGAATAGGGTAGTAACGGTAAGTAAAGGTGTGCCATTTCATGGTAGAGGGTCCAGTCATCGCGTAATTGTGTAAAACTGGCAAAGCGATCAAAATGTAACTCTATGCCATCTGGATCACCACGGCGCACACTTCCCCAAGGCACGGGTTCAAATGCAATATACCGAGGGTGTAAATAAATGGGTAAATTAGAGTATGGCAGTGGGCCTAAAGTTGCCTGAGTTTGCTCAAGACTAAAATTCAGCCATTGCAGTATTATCTGCTGCTTGCTTTTTGACAGCTCGGTTAATCTTTGAGGATCAAGCTGGGCTGCGAAAACAGATGTACTCGCTAAACAAGTAACGAATAAAATTCGATTAAACAGTTTCATATCTGGTACTTAATGGTTTTTAATTGCTCACAGAAGACCGAGTAAAGCATAAAATCCGTTCACTATTTTATTGTTGAATGATAAGTATAGATGCTAAAACCACGACACTCACTGCCAACCATGGTTTAATGTTTATATGATATTTTATAATAAAAATATGGCAGGTTATGGGTTATCAACACATTGAAATCCCACCAAAGGGTGAACAAATTAGCATTGATAATAAAGGCGTGTGGCATATTCCGGCGCAGCCGATCATTGCTTACATTGATGGTGATGGAGTAGGGCAGGATATCTCCCCTTGTATGCGCGACATTGTGAACCATGCTGTGCAGTTATGTTATCAAGGAGTGCGAAAAATTCACTGGATGGAAGTCTTTAACGGTGAAAAAGCTGCGCAGCTATATGATGGGGATTGGTTTCCGCAAGAGACAATTCATGCGGTTCGGCAATTTAAAATAGCGATTAAAGGGCCTTTAACCACGCCGATTGGCGGAGGTTTTCGTTCACTCAATGTTGCTCTTCGTCATGAAATGGATTTGTTTGTAAATATGCGGCCGATTAAAGGCTATTGCGCATTACCGTCACCGTTAAAAAAACCTGAAAATACCAATATTGTTGTGATCCGCGATAGCTCTGAAGATGTGTACTCTGGAATTGAATGGCAAGCTGGCAGTGTCGAAGCCGAAAAAATGCTGGATTTTTTATGCCAAGAAATGGGCGTAACCCGTCTGCGCTTTGATCAACAATGTGGTATTGGCATTAAAAATATTTCTAAAGAAGGGTCAGAGCGGCTAGTGCGCTATGCAATAGCGTATGCGCTTGAACAAAATAGTGACTCGGTAACGGTAGTGCATAAAGGCAATGTACTTAAATTTACTGATGGTGCGTTTAAGCGTTGGGGGTTTGCCGTGGCGCAAACTGAGTTCTCAGCAATACCACACAGTAATGGCCGTTGGCTAGAAATACCGCGTGAGGGCTTGGCACCGTTAGTTATTAAAGAAGTGATTGCAGATAACATGCTCCAGCAAGCGTTAATGAATCCTGAGCAATTTGATGTAGTGGTAACAACCAACCAAAATGGCGATTATCTAGCAGATATGTTGACTGCACAAGTGGGCGGTATCGGTATTATGCCCGCAGCAAATTTAAATAATGAAGTGGCTTTTTTTGAACCAACTCATGGCACGTTTGAGCGTATTGCTGGACAAAATAGTGCAAATCCTACCAGTAGTATTTTAAGTGCGGTGATGATGCTACGGTTTATGAATTGGCACGAAGCGGCCAACAGTATAGAGCTGGCTTTGCAACAGACATTCATAGCCGGTGAAGTGACCTTTGATTTACAAGCAGAGCAGCAAAACTCGACCATCCTCAGTTGCAGTGATTTTACACAAAGGATAATCGAGCGTTTAAAAGTTTCATGAGCTACGCTGCATTGGCGTTGTAGAGCTTTGCACGATACATGCAAGGGCGATTAGTCAGTGTTGCAGCACGTTGATAAATTGCTTTTGCATTGTGTTCATCGCTTGGTGTACCGCTTAATGTATCCATTAAAGCAACAACAATAATAGCTGGCACCTGACAGCAATATTCATCTAATACCGCAGTTGTTGTTTGTGCATCAACATGACAATGCGGGTGATTATGCTCAACTTGATACGCATGCAATAACGTTTGTACATCTAAACTGTCATTGTCAAAATGTTTGTTTTTACGACATTGACAGCCAAATTCATCAACCAGAGTCGCCAATGCTTGGTAAACATCATTACACTCAAGGGTGGTTTGCTTACAAAGTTGTTGTTCGATGAACGCATGTAAATGGCCGTCGATAAATAATCCGTCTTGTTGGGTGAAGCTTGCTGTAGTTTGCATCATAATGTTGTCTCTCAGTGTTAGTGGTTAACTCATTTGGTATGACTTCACTGTAGCCCTAAGCACACTATTTATGAAATTGTTGTTTTCAATAACTGATATTGATTTAATCAATAATAACGAGAGAGCTCCATTTTAATTAGAGCTTTCTAGCGATCAGCAATCGTATTAGCGAACGCTTGCAGTTCGCGGCGTAACCATTGGTGTGGGCTGGCATGATGCAGTAAAGGGCTCCAAAGCATTTTTACTTCAATTGGGACAATTTGAAACGGCACAGGACTAATCACTAACTCGGTATGTTTAGTTAGCAGCATTGCTTGTCGTCTTGGTAGTGTGGCGATCAGTTGTGGCGATTGGCATAGCAAACTTGCCACCATGTAATGACGAGTAAACACCCGAATATGACGGGTTTGTTCAAGCTGCCAAAGAGCTTCGTCTACCCATCCCAGCTTTTGGCTACCTGATTTATTCGTGACGGCAGCTTCAGCCCCCCAGCCTGCACGATTTACCCAAATATGCTCTGACGCTAAGTATTGCTCTAGATCAGGCTGTTTTAAGTATGGGTTAGCTGGATGCATTAAACAGCAATAGTTATCGCGCCAGACACTGGCCTGATGAAAAGACCGTGGTAGGCCGTTGAAGCGATTGATGGCTAAGTCAATGCTGCCCTTTTCCATATCTTGCAGGCTAACATCGCTGGGGCTAAGCACATCAAAATTAAGTCCTGGATGTTTATTGAGTTGCTGGGTAATAAAAGGCGCGACTAGCGTTGATTCTAAATAATCATTCGCCATAATTCTAAAGGTGAGTTCGCCAGTGGTTGGATCAAACATATCACTGGGTTGGGTTATTGCCTCAGCCATTTTTAACAGCGCTTCTATTTCAGGTTTTAAACTCAGCGCTTTTGCAGTAGGAGTCATAGAGCCTGCGGCACGAACTAGGAGCGGATCGTCAAATAAATCACGTAAACGTTTTAGTGCATTACTCATTGCTGGTTGGGTTAATGCTAATTTATTTGCCGCTTTCGAGACATTTCGCTCATCTATCAGTACATTTAAGTACACAAGCAAGTTGAGATCGACATTTCTTATATTCATTTGATCAATCTTATTCATTCGCTGTATTAATTATCTAAATTAAAGCGTGCTTGCTAAGGTGTGTAAACCACTAAATAGACATAGTCATCATAAGTGATAGAAATATGCTAGAGCTAAAAACAGCAAATACGTTATCGACTCAAACTAACAACGCAATTGAGCAAGTCATTGCGACCAAATTAGCGCGTGCCGTATTCGCAGGCTTTGAAGCGATGTTTGCTGAGTTTTTAAATATTACCTTAGGTGCACAAAGTCGTTTTGAGCAACGGCAATGGCAAAGTGTACAATCGGCAATGCGCGAGCGTTTACAAGTATATGAGAGGCAGGTTAAAAATGTTAGTGAAGCGGTGCGAGTCATTGCATTTAAAGAGCTCAACGATCCGCGACTGTGGCAGCAGGCAAAGCATATTTATGGCCAAATGGTGCAAGATCATGAAAACCAACCGATTGCGCATACATTTTTTAATTCAACTTTTGGCTCGATTTGGGATGATAGAAAAATTCGCACCGTGCATCTATTTGTTTTAAAAGCCAAATACCGCACTAAATCTCGGCCATTTGATAATTTAGTAAGTCGTATTTCATTGCAAAATGGCTTTAGCCAGGCGGTGGAGCAACTTATTTATCGACAAGCTTTTCGAGTTGGATTTACAGATTTAGCTCATGATGTTGATATTTTGCAGCGTACTTTGGCGTTAGGTGCGCAGCAGCAATGTCGTCAAGTGTATGAGCTGATGAATTTAAACGATGGCTATATTGAATACGCTAATTCACTGTTTTTTAGAAATAAAGCCTGCTACTTAATAGGTCGTTGTATTGCTAAAAATGGCGATAACATGCCCTTTGCTGTCGCTATTTTACATACCCAAAGCGGTTTAAAGCTTGATGCGGTGATGATGGGCGCAGATCAACTGAGTTTATTATTCGGCTTTGCTCGCACCTACTTTATGGTTGATACCGACCAACCCGCGCGCTATGTAGATTACTTATCAGTGCTAATGCCACATAAGCAACGATTTGAATTATTCAATGCCATTGGCTTTATTAAACATGCCAAAACAGAGTTTTATCGCTATAAGGTCGACACCACCAACAATAGTCCAATAGATGATAAGTACATTATTGCCCCCGGCACGCCAGGCATGGTAATGCTAGTATTTACCACTGCTGGCTCAGATTATGTTTATAAGGTAATAAAAGATAAATTTAGCGCGCCTAAAACATCAACCAAAGCACAGGTGATGGCAAAATACGACTTTGTAAAACAAGCGGATAGAGTCGGCCGTTTAGTCGACACCCATGAATTTCGTTATTTAGCATTTGATTTAAATCGTTTTAGCGATGAATTGCTTACCCATATGCGAGCGAGTATCGGCTCAAGCATGGCTATTGCAAATAAAGCCTTAGTGCTTAAGCATGTATACGTTGAGCGCAAAATGACACCACTTAATTTATACATCAATCAATGTGACGATAAACAACTGAATAATGTAATGCTTGATTACGGCAAGGCGATTAAAGAGTTAGCCGGGGCTAATATTTTCCCCGGTGATATGTTGATGAAAAACTTTGGTGTGACCCGTTGGGGGCGCGTGGTATTTTATGATTATGATGAAATTTGCCCATTAACTGATTGTAACTTTAGAGACTTACCGAGCAGTGAAAATAGTTTTGATGAACTAAGCAGCGAAAGCTATTTTGATGTTGCCGAAAATGATGTATTCCCGAGTCAGTTTAAAGTGTTTTTTAGTGCTGATCAGCAAGCATTTAGTCATTTTTGCCAGCAACATCAAGACTTATTTAGTCCTGATTTTTGGCTTCAGTGCCAAGCTGATATCAATGCTGGGCAATTGGCTGATGTGTATCCATACAAACAAAGTTGGCGATTTCAGCCGGGGGTTATTACCCATAAGTCTGATTAATTTTTGGTGTGTAAAAAGGTAAGCTTACATAAAATAAAAACCAAGGAAAACCATGAAATCTTTATTATTAGCAAGTTTATTTATCACCTCACCGCTGGTTATAGCTAACCCGCTATTAGGCAGTTGGGAGTTTGTGGAAGGGAAATATGCAGTTGAACAAGGTTATGTGACTGCCAAAGCACCAGAGCTGACCTCAGTTAAACTAATAACCGCCACTCATTTTAATTACATCACCCAAAAAAATGGCCAGTTTCATTATGCAGGTGGCGGGCAGTACACCTTAAAAAACCAACAATTTGTAGAGACTTTTGCTTACGGTAATATTGAATCGTTGCTTGGCAAAACCATGGCTTTTGATTACAAAATTGAAGGAGATTTGTGGCATCATTCTTTAACAGAAAATGGTAAGTTAGTTGAAGCCGAAGTGTGGCGTAAAATCGATTAACTCATCAATTCAGGAGCTGCAATGCAATTTATTTCTCATCAAGATCAGCATTTAACATTAAGCGACACCGCTAAACCGCAATTAAAAAATAATGAAGTGTTAATTAAAGTTGCTGCTATCGGCGTGAACCGCGCTGATTGTATGCAACGTCAAGGTAAGTATCCAGCGCCACAGGGCGACAGCCCCATTCTAGGGCTTGAATGCGCAGGCACTGTGATTGATCTTGGCACCGAGGTTGATCAAAGCTGGCGTAATAAAGCGGTATTTACTTTGTGTGCAGGCGGTGCATATAGCGAATATGTAGCGGTCGATGCAGCACAATTAATGGCTTTACCAAGTGATTTAACTATGGCGCAAGGTGCAGCGATCAGCGAAGTATACTTAACCGCGTTTGGTGCGTTATTTCAACTTGGTAAGTTACAAGCAGGCCAAACAGCACTGATCCATGCTGGCGCAAGTGGCGTGGGTGGGGCAGCTATTCAAATGGCTAAACGTATTGGGGCAACGGTTGTTATTACCGCAGGTAGCGATGAAAAGTGCGAACACGCCAAAGCGCTTGGTGCCGATCATGTAATCAACTACAAAACCGACGATTTTGTTGCTTACATGCAAAACCATGGTTTAACGGCGAACGTGATTGTTGATCCGGTATCTGGGCGCTATTTAAGTAAAAATGCAGCAATCGCCGCCATGGATTGCCAAATAATTATGCTGGCATTTTTAGATGGTCGCTTCGCAGAAGTAGATTTTGCACTCTTGTTACAAAAGCGTATTTCGTTTCATGGCTCAACACTGCGCAATCGCAGTCAAGCGTTTAAACGCCAACTACGCGATGAGTTTGTAGCAAAATTTTATGACGATATAGCAAATCAACAGTTTGATTTTAATATTTATAAAACGTTGCCTTGGCAAGACGCTGGTGAGGCACACGCCATTCTTGAACGAAACGAAAATGCCGGAAAAGTTGTATTATTAGTTCATTAGTTTAAAAACCAATATTTGCCCATATAACTATGGGCAACTATAAAGCGATTTAAGGCAAAAACATGAACCCAATTATAGCAACATTAAAAGAGCACAATGTTAGCGATGAAAAAGTACACGAACTTTTTCAAGCATTTACTCAAAACCCAATGATGGCAATGGCACTTGTGCAGCAACTCGGTATTCCGCCAGAGAAGTTACAAGCACTAATGGGCTTAGTAATGACCCAGCCTCATTTAATCAAAGAAGCCGCTGATTCACTTGGTATTGGTGAAGGTGAGCTTGAAAAAGCTAAGCAGCAGTTTAAAAACCAATAACGAGTTATCAATGAGAGTACATTTAGTTACTCTCATTTGTTAAACATGCAATTATTAAGCAATGTCTATCGTGTAAGCGGCCAATAAGTTTTGCATTTTTTGTTGTTCATGTGCGGCAAACTCGATGCCTACACTTAAACGATCTCCCTGCATTTGATTGTTGCGCACATGCGCACTGATCACCACGGCACTGTTGTCGATAGGCGATAGAACATGCACAAACACGGGGCGTTTCTTAAGCGCTAAAAACCCTGAATTAACATGCACAGTAAAGCGACAACCAGTCGGTGAAATATCGATGATCAAACCTTGCAATAGATTTTCACTGCCATAACTATGCGATTTATTAATGCTAATCTTTGCTGGTATATGGGTTTGTAAACGGCTGACTTCACGCAGTTGCCGACTCTCAATATTCTTAGGGTAAGCAAGGTAAAGTAACTTTTCTGGTCGAAAAGAAATAGCTAATATAGTGGTCGAAAAAGCGACGCACTCCCCACGTTCACCTTCGACTATATAGCGTACAATTGCGCCATTGCCTTCTTTTAACACATCAGCATATTGGCTTTTTTTTGCTTGGACAGGGTACTTTAAAATTAAATACTTACCAGCTTCATAGCCAACTAAAGAGAGTTTAAATCTGACACTTAATGGGTTGGTGAACTGAATGTCGATTAATTTACCAGGCAGTAAGTCTAAGCAAAACTTAGCTTTGCTAGCTTGCGCTGGTCTGTCTTGTGTAATTTCCATATATACGTAGTTATTATTATTTGTTTCCAAATAGTATCCATCAAAAGAACTAAAAAATCACTACGAAAAACGACTGGTATTAGTTTATTAGCCTTAATTAATAGAAGTAATACACGCCTTGTTACAAAGTTGATTGAACTGATAAATATCTGCTTTGTCTATTAAATAACATACTAACTTATGGAACAAAACTGTGAAATACCTTTATAAAATATGGAAAAATAACCGCTCATTAATCGTATTTATCTCGCTGATGTGTGTTTTTAGAAGTGCAGTGGCTGACTGGTACGAAGTACCCACAGGTTCAATGCAGCCAACCATTGTTGAGGGCGACCGTATATTGACAGATAAAATGGCGTATGACCTACGAGTGCCTTTTACTAAAATTTCGCTGGTTAAACTAGCCGAGCCAGAGGCCGGCGATATTATTGTATTTGATTCTGTTGCGGCACAAAATCGCCTAATAAAAAGAGTGATAGGTGTACCGGGCGACACTGTTGCTTTAGTTAATAATCAACTTGTTATTAATGGTGAAAAGCTTGATTACGAAACTGTAGCTGAAACCGCCATAAACCGAGTGGAAATAGAGAATTTGCATGGCATAAAACATACCGTAAAACTCGCTAAGCAGCGCTCTTATATGCAAAATTTTGATCCACTTATCATCCCTACAGATATGTATTTAGCAATGGGGGATAACCGTGATAACAGTGCTGATTCACGAGTAATAGGCTTAGTACCAAGAGCTGAATTGCTCGGAAGGGCAAAGCGGGTGATAGTTTCACTGGATTACGATGACTATTATTTACCACGTAAAAACAGGCTTCTAAAAGAATTACAGTAATAGTAAGCGCTGTTATAGTCTGGTAAAGGATAGCACTGATAAAGAATAGTAGTGCAAAAAATAACAGCGCTAAAACTTAAAATAGCTTAGCGATTAAATTTAGCGTTGTTGACTCTCACCTAACAATAAACTGTATATAAAAATAGTGTTTATGATTTTGTCAGATATTACTGATCTCTAGCATTTTTGTATATTGCTGCATTTGTAAAAAATGAGGTAAAGTTAACTAGTTGTTTACAGGTATCTGTTTGATAGCTAAGATAAATGCATTGTAATATATGGATATTTTTCTGTTTGTAAAAAGATAAATGTCGTAGATAAAATTGTTATACCTTCAAGGAAGCTCAGTGAAACTTTTAGTTTTGTTATTTTTATTTACTTCAATATCAACTTTTTCTTGTGATAAAAAAAGCGAAATAAAGAAAGTAGCGGCGTTTATAACTCAAGATAATTTCGCTGATTTATCAGAAATAACGGTTTATTACCCTGTTAATTATGGTGTTGCTGAGGCTGTAAGAGGTGTAATCTCTCTAGGTGAAATTGATAGGGTAACCTTGTATGTTCCTACAATTATTTCTGAACCATATGCTTTTGAAAGCAATCATGAGCTAGCTGATTATAAAGTATCAACCTTTACAATTAAGACTGATACGATAAATGAGGCTTATATTACTGTGAATTACCGAGCTCCGAAGAAAAATGATGGCTTAATCACTTTTTGTATGGGACCTTTTCGAGTCTATAAAATAAGTGAATTACCGATAAAGAAGGTATAATAAACGCATCAGAAATGACTTCAAACGCTTGGCTGGCTCTCATTCTTCGCTAATTATAGCCAAGCATTTTCCGCAATTTATGCGGGTGTTAACTTAACTAAACATGGTGCCCATATTGAGAGTTTCTGAAAGGCTGAAATATGCAGTCATCTTATCTTTTGCCAGTTGGCCACTATTCATTTGGCTGGGCACAGATCTCGTCGGTAGCTTTTGCGCACTTTCAGGGTTTATAGTTGGCTATTACTTTGCTCCAATAACTCACAGACAAACCAAAAAGTACCAAGTACAGCTTTTAGGTTTGGGCATGGGCTTTCTAGCTCTGTATTTATCGAGCTTTTTAAGAAGTATATTTGAGTTAATTTCAGGTGAGCCTTTTAAAGGTGTAGGTTACTACTTAATATCAGCACTAACAGGGCCTTATTTTGGTTTAATGTTTTTCGGTATACCACTTATAATTTTTTCTTTTACCAATTATATGATTTGGCTATGGTCATCCAAACGTTAAGTTAACCGGGTAGCCGCAGGTCGCTAACCTCAGCACCCACAATTTTATGTGCTGGAAAAACAATTTGTTCTGGCAATTAAAAAAGCCGTTGTTTAAAACAACGGCTTTTTAGTGTTAACTAGTTAAAGTCGAATTACATTACACGCATACCTGGCTCTGAGCCGTCGTCTGGGTTCAAAATATAGATTTCTTTTCCACCAGGGCCTGCTGCCAGTACCATGCCTTCTGACATGCCAAAGCGCATCTTGCGTGGCTTCAGGTTGGCAACCATAACCGTAAGTTTGCCTTCAATGTCTTCAGGGGCGTAGGCTGATTTAATACCTGCAAATACTTGGCGTGTTTCGCCGCCTAAGTCGAGCGTTAGTTTAAGTAGTTTATCAGCGCCTTCAACGTGCTCTGCTTTGGCTATTTTAGCTACACGTAAATCTACTTTGGCAAAATCGTCAAATTCGATTTCAGCTGCAATAGGCTCTTTTGCCAAAGGGCTGTTTGGATCGATTTTGTCTTTTGCAGCGAGTAAGCTTTCTTTTGATTCTTCGACCATTTTATTTACTTTATCCATTTCTACACGTTGCATTAACGGTTTAAATTTATTGATAGGGTGGCTAACAAGCGCAGTTTGCGCGCCTTGCCAAGATAGATCATCATTTAAGAAGTCTTCTACGTTTGCCGCCATACCCGGTAATACCGGTTTTAAGTAAGTCATTAACACGCGGAATAAGTTAAGCCCAAGCGAACACACTTGGTGAGCTTGTTCTTGTTTCGTCTCGTCTTTGATCAATACCCATGGTGCTGCGGTATCAATAAATTGGTTTGCTTTATCAGCAAGCGCCATTATTTCACGAATAGCACGGCTATAATCACGGTTTTCATAGTGCTGAGCAACGGTATCGGTAGCTGCTTGGAATTCAGCTAATAATTGCGGCTCCATGACAGTGTCACTTAATTTACCGTCAAACTTTTTAGTAATAAAACCGGCGCAACGGCTGGCAATGTTAACCACTTTACCAACTAAGTCTGAATTTACACGTAGTGCAAAGTCTTCTAAGTTTAAGTCAAGATCGGTGATGCCGCTGTTAAGTTTAGCAGCGTAGTAATAACGTAAAAACTCAGGGTCGAGGTTTTCTAAATATGTACGCGCTTTAATAAACGTGCCTTTCGATTTAGACATTTTAGCGCCATTAACCGTTACAAAACCATGCGCGAATACATTGGTTGGCTTTCTGAATTTTGCGCCTTCAAGCATTGCTGGCCAAAATAAGCTATGGAAGTAGATAATATCTTTACCGATAAAGTGGTAAAGCTCAGCGTCAGAACCTTCTTGCCAAAATGCATCAAAGTCGATGCCTTGTTTGTCGCATAAGTTTTTAAAGCTGGCCATGTAACCAATTGGCGCATCAAGCCAGACATAAAAATATTTACCAGGCGCACCAGGGATTTCAAAGCCAAAGTAGGGCGCATCGCGGCTGATATCCCATTGTTGCAGGCCATCGGCAAACCATTCGTCTAGTTTGTTGGCCATTTCTTGCTGAATAGTGCCGGAGTGAAGCCACTCTTTTAACATGCCTTCAAATGCTGGCAGGTCAAAAAAGTAATGCTCAGAGTCTTTAAGTACTGGCTCAGCACCTGACATCACAGAGCGCGGGTTGATAAGCTCTGTTGGGCTATATGTTGCGCCACATGCGTCACAGCTGTCGCCATTTTGGTCTTCAGACTTACAGGTTGGGCACGTACCAGTTACAAAGCGATCGGGTAAGAAAATGCCTTTTTCAGGATCAAATAACTGTGAAATAGTATGCTTTTTGATATGACCGGCATCGTTTAAGCGATTATAAATAAGCTCGCTGAACTCTTTGTTTTCTTGGCTGTGGGTGCTGTGGTAGTTATCAAATTTAATATTGAAGTCTGCAAAGTCACGTTGACGTTCAATGCTGACATTTTTTACCATTTCTTCCGGCGTGATCCCTTGCTTTTGTGCATTGAGCATAATTGGCGTGCCATGGGCATCGTCGGCGCAAACATAATAAGCTTCGTGGCCTTGTAGTTTTTGAAAACGTGACCAGATATCAGTCTGAATATATTCCAATAAATGGCCTAAATGTGTTGGGCCGTTGGCATAAGGTAATGCACTGGTAATGAGGATCTTTCGCTGTGCCATAATCATTCCGAATTGACGGTTCCTGTTAAGGAACGGATGAAAATCATAATATTATCAGCAAACCTAAAGGAAACACCTTCGTGGTTGGCCGATTTTCATTAATTGACTGGTGTTAATGCCCTGAATGTTACATAATTCCGAGGCAATTTTCATCAAAGAAACACTATTTTATTGTTATGTTTGGATTGTCGAAACTATTCTCCTCTAAATCGGTGCAAAAACAACCGATTCTTACTGCCTTAGCAGGGTATCGCAGTGCCGCTTTTGCTGTCGGCATTGATGAAAAATTCATTAAAAGCATTGAATCAAAAAATGATAAATCAATATTGCTTCATTTAACGCTGCCATTTGCTGCGTTATCTGAAATGCCAAAGGTAGCAGCGTTTGTAAGCCAACAACTTAATCAAGCAGTGACAATTAACGCAAGCATTGAGCTGACTGAAGCATGTAAGTTCAAAGCGATAAAACATATTGTGTTGATTGCATCAGGCAAAGGTGGTGTGGGTAAATCAACCACAGCGGTAAATTTAGCGGGCGCACTCAAAGCTGAAGGCGCGAAAGTGGGGATTTTAGATGCGGATATTTATGGCCCGTCTATTCCAATGTTGCTAGGCCTTGAAGGAGCAACACCCACGGCTAAAAATGACAAGCAATTGCTACCATTTGACGCTAATGGCATCAAAGCACAATCAATTGGCTTTTTAGTGCCTAGTGATGATGCCACAGTTTGGCGTGGACCGATGGCGTCGGGCGCATTAACGCAACTGTTAAATGAAACTGCATGGGGTGAACTTGATTACCTGATTGTAGATATGCCACCAGGAACTGGGGATATTCAACTTACTATGAGTCAGAAAGTACCTGCCAGTGGCACGGTGATTGTGACGACTCCGCAAGATTTAGCACTTGCTGATGCGCAAAAAGGCATTGCCATGTTTAATAAAGTGAATGTGCCAGTATTGGGCTTGATTGAAAATATGAGTCATTTTTTATGCTCACATTGCGGCAAACCAAATCATGTGTTTGGCAAGGATGGCGCAATAAAATTAGCTCAGCGTCATGGTGTGCCTGTGTTGTCGCAAATTCCTTTGGCGATTGATATTCGCGAATACTCAGAGCAAGGCAAATTAATTGCGATGGATAACCAGGCTGCGGTGAGTGAAACATATGCTGATGCTGCGCGGCTGATTGCCAGTATGCTTTACTATCAACAACCCCATCATAATTCAGTCGAAATTGTGATTACGGATGATTAATTAATGAGATTATCAGATACCCATATTAAAGAATATATTGCCCAACAGCGTATTATTATTGAGCCAAGTCCGACCGATGAAATGATTTCTGGGGTAACGGCAGATTTACGTTTAGGTAATAAGTTTCTTGTATTTCAAGATCATACAGCAGCTTATGTTGATTTAAGTGGTCCAAAAGATCAGCTTAATAAAGCAATGGAATCAATAATGAGCGATGAAATCGTGTTAAAAGAGGGCGATGCATTCTTTTTACACCCAGGTGAATTAGCCCTTGCGATGACCTATGAAAAAGTCACGTTGCCGGCAGATATCGTTGGCTGGCTTGACGGCCGTTCATCTTTGGCACGTCTAGGTTTAATGGTGCATGTAACGGCCCATCGGATTGATCCCGGTTGGTCTGGTAATATCGTGTTAGAGTTTTATAACTCCGGTAAATTGCCGTTGGCATTACGACCAATGATGAAAATCGGCGCTATGAGCTTTGAGACCATGTCAGGCCCTGCTGAAAATCCGTACAACACGCGTAAAGATGCTAAATATAAAGATCAAACCAGCGCAGTTGCAAGTCGTATTAGTGATGATAGTAACTAATTAAAATATAGCTTTAAAATAAAGGCTTATCATTTGATAGGCCTTTTATTACTTAAGAATATAATCACTCGATTTAATTACCATACACTCTGCTTAAGCATTTTACTGACATATTATTCCCAAGTTTAGGTTATTTACTGGCAATTTCACTTAATACCTCCATACTTTAATTATAGTTTTATAATGTACTATTTATATAATGCACATGGAGTGACAGTGGATCAGGCAAGCATATTAGCGCGAACATATTGTATAAAGATTTTGTTAATATTGTTTAGCATCACTGCTACAACGCCTTTGCTGGCTGATGAAGTGATTTCCAGTGGCTGGATAGTGCCAGCAAATACGCCTTTTCAAACTACCAAACCTCTACTAGAACAAGTTGTCGCTACAGACTCAAAAACAGATTTATCACATGTTCGTATCAAGGCAGAGCAAGGTTATTGGTTTATTGTTGATTTAAATAAACGGTCGCAATCAAAGATTGAGGTAATTTATGCAGATAACTCCCATTTAGCACAGCTTGATTTTTATACTCTTGATGAGAATTTCAACCCGTTAGCTGAAGTAAATAATGATGCATACCGTTACGTTAATAAGGTACTGCCACATGCAATTTTGCCTACAGAAGAAGATACTCGCTGGGCTGTAGTCTATGTTCGTCACAGTGAAGATGAATGGCTCAGTGTTGGGCTTTCTACAGGTACGCATTTTGCTAAGTTGACCAACACTAAACTGCGAAATTTCTTTTTGATAACAGGATTATTGCTGTTGTGTATTGCCGTTGTTGGCACTGTATACGGTTTATCCTATCAAGCAAAATCACTTTACCTACTTGCATACCTTGTATGTGTGTTAAGCGAGTTCTTAATAGCAAAAGGGGTATTGAATTACTTTAATATTGAATTTGCGTCTTTATGGTATACAAAGCTACAGTTTTCATTTCAAGTGCTGGCATTGGGGGTGATTAATTTTTACTTTATCCATTATTTACAGTCGCAGAACCTTTTAAATGCTCGACAAGATAAGTTAACAGTTTATATAAGTTTATTTTGTTTTGCAGCCATCTTAAGCTGTTTTATGAAGCAATCAGTACATCTAACCGTGGTAATTCTATGTTTAGGTTTTATGTTAGTGATGCTGAGTTATTTATTTTTTTATTGGCTAAGTAATACCAAAAAAGTGGTGCAATTTAAGTTTGTACTTGCCTGGTTTGCAGTGATTTTACAAACGTTATGTTGGCAAGCAACGCTGGTGGCAGGTGCACAGATACAGCAATTTAACGATGTGTTACTGGTGGTAAATGTGATTGCTGCTGTGATGGCGTTACTTATTCATGAGCGTAAGTGTGTTAAGCAATATAGTTACAGTCTTACTCATGACGACGATACAAAACTACCCAATAAACAGTTACTAATTAAGCGCCTTGATAGCGAGGTGAAATTAGCAATCGAACATTCTTTATTGTTATTTAGGCCTGCTGTACTGATTAATGCTCGAGCAAATTTTGGCTATGAACATGTAAATGAGCAGATAAAATTAACCATGGGCAAATTAGCGCAGCAATTAGCCTCAATGAATGTATTGTGTGTTGAAGCTAACCATCAGCATAGTCGTTGTATTGCCAGGTTAGATGACAGTACTTATGGGGTCGTGATAATCGGCAAGCTAGAGTTAAGCCAAATAGAACAGTTTGTATGTGTGATTAATAGTGTCTTTGCTGAGGGTCTCACTCATAAACGTATTCACTTAATTGATAAAGTTGAAATCGGTGTAGCAAATTATCCTCTACATGCCAGTACATCATTACAACTAGTCCAGCGAGGGCTGCAAGCACTGGCGGTTAAACCCCTTCATGGTGAACGCTGGCATATGTTTAATATAGAGAATGTGACGTTATCGCAACGGCGCATTGCGATTGCATCAGCTCTAAAAGAAGCCATTGAATGCGATCAGCTTAGTTTATTTTTTCAACCGCAGATATATCTAAACACCGGTAAAGTGCACGGCGCGGAAGCTTTATTACGTTGGGAGCATCCACAATTGGGTAATGTTCCCCCTGATTTATTTATCCCTATTGCTGAATCATCAGGGATAATTTCAGATTTAACCGAATGGGTTATTACGCAAGCACTGCAATATCAAAAGAAAATGATTGTATTATTGCCTGAGCATATTGTATCTATCAATATTTCGGCTAAAGATTTGCTGCGTAAAGATTTACCAGTGTTATTTATAACGTTGTTGAATGAGCATCAACTCAACCCGGCTAATGTAATGTTAGAACTAACGGAATCGGCAACACTCTTTGAGGGGGTTGATATAAAAAATGCCCTGAATGATTACCGTTTAATTGGCGTTAAAATAGCAATTGATGACTTTGGCACGGGGTATTCATCACTCGCGTATTTGAGCAAAATGGGCTTTGATGAAATAAAAATAGATAAGCAATTTGTAATGAATATTGAATACTCTAAAAATGATCAAACAATTTGTCGTGCTACCTGTGATATTGCCAAATCACTGGGTTCATACGTAGTGGCCGAAGGGATAGAAGATAGCCAAAGTATGGCTAAATTACAAAGCTATGGCTGTGAAGTTGGTCAGGGATACTTTTTTTCACGACCATTACCGTTTGACGATTACATGCAGTGGCTTGAAGAAAATCTTGAAACCACCACAGTATTTGTTAATGATCTTGAAAAAGTCGTTGACCTAATTGGGAAAAATAATTATTAAGTGCGTGATTACAAATTTTCAAGCTATCGTGTTTAGGATAAATAAGTGCTGAGCTATTGAGCCCAGAGACTAAAAAGTGATTAACGATCTGCTCATTACAAGCAATACATGCTTCAAAACTACGCGCAGCTAGCTCTTCAGGCATACTCATATAAAACTGCTGCTGTTGTTTATCAAATTCTATACAGTCTAAAACATATTGATTAGCGTGTTGACCGGTTGGTTCTAGAAATACTCCTTGGTAAAACTTATTTAATGCTAAGTTTAGTGGGTGACTTTGCTCAATCGTGTGCTCCAGCCAAAGTTTAGAGGCAAAATGCTGTGGCGAATGCTGGGGAAATATGTGCTTAGTTATGTGATGATCAAACGCATGAAACCATTCATGCGCCAGCGCGCCACCACCTGCATTTTTTGCCAGCGCAAGAGTTCGAGTACGGCTATTATAATGTGCTTGGACGTGTTGTTGACCGCCATGGCCAAAAGCAAAATTGAGTTTCCCCCTCAGACCAATGGTCTTTGGCGGCACTTGCAGTATTTGCGCTAAATCGGCTAGTGCGTCGTAAATTAAATTAGCACTAATAAAGCGTTCTTCTTTGGTGACCCATTTACCCACCACCATAGTACGAAAACCAAATGTATCGCGGATATCACTAAAGTCAACTTGGTCATCAAATCGATAATCCGGTCCCTGGCGGTAAAACCCGCGCTTTAAGCGATTATTAGCACTCATTTGGCTTGATAACGCGCTTTAACATGCTCAGGCATAAACTGGGTTTGTTTGCTGTTGAGTGCTTCCAGTGCGTGGTACAGAGGTTCAGGGTTAATATGCTCAATCAAGGCTAAACTATGTGCAACCGCTTCTAATGTGGAGAGGCTATCTGCACGGGGAGCTTTGCGAATACGATATCGATTTTGTGGGATCGTCGTAAAGCTGACCTTTTTAAAAGCCGCAAGGGCTGGGGTAAGTTGCATGATCTTAAATGCTTTTTTCCAGGTGCCATCGATTACAATTAGATGACTTAACCGGCTTTTAAATTGTTGTGCTGCGGTACTTTCATCATCCAGTAGGATGGCATTATCATCAGGGTAGAGTAAGGCTGTTGTGGCAACGGGTAGTGTGCTTAGTTGTGCAAAATCAGCCTGCGTTTCTCCTACCATGATGTCGTATTGCGTTAGGCACAGTGTGAGTAAACGGGCGGTGTTTTTAGTGATTTTTACTTCGCTAGGATGCTGCAAAATTATAACTTTGAGTTTATTTTCCAGTACCGACAAATCTTCACAAAGGCACGTTTGTAGACTAAATTTACAATTAACACACAATGAACGGGACATAAAATAATCTTGTTTAATAGCAATAAGTTGAAAAACCCGCTAATTATACGCTTAATGAGACAATTAGTTGGTTTTTTTTCTATAGAACGATAAAGTATAAAATAGTATAAGTTACTGGTTTAGTGTTGCTAAATACAAAAGGATGAATAATGAATACAATAGTCATTGATGAAAGCGCATTGGAAAGTATGGAATCGTTATTAGGCGAGCAATTTAGCGATACGCTGACTTTTTGTTGTGCTGAATTTGAACGATTAGGCTCTGAAGTATTGGCTACAATACATAGTGATATCCAAGTCGCAAGTCGCCATGCTCATAGTTTAAAATCAAATGCCGCGCAGTTTGGTGCCAGCAGTCTATCTCAGGTGGCCAGAGAAATTGAACAAAGCTTAAATAATAATGATGTTTCTCAGGCGCTTGCGGCAGCTCAGCAGCTTGACAACCAAGTTGCCGGTTCAGCAGCTAAGTTAACTGATTGGTTACAAAGCCGTTAGTTAGCTATACCCAGACGTGAATTTATTTCAGTTTTGAAGTATTAAATCCACTGGTATTTAGCCCCTTTACTAGGTTAATCTAGCTGTTCCACTAGTAGAGGTAAAAATGTCAGAAATTAAAAAGAGTCATAAATTACAAGGCGTTTGTTATGACATTCGTGGGCCGGTGTTAGTTCAGGCTCGCAAAATGGAAGATGAAGGCCAAAAAGTTTTAAAATTGAATATTGGTAATCCTGCGGCATTTGGGTTTGATATGCCTGAAGATATGCACCGCGATATTATTCGTAACTTGTATTCAGCCCAAGGCTACTGTGACTCCAAAGGCCTCTACTCAGCCCGTGTGGCTATTTATCAGCACTACCAACAACGTGGTTTATATAATCTAGACGTCGATAATATTTATATTGGTAATGGGGTCAGTGAATTAATTCAAATGACGACCCAAGCTTTGCTGAATAATGATGATGAGGTGTTGATCCCAGCACCTGATTATCCATTGTGGACCGCTTCAGTCAAACTTGCGGGTGGTAATCCAGTCCATTACCTATGTGATGAAGAGCAAGATTGGTTCCCTGATATTGCTGATATTCGAAGTAAAATCACGTCAAAAACTAAAGCATTAGTGCTGATCAACCCTAATAATCCGACGGGTGCAGTATACGACGACGCACTTTTACAGCAGTTAATTGATATTGCACGTGAACATAAATTACTGTTATTGAGTGATGAAATCTACGAGAAGATTTTATACGATGGGATCACGCACAGCTCCATTGGTGCACTGTGTGATGATGTGCCGATCATTACTTTTAATGGCTTAGCAAAAACCTATCGCGCAGCGGGTTTGCGTATGGGGTGGATGGTATTAAGTGGCCGTACTGCATTGATGGATGATTTACGTAAAGGTTTAGATATCTTAGCCTCTATGCGTTTATGTGCCAATGTGCCGGCACAATATGCGATCCAGCAAGCATTAGGTGGCGTACAGTCGATTGATGATTTAATAAATCCCGGTGGGCGTTTATACGAACAACGTGATATTGCATGGCGTGGTTTAAATGCGATAGAAGGTATTTCGTGTGCAAAACCAAAAGGAGCATTGTACGCATTTGCCAAAGTAGATACTGAGCGTTTTAATATCAAAAATGATGAAAAAATGATTTTAGATTTACTCAAAGCAGAAAAGATCTTACTGGTTCACGGAAGAGCATTTAACTGGCCAAATCCAGATCATTTCAGATTGGTATTTTTACCTAACAAAGATGATTTAACGACTGCTATGAGTAAGATGCAACGCTTTTTTAGCGATTACAGACAAAGTTAACGTAGTAATAAAGTTATAAATACTAAAAAGCGAGCATTAATACTGCTCGCTTTTTAGTTTAATGTAATAGCTTAATAGGCTTTATCAACGCGGACTGTATTATCTGATAAATACACTAAGCGCACGCTGTCGCCAGTTCTAAATATCATTTGATTGTCTTTGTCTTGTACCACCATAAATTGTTCACCATTTTCAACTTTGATCATTAACTCGACTAAGTGGTATTGATTATAATGGCTGCTTTGTTGCCTGTTGTTCGCCACACTGCCACCGATGACCGAGCCTAAAATAGTTGCTGCGGTGCGACCACTGCCGCCGCCAAATTGGTTACCAATAACGCCACCAAGTAATGCACCGCCAAAGGTTTTCCAGCCACTATTTTTGTCTTGAACAAGTTCATGCTCGGTAATATTACGTACAGATTGAACACTGCCAAATAGTACTTGCTGGACAGGAACGGCTTTATTGCGTTCGTATGCGGCAAAGCTTGGATTACTGATGAGCAGGGCTGTACACAGCCCAAGTATGAGTTTATTCATCATTTACCTCCTCAGCTGAATTACCAGCCAAAGGTTGATTTTTCGCGGGTTTTACGAATTTCTGTTTCGTCCGCCCATTCTACTAAGCCACTTTTTAAATCCATTAAGCGCATTGTGAATTTATAGTATACGTCGGCTTTATCGGCATTCGATTTTACGATGCTCGACAGGTTGCCATAAAGCATATACTGCGCGCCAACTTGTTGGCCAAATGCAATCGCTTTAGTTGGGTCTACTAGGGCATCATCATTTTGAAAGTTCAATTGTTCTCGAGCGGCTTCTACGCGGCCCATATCAACAAAACGAAATTTACCACTGCGCAATAATTGTGTTGAAATTGAATCGGTAATTGATTCAGTATCAATGTGTTCACTGGTTTTGTTTTTTATACGTTCAACAAATACGATTGGTCGAGTATTAGCTGTTAATGTGCCGACCACAGGTGATGCCAACAGTGAATCCGTCATTTGGCTAGCGACTTTTTGTAAGTCAGTTGAACCGAAGTTAATATCAGTTGTTTCTACAGCTTGTGCGTCTCCGTAGCTGACTACGGCTTTATTGGCACAGCCACTGAGGGCAAGCGCACTCAAACCTAACAACGCAAAACCCGAGAGTGTTTTAAGCGTTGGTTTTTTAGTTGTGTTTACTGTATTCATAATGGTGTCCTTTAATCTTTAAATTCTTGTGCTTGTGTCGATACTTCGCGTACCGCTAATGAAAATGTAACCGCATCAGATGTAGGTGCAAGGCCAGGCAGTTGCACGTTAGCAAAACCAAATAAAGTCAATGATTGCCAAGGAGAATGATTGCCTTTGATCACAAAACCATCGCCGTCATACCAGGTAAATTGATACTGTAAATATTGTGATTTTTTATACTGACTCGAAAGTGTGACAACAACATCAGTTAATTGATTCGTTTGGCGAGTCTTTACATCACTAATGGCCAGCTTTTTACCTAGTGCAGGATTATCGACTTTTAGCTGTTGTTGGTATTGCGCTGAAGCTTGTTCAACACTTATACCTGATGTAGTCGGTCTACTGGTACAGGCAGCAAGTAGACAGACCGTTAATAATGGCACTAAATATTTCATGATAGCTCCTAAAGTTGCACTACATGGGAATTAAAATAGTTGTTAATAGAGGTTAGATAAATCAAGGTTAACCCTTGCTTACTAACCGTAAAGTTTATGTCTTTCTGATTGGCAAGTTTTAAAACATGGTCTCCTGCTGTTAACTGGGTGCGCGCAACACTTATTTGATTAGGTAAAGTTAACCAACTGCGGGTATCTGCTTGCTCAGAGGCTAGGTTGTATAGATTAGCGAGTATATTACCCACATCGCCGCCACTTCTAGCCAGCTCTGCCCGTACTTTTTCTTTAGCGACTAACCTTAGTATTTGCCTCGATACTCTTGCAGGTGTTTGTTCTTCAAGTGTTTTAGCCGCTAACGCTTCTATTCTTACCAATGGACTCAAAGGTAAAGTCTGTGTTCCGATACTAATGGCATTAACCGTTGGTATATAGGCTCTATCTTTATAAACGGGCATCGCTAAGCTATAAAAACGAGCATCACCACCGGATGTATTAATCGGCAGGCGCAACACAAATTCATCTTTTTCTGGCACTAAACCTTGTTCGATCAAGACCACAACGTCACCGCTGTTGGCGACTTGTTTTGGCAATTCAGCTAAGCGTTTTTTATACTCGGCAAAATCTTGATCAAATCCTTGCTGTTTTGCTAATTGCAGTACAACCTGCTGCAAATAGGTGTTTTCAGGGTTGATCTCTAATGCCTTTTTATAATCAATATAGGCATCATCGTATTGCTTATTACTTTGATAGAGCAAACCTGACAGATAAAATGTAAACGCATTTTGATAGCCATTTTTTACGTTTTTGATCACCTCATCCATACTTGGGTAATGTTTTTGTGCTGCTTTTACGCTAGCATCTATGTCGTCTTGATTAGCCGTTAACGCATCTGTTTGTACTTTATTTGCACGGCGAACTTCGACTAATGCGCCCTCAATATTATGTTGATATATATAATTAAGTGCTTGGTAACTGTGCAGCATACTCATTTCATAAGCCGCTGGCGTATAGCTAATGACTGAATCATTGGTAAAAAGGGCGTTACTTTGTTCAAGCCCTGCGCTTACTTGTATTTTTGCTGCTTGGCGTTTTATTTCCATTTGCTGATATACCGCTTCGTACTGTGGTCTTGCAGCCTCATTTTGATTATTTAAATTGCTTAAACGGGCCTGCTCTAATTGATTGAGCAAGTAGTTACTATGTGACTGCCCATTAGTCGGCAAAAGCTGTTGGGCTTGGCCGATATTGTTGGTCTTAATAGCTTGGCGTACAGGCGTCATTTGGGTAGCGTAATCTGAAAACAGATCACTAAACCCAATTGTGCTGCATCCACTTAGCATGACACAAAAGCCAAAAATAACACTGCGTTGCACATGGCACTCCTTTTATAAGCGTTAATACAGATTAGCATAATCTAATCCAGAGAAGATGTTAAACAATGTAAAAAAGCGTAGCAATCACCGTGTTTATAAGAAATAGTTACGCGATCATTGGTCACTGAGTTGTTGCACGATACATTCGAATGATCAAAACAAAAGGTAAGCTTTGCGCTATTATGGCAATCCTGTATAAATAGGTACTTCAGGCAAACAGGTAGCTGATTTTCTTATTATGTTGATTAATTAATGGATCGAGTGGTTGCCGACTACTAAACGATAGAATAACTCACCTCATAGGGTTTAATGCTTAGCAAGATTAAAACTAAGGATCACTTTGAAAGCAACACTGTTTACGGTACTCGCCCTAGTGGCATTTGCAGCTAATTCTCTTTTATGTCGTATGGCATTAGCACAAAATTACATTGATCCATGGAATTTTACAGCTTTGCGGCTATTCAGTGGCGCATTGTGTTTAGGATTTATTTTCCTTATACAAGCAACACCAACAGAGTCTGTAGCTAGGGAAGATAACAATCTTAATAATGCAGAGCATGAACGTGGTAGTTGGCGCAGCAGTGTTAGCTTACTGGTTTATGCGTTATGTTTTTCAATTGCCTATGTAGAATTGGACACTGGAACTGGCGCGTTGATTTTATTTTCTGCTGTTCAATTGACTATGATTGGCTGGGGGATTTTCAACAAGGAGCGACTCACGACTGTACAGTGGTGTGCATTTATTATCGCTGTCATTGGTTTTGTGTATTTAATGCTGCCATCGGCAACGATGCCGTCAATGAGCCCAGCATTATTAATGACGATTAGCGGTATTGCGTGGGGGATATACAGTATTCGCGGAAAAGTGTGTCTATCCCCACTGAAAACCACAACGTTTAATTTTGTGCGTAGTTTATTTGCATTACCGATATTGTTGATCGTGGGTTTTGGTTATTTAACGGGGATCAGTTGGCAGGGGATCGCGCTTGCATGTGCATCTGGTGCTCTTGCGTCGGGTATTGGCTATAGTGTTTGGTATGTTGCCGTACCCTTATTAAAAAGCAGTCAAGCCGCAGTGGTTCAGCTGTGTGTGCCAGTGATAGCTGCACTGGCAGGGATGTTATTTTTAGCGGAAGAACTAAGCATTCAGTTTGTTATTGCCAGCGCCGTTATTCTTGGCGCTGTGCTGGTTTTTTTACTGGCTAAACAACCGCAGGGCTGACATTCAGCACGTAACGCTGATACAGTTGCGGCAAATTCGCCAAAATAGCAGCTTTGCCGGCAAGCTGACTGTTATTTATAGTATCAGCTAATACGGTTAAACTCTGATGTTGTAGTAAAATGTCAGATTGCACTATGTGGCTAATATGCCAAGGTTCAGGCGCAACGCCGCCTAAATCATGTTGATAAGGGCGATAAAAGCCATACTTTTCTAAATGACTATCAAGCCACTTGGTCAGCGCTGCAAAAGGGCCATTGTCTTGGTATTCGTGAGGCTCTAACTGCAGCTGATAGTCATCAGAAACACTGGCTTGGTCAAAAATATCAAGATCAGTACCAAAGTGATGGCGACTGCTTCCCGGTAGGGCTGAATAAAGCATAATGGCATGGCATTTTTCAATGTCTGTCATGGAGGCTAAATCAACGGGCTGTTGCTGCTTATTGAGCACAGGTCGATGACCATTAAATTTAGCATTCCAAATCAATGCTTGACGTTCAAAGTTACGAAAGCTTGATGCAATAGTCAGTGCAAAGCCTGCATCGCGAGCTGCATTTTGCAACTGCATAAAGTCATCAATAATGTCTTTATGCAGTTTATGATCTTGATAATCAACAAGCAGTAGCTCGTCTTTACCACAGGCACACTCAGCCAACTGCTGCGATGTGAGCTTAGCAGGGATCATGTTAAAAGTTGCTCTAGAATTTGCTCGTAAATATCAGCAAGTGCAATGAGATCATCACAATTAACGCACTCATTCACTTTATGAATGGTGTCGTTACGTGGGCCAAGTTCAATAACCTTTGCGCCGGTTTGTGCTATAAAACGTCCATCTGAAGTACCGCCAGTGGTTTCAAGTGCGGTATTTAAGCCAGTTATTGATTTGATGGCTGCAACCGTCGCATCAATAAGCGGGCCGCCTTCGGTGATAAATGGCTGACCGTTAACAATCCAACTCAGCTCGTATGCAAAATCATATTCAGCCAGAATGTCGTTAACTCGTTGCTGGAGTTGCTGATGAGTTACTTCGGTACTAAAGCGAAAATTAAATTGCACTTCAAGCTCGCCTGGGATCACATTGCCAGCTCCCGTACCGCCATTAATATTTGAAATCTGAAAACTAGTAGCAGGGAAAAATTCATTGCCGTTGTCCCATACCGTTTGACTCAACTGGGCAAGCATTGGCGCTGCAATATGAATAGGGTTTAGAGCAAGTTGCGGATAAGCCACATGACCTTGTATGCCTTTAACAGTTAAAAAGCCAGTCAGTGAGCCTCTGCGGCCATTTTTAACGACATCACCCAGTACATCACGCGATGAAGGCTCGCCAACCAAACACATATCTATTTTTTCACCTCGGGCTTCCAGCGTATCGATTACTCGCGTGGTGCCGTTGATAAAAGGGCCTTCTTCATCAGAGGTAATTAAAAAAGAAATTGAGCCTTTATGATCGGGGTGTTTAGTTACAAATCGCTCGGTTGCTACCACCATGGCAGCTAAAGAGCCTTTCATATCAGCCGCACCACGGCCATGCAACATGCCATCGGCTAGAAAGCCAGAGAAAGGCGGGTGCTGCCAGTTCTTTTCTGGTCCTGTTGGTACTACATCAGTGTGACCTGCAAAGCAAAAGTGCGGTGAGCTGTCGCCTTTACGCGCCCATGTATTTTGGGTGTCAGTAAAAAACAGTGATTCAATATTAAAACCAAGCTGTGCCAATCGCTCATTCATCATAGTTTGGCAATCTGCATCTTCAGGGGTGACTGAGCGACGCTGTATTAAGGCTTGTGCAAGTTCGATGACGGGATGATTCATGATGCAAAAATCTCATCATATTGCGCTGGTTTAAAACCTAAATGATAGCTGTTGTTGCGAATAAGCACTGGGCGCTTGATCATTGCTGGTTGTGCTACCAAAATTGCCAAGGCAGTGTGTTTATCAAGGTTCTGTTTTTGCTCATCTGATAATTGGCGATAGGTTGTGCCACGTTTATTGACCAGATCTTGCCAGTTGATGTGCGTTGCAAACTCAGTGATCATATCAAGGCTTATGCCGTCTTTACGGTAATCATGAAAATTAAAGTCAATGTTGTTATCGGTTAAATATTTTTTGGCTTTTTTTATAGTGTCGCAGTTACTAATGCCGTAAAGAGTCGTCATATTAATTACTTCTTAGTTAGTGTTAAAAGAGTATCTACCCCAGCTGTAACCTGAGATAAAGAATAATGTATTGGTTTAAGTTGATGCCCGTTAAGTAAAATAAGGCTGGCAAGTAAGGGGCTATTGAGATCTCTAAGATCAAAATAAGCGAGCCGTTGCCCTTTGGTTATTTTACTGCCGTTGAGTTGGGCTATATGAGTGTGTTTAATGTGTTGCTGTTGGTCTAAATATAAATTTAGAAGCACTTTTAAGCCATTGTTGGCTTGTAAAATAAATTCAGTACCGGCATTTTTTACTTGCATTAATGTACCATCAAAGGGCGCTAATATTTTATGATTGCTCAGGGCAACCATTATCCCTGGGCCAAGTGTGCCGTAGCTAAAGAAGGGTTCTGGGTGCTCGCTTAATGGGGCAACTTTACCACTAAAAGGGCTACAAATTGCAATACTGTTAGCCGCTAACTGACGTTGTGGTAAATAACTAATATCCGTGTATTTCATTATGTTAATTTGGGCTCATTGAGAAACTGATAGCCATCTTTTTTTAACGCGCTGATGGCATCTTTAATACGCTGTTGTTTTACTAAAACGTAATCGGTGTCGTAGGTTGAAATAGCAAAAATAGAGATATTTGCTGTGGCTAAAACTCCAGAAATATTTGCCATTATTCCGGTTAATGAAAAACCAAGTGGACCGATCACTTCTAACGCGCGCCAATCGTGCTCAGCATCAAGGCTTTCAATGGCGAACTGGCTAGGGCAAACAATAGATAACTCATCGTTGGTTTTGGCGATAATAAACATTGATTGTTTGAATAAAGCAGCGGGGATCTCGCTATCAACATCAAGGCTATGAATGGTAAAGGCCGTACTATGCAGTTGTAACGTTTGCTTAGACATTGCTACCCCTTTTTTAATTGTGAGACTTCCCATCTGTGTATACTGATCAATAGTATAGATTATCTTACTTAAATAAAAGAGCAATGTTGTCCACAATTTCTGTGGATAAGGTTGGGAATAGGGAGGTATAACAACGCTAAGCTATTTATTTTATTCATAATTTTTATTAGCTAAAGAAATGCACAGGGTAAAGTGATCATCATGCAATCACTTTACCCATGGTGTTAAATATTTTCGGCTTGTGCCGCTTGGATAGCAGTAAGCGCAATTGTATAGACAATATCATCAACCAAAGCACCGCGGCTTAAGTCATTGACGGGTTTGCGCATACCTTGCAACATTGGGCCGATACTTATCAAATCAGCACTTCGTTGCACCGCTTTATAAGTGGTATTACCGGTATTTAAGTCTGGAAATATAAACACCGTCGCTTTACCAGCCACTGGGCTATTTGGTGCTTTTTTAAGTGCGACATTTTCCATAATCGCCGCATCATATTGTAAAGGACCATCGATGATCAGATCAGGGCGTTTTTGTTGCGCTAACTTTGTTGCCAGACGGACTTTTTCTACATCAGCCCCAGTGCCTGACGTGCCGGTGCTGTAGCTTATCATCGCTACTCGTGGCTCAATACCAAATGCGGCGGCTGAGTCTGCAGATTGAATGGCAATATCGGCTAATTGCTCAGCGGTTGGATCAGGATTAATGGCACAATCCCCGTATACCAGTACTTGATCAGGTAGCAACATAAAAAACACCGACGAGACTAATGATGACCCTGGTGCTGTTTTTATTAATTGCAGCGGCGGACGAATGGTGTTGGCGGTTGTATTTACTGCACCCGAGACAAGACCATCGACTTGACCACGCTCTAACATCATAGTGCCAAGCACAACGTTGTCTTGGAGCTGTTCAAGGGCAACCACTTCAGTCAGGCCTTTGTTTCTACGAATATCAACCATAGGCGCAACATAGTCGTTGATCACATCATGAGGTTCGATAATGGTTACATTTTCGTTTAGCTCAACACCTTGTTGTATAGCGATACGTTCAATTTCTTCTCGATCGCCCAATAGAATGGTCTTCGCAATACCACGTTGACCGCAAATAGCGGCGGCTTTTATTGTTCGAGGCTCATTGCCTTCAGGTAACACTATAGTTTTTGCCGCTTGGCGGGCTTTATCCGTGAGTAAATAACGAAATGCTGGAGGTGACATTTTACGAGTTTTGCCGACACTTTTAGCAAGCGTATCTAACCAGTCAGAATCAATATGGCTGGCATTATGATGCTTTACTTTATCAATTCGTTGTACGTCATCGCACGGTACTTCCATATTAAAGTTATGCAGTAGCAATGAAGTACGCCAGGTGTCAGCATCTGTACTGAGGATTGGCAGGCCAGTGGCCATCGCTTGTTCGCACAAGGTCATGATCCGTGGCTCAGGTTTAAAACCACCAGTTAATAAGATAGCTCCTAATTTAGTGCCATTCATGGCTGATAAACAGGCCGCAACTAACACATCTGAACGATCGCCTGGGGTCACCAGCAGTGCGCCTGGGGTAAAATGATTTAAGATATTTGACACTGTTCTGGCACAAAATGTTACGCGGCGTAGACGACGATGAGCCATATCACCTTCGTTGATCACGTCAGCTTTTAAATACGCACATAAATCTTTAACGCGCGGAGCAACCAGCTCAAAATCCCATGGGATCGAGCCAAGTAACATAAACGGATGTTTTCTAAAAATAGGTAAAGATGCTAAGCGATTGAGCTCATTGTCAAGCTCGTCGGGTTTATGTGCTTCCACGAGATCGGCGCGTGCTCTGCCTTCATCATCCAGTGGTGCATTTACTTTATTAAAAATACAGCCTAATACGCGGGCATGGTCAACACTGCCATAATACCCGGCTGCAATTTCTAGGCGGTCTTCAATTTGATCGTTACTGTCATTACCAGGAGTGAGCACAAACACAATGTCAGCGCCGAGAGTTTGTGCTATTTCGCGGTTTACTCTACCTGCATAAGGTTGGCGGCGAGTAGGGACCATACCTTCGATAATTGCGACTACATCGTTGCCTATGGCATTTTCAAAGCGCTCAACAATTTCTTCAAGTAAATCATCACCTTTTCCATCCCCGATCATTTGCTCTGCATAATTTAGTGCAAAAGGAGTAGGTGGTGTAATAGGTGAGCCTTGGGTGACAATTTGTGTTGATTTTTCAGGGCCCGTTTCACCTGAGCGAGGCTGGGCTATGGGCTTGAAAAAATTAACTTTGACCGCTTTTTGTTCTAACGCACGCACTAACCCGACTGAGACCGATGTTAAACCAACCCCAGTAGAGATAGGTACTAGCATAATTCGACGTGCCATAATTATAACTCCTGTGCAATTGAGGCGGCATCAAGAGCAATGACCCACTCTTCATTTGTTGGCATTACTACTGCTTTTGTTTTTGCATTATTACTGCTGATAACCCCTGGTGTGCCAAATCGGGCTGCAAGGTTAGCTGTACTATCGCAATCAAGGCCAAGATAGCTCAGTTGTGTTATTACTTTATCACGAATAATATCGGAGTTTTCACCAATACCACCGGTAAAAATTAACGCATCAAGGCGTTGCAATGGCACCATAAATGCGGCTATTTGTTTTGCTAAACGATAACAAAACATCTCCAGTGCTAAAATGGCTTTTTCATTTCCTGCAACAGCAGCTTCTTCTATTGTACGACAGTCATTAGAAAGTTCACTGATACCCAGTAAGCCGCTTTGTTGGTTTAATAAGTCATCAATTTGTTGTGCATCGTAGTTAAGTTGGGTGGTTAAAAAGTTAAATAAACCCGGATCAATATCTCCGCTGCGGGTGCCCATCATTAAGCCTTCTAGTGGAGTTAAGCCCATGCTGGTATCAACACTTTTGCCATTTTTAATTGCACACACAGAGCAGCCATTACCTAAGTGAGCGCTGATAAAATTACTTTGCTCAATAGGCTGGTTTAAAAGGGCTGCTGTTTGACCTGCAACATAATAATGACTGGTACCATGAAAGCCGTAACGTCTAACACCATAATCAGTATAAAGTTTATAAGGAAGGGCATATAAATAGGCAACATTGCCCATGGTTTGATGAAACGCGGTATCAAACACAGCAATTTGCGGTAGTCCCTTGAATGATGCTTGCGCTGCAGCAATGCCTAATAAATTAGCGTGCCCATGTAATGGCGCAAGAGTAGCGGCTTGGGTGATTCCTTTAATTACATCGTCGTCAATCAGTACCGATTTAGTAAAGTGCTCGCCGCCGTGAACCACGCGATGACCTACTGCAATAAGGTTTTCAGCTAAATGGTGTTCGTTGATAAGGCTAACTAAGGTATCGATTGCTGCACTGTGAGCTTGATTAGGCGCAAGTTCTATCAGTTGTTTTTTGCCAAGGTATTTGTATTTCACAGATGGCGACGATGAGCCTAGGCGTTCAGCAAGACCTGAAATGATTTCTTCAGATGTGGTGGCATCTAAAATAGCGAATTTTAAACTCGAACTTCCACAGTTCAGTACAAGAACATGATGAGGTGATGATTGCGAAGACATAACAGGATCCCATTTTTTGACAATTGCGCATTAAGCTTAGTTGTTATATAACCAAGTACTCGAGCATAGTGATTAAAGTAAAAGAGTCATTGGTCGATAAATTGCTATGGATATCTGTAATGACTATACTAAAGTCTAGTTGACTTAACGTGCGCTTATTTTAACTCATTAATTGTTTTAAGGTAAGTTTAAACCATGATCAAAAACACGTTTTGGACGAAAAAGGTGGAAGGGATTTTACACAGGAATGTTACCGTGAATATGATACACTCATTGCGGTAACATTAATAAATATACCAGCGACACCTAGGAGTCATGATGCAAAAAAGTGTGATGTCACAAGTCCAAACTGGTCGTGAATATGCAAAAAAATGGCCTATGCGTAAAGAATTAGCGCCTCTGTTCACGGAGTTTAGAGTGATCAAAGCCACCGAGCTGGCAATTACAGTAATGCCGATTTTGGCAATGCTCACTTTATTTATGCAAATTAATTATTTAGGCAGCAGTTTTTTACCTCAAGCAGTCGCTATCGCGTTGTTTTTTTTATCTCTACCGCTACAGGGATTGCTGTGGTTAGGTAAGCGTGCAGATACTGTACTTGAGCCTGCGATGGAGCATTGGTATAAAGAGCTTCATACGAAAATGGTAGCCAATGGCTACCAAGGGCATGTCCCTAAAGATAAACCACGTTATGCAGAGTTGGCCCATTTACTCAATGATATGTTTGATAAAATGGACCGCGCGTTTACCCGAGAGAATCTGTAACACGTTTAAATTGACTAACATAAAATGACAGGGTGACGACTTGCTCACCTTGTTGTTCTAGTTGTTGCCAATGTTCAGGACGAAACTTCCAAGCAAAGGGAGTCATAGTGATCAAGTTCTTCACATCTTTAAATGGCAAGCTTATCTGTTGTTCTAATAATGTTTGCTCTATAAGCTCAAACCCTACAGGCGCAGCAATCGGTGTATGCGCATTGACGTCTCGGTAAATATAGTGCTTGAGTTCTTTTAAATGCCAAGGGCCAGGGCTTGCAACTACCAATGTAGCGTCTGGTTTTGCTAATCGAGCCAATTCAGCATCAAATAATGGGGCAAAAATACTCACTAATACATCTGCTGAGCCATCATTAAATGGAGCTTGGCTGATTGATGCAACGCTAAAATTACAATTACTGTATCGCTTTGCAGCATATTTAACCGCTGATTTTGATATATCGACGCCATAAACGTGTGCAGTACATGCATTGGCAATCGCATGAGTATAAAAACCTTCCCCGCACCCTAAATCAATTACCTGTTGTGGTGCTTGCAGAGCAACTCGCTGTGCAACGGCATGCTGTAAAAACTGGTAGTGCCCAGTGGTTAAAAAAGCACGCCTTGCTTGTACCATGTCAAGATTATCGCCAGGTTGCTTAGAGTTCTTTTGTTGCACAGGTAATAAATTCACATAGCCTTCTTTTGCAGTGTCAAAGCTATGGTTGTTAATACACTTTAGTACTTTGGCATGTAACTCAAGCGATTGTTGGCAGAGCGGGCATTGGTAATCGAGACTCATGGATCTAGGTAATCCTTATCATAAAATGTTTTTACCCAATGTGGGCGATAGGTGATCAATAGGGTAATAGCCATGCCGTTTAACATCGCTTCAGGAAAGCAAATAATGACACATAAATAGAGATAGTTTTCACTTAACTCAAACCAATTGTAATTGCCGGTTAAATAATAAAATAAGCTAATGGTGATAATCTTAAAGCAGGCGATGAAAGCGGCGCAAATAAAAGTACATACAAAAATGTAAATGAAAAAATGCCGTGGTAATAGGTTATAACACAGTATAAATACCCCATAACTGACTAAAATGGGTAAGTAAGCGGTTAACAATAAGTGGATAGGTAATTGCGCAATGCTTATTTGATTAAAAGCCGTTAACAGCAGGCTGGCTAGGGTGGCGCTCAATAATGCAAAGCGCCAGCCTAAAATAAGCGTTATGGCAGTTACACCTAAAATATGCAGTTCAAGACCGGGTAATATGCCGGCTTTAATTCGCCACAATAAGGCAAATGCTAACGCACAGACAAATAGGCCTGTTTGACGGGCTGGCGTGGTTATTAAATGTTGGTAGTGTGACTTATTGACACTCGACCAAAAAATACAGCCGATAACAAGCCAGGCAATTGCCTGAAGTTCAATGCTTATTATCGGGATTGTCGTTAGCTTATCCATTAGCGTTAACTAAAGGTTGACCATATTGGCGCATGATCTGATGGCTTTTCAATACCACGTAATTCATAGTCAATTCCCGCTTCAATACAACGAGCAGTCAAAGCTGGAGTCGCTAGGACAACGTCAATGCGTAGACCACGATTATCATCAAAGCCTCGAGAGCGATAATCAAACCAAGAGTACTGTTCGCTTGTTTCTGGATGAAGTTCACGGAAGGTGTCTGTAAAGCCCCAATCTAGCAAGGTTGCAAGCCATTGACGTTCTTCAGGCTGGAATGAACATTTGCCAGTTTTTAACCAACGCTTGCGATTAACCTCACCAATACCAATATCAAGATCAGTAGGAGAAATATTGATGTCGCCCATGACAATGACATCCTCGTCGTTACTGTGGTGGCTTTGTAAGTGAGTCATTAGATCACGGTAGAACTGTCGCTTATACGGAAATTTTGTTTCATGAGTAATGTTATCGCCTTGTGGAAAATAGCCATTCATTACGGTTAGATCACGGCCATTTTCTTGGCTAACAGTGACGCTGATCATGCGCTTTTGTGATTCATCAGTATCGGTTGCGAATCCTTTAACCACAGACTTAGGTTCAGTTTTGCATAACATAGCTACGCCATAATGTGCTTTTTGACCATGAAAATAAACGTGGTAACCCATATTTTGAACATCTTCGAGTGGGAAAGCTTCATCATGTACTTTTATTTCTTGTAAGCCGATAATATCAGGTTGATGTTTATCTATGATTGCTTGTAATTGGTGCAGACGAGCTCTCAGCCCGTTAATGTTAAATGAAATTACTTTCATGGCTTGACCTTTAATTAGAGTTATCTTTTTGCAGATTATGGCAAATTCTACCATCAATTAGCGTATGGTACATGCGCTAATTTATAATAATAAGTCGCTCAATTGTTGAACAAAATATGAATTTTGATTAAACATTGTTAACGCTTTTTTAAATAAAAAATTAAATAGATAATTCGGTTGATTTGTAAACTTCGGTCTATATAATGCGCAAAAATTGCTCACAATATAACTCCACTTAAAGGTAAATCATGAAACTACAATTATTAGCATTATTCGTCGCAGCGACTGCTTTCTCTGAGACTGCCAGTGCAGCACATTATTATAATGCTGATCATAAAATTGAATCTAAATTATGCTCAATCAGTGCTAACGAAGGATTTACTGCAGCCCGCAAAGTTGCAGCCCAGCACGGGGTGTATTTATCACGTTATTCAAAAAGTATTTTGTGTAATGGTGATGATATTCGTGATATTGCAAAAAAAGTGGATGATAAAGTTCGCCAAGAAAAAGTAATTGAAGTGTTTGCTAAAAACTCACAGGCAGAAACACAGCTATGTATTACTGCCTTGAAGCAAGGTTTGGCTCCAGTGAAAGAAAAAATAGCAAACTTAAACTCATTGATTTGTAATGGTGAAGTGGTTACTGAGTTTGTGAAACGATATCAAGGTGCGACAATTTGATTAAAAATGTAACGCACTAGCTCGTTTATCTACAATAGCAGCGCTTTAATCGCTGCTATTTTACATTTTTATAGAATAACTTTTCCAACCTTTGTATTGATCTGGCATAATAGCGCGCTGAATATACCGCAACGTCTTGGTGCCTATGGTGACAAAATCTGCTACGAAAATGGCTACGAAACGAATCAGTGATGAGCAGCTTGTTGAGATCATTGAAGCGGCGATTTTTGTTGCGGGAAAACCAGTCAGTAAACGGCATTTAAAAGACACCGTATTAACTGAGTTAAGTGTGTCTATGACACGTATTAACCTCGCGATTGAACAGATCCAAATTCATTATCAAACCCGTGGTATTCGCTTAGTTGAAGTCGGTAGTGGATTTAGATTTCAGGCGTGTGCCAGCTTAGCCCCTTGGTTAAATAACCTTTGGCAAGAACGGGCGCCTAAATATTCCCGTGCACTATTAGAAACTCTTTCGCTTATTGCTTATCGTCAGCCGATAACTCGGGGCGAGATAGAGCAAGTACGTGGAGTGACCGTAGGCTCAACTATTATTAAAAGTCTGCTCGAGCGTGAGTGGATACATGTTGTTGGTCATAAAGAGGTGCCAGGTAGGCCCGCTTTATATGCCACAACCAAACAATTTTTAGATTATTTTTCGTTAACAGGTTTAGATAACTTACCGCCACTGCCAAAACAGCAGCAAAGTAAAATTGACCAGTTATTGAGTGATCCTTCTGTGAGAGAACTATCCGAATGAGTATACAAGGTGAAAAGTTACAAAAAGTCTTAGCAAGAGCTGGCGTAGGTTCGCGACGTGAGATGGAAAAATACATTGATGCAAATCGTGTCAGTGTTAATGGTAAAGTAGCAAAGCTGGGTGATCGTGTTGAAGAAACCGACCAGATCCGTGTTGATGGCCATACGGTAAAAATTGAAGAAAAAGCTGAACGTATCTGTCGCGTTGTTATGTATAACAAACCTGAAGGTGAGTTATGTACACGTAAAGATCCTGAAGGACGTAGAACGGTATTTGACCGCCTGCCGCGCGTTGATGGTGAACGTTGGATTGCTGTTGGTCGTTTAGATATAAATACAGCAGGTTTAATGTTGTTCACCAATGATGGTGAGCTTGCTAACCGCTTAATGCACCCAAGTTACGAAGTAGAGCGTGAATATTCAGCACGTGTATTTGGTGAAGTAACAGCAGAGACTATCAAAAATTTAACCAAAGGGGTTGAGCTTGAAGATGGTATGGCAAAATTTCTTACTATTAAACCACTGGGCGGCGAAGGTATTAACCGCTGGTATAATGTAACGCTGACTGAAGGGCGTAACCGTGAAGTTCGTCGTTTATGGCAGTCTCAAGACGTTGAGGTTTCTCGCCTTATTCGTATTCGTTATGGTAAATTAGAGCTCGATAAACGTCTACCACAAGGTGGTTGGGCTGAGCTAGATTTAGAGACTGTAAATTACTTACGTAAAACAGTTAAGCTTGGCCGTGAAACGCAAACAAAATTATCTGTTATGCCTGAAAAACGCAAAGATAAGCGCGCTAAAATTAATCAAATTCGTAAAGCAGTCAAAAAACATAATAATCGCGTTAAACAAACTAAACGCCGTTAATATCTGCCTTGCATTAAAAAAGCCGCTAATTAGCGGCTTTTTTATGTTTAGTACTTGGTTTATACCAATCGACTTAAATATTTAACCATTCTAGCGGGCTAAATAAAGTGCTAACTGCGTTAGGGATTTTTTATGTAGAACAACTACATGTCAAAATTCCTGCCTTGTTATCACTGTATTTATCTGTCGCTATAAATGGTCAGTAACTTAACACGACTGGTATTATTTCTTTGTTTGCGCGTCTAATGATTGACCATTGACGTCTTTTGAATCATCACTCATTAAGTATAAATAAGTTGGCATTAAGTCTTCAGGGCAGGCTAGTTTATCGCGATCTTCGCCTGGATAGACACTGGCACGCATAGCTGTGTGGGTGGCGCCGGGATTAATACAATTTATCCGGATATTCGTTTTACCAACTTCACATGCCCATGTTTGCATCATTCCTTCAACTGCAAATTTTGAAATGGCATACGCGCCCCAAAACTCACGACCTTGGCGACCAACCCCAGAAGAGGTGAAAATAATTGAAGCACTTGGAGATTTACGTAAAACTGGAAACATATATTTTGTAATCATCGCTTGAGCGGTAACATTCACTTTCATGATGTTATCAAACGTTGATGAACAAAAATGCTCAAGTGGACCCAGTGAGCCAATTATTCCTGCATTATTGAGCAAGCCATCTAGTTTACCAAATTGCTGTTCAATGGTAGCGCCTAAATCACGAAAGTTTTGTTTACTTGCACCTTTTAAATCCATCGGTACAATCGCAGGCTTTGGCCCGCCAACGGCAATGATTTCATCGTACACGGCTTCCAGTTTGCTGGTGGTTTTACCCAATAATATAACCGTTGCGCCATGTTTGGCATAAGTTATTGCAGCCACTCGGCCAATGCCGTCACCTGCACCAGTTACTAAGATCACTTTGTCTTGTAGGGCATTATCAGCCGCTTTATAGGTTTGCATAATAAAGGTCCAAAAAATCAATTTGATTGATTTTAACATAGCAAAACACCAAGTTATCGAATTTATTGCAAAATAAGGTGGCGAAATTTGAAACTTTACGTTAACTTTAACTGGTCTAATGTCTTATTAATAACCTAATTACATTATTTTAACTAAATATTACGCGAAAACTTAAAAGAATTAGTAACAAAATTAGCTACACTTATTTATCAACACACATAAAAAAAAGATTACGTGCGGAGCAAACAATATGAAAAAAATGCTACTCTCACTTGCAATTACAGCTGCTCTAGCTGGTTGTGGCGGCGGTGAAACGTTAGAAGATGTTAAAAATGATACACCACCAGTTATTCCATCAGCTACAGTTAAGTTTGATCCCGCAAATGGGGTTATTTCAGTACCAAATGATTTATTAATGAGTGGTACAAAAGATGGCACTATTAATATCCCCGGTGAGTTGAGTGCTAATGGTGTATCAGTGCCAAGAAGCGCCTATGCTAACCCGTCCCTGGCACTAGGTGCACTTGATGGCTGGTCTAGCCAAGTTCCTTATAAAATAGATCTTACCTTTCCTGCGAATGTTAGCCTTGATGAAAGTTCGGCTGGTGCGCCGGGATCTGTGCGTATTTTTGAAGTTGTTATGGGCGCTAGTTTAACAGATGCAGATTGCGCAGCGGTACCCGCTGGAGCCGGATGTAAACTATTAGGTGAATTAACCTTTGGCGTTGATTTCATCACTAAAGCAAGTGGCAATGCGGTTGCTATTATTCCATTAAAACCGTTTAAAGCTGGCAGCTCGTATATTAATGTGCTGACGACTGAGCTTAAAGACTCATTAGGGCGTTCTATCGAGCCTTCATCAACTTATGGTTTGGTTAGTGAAGAGACACCACTGATCACCGAGAGCCAATTAGCGCTTCAAGGCGTGGTAAACAGTTATGAAAATGTGGTCACGTCAGGTGGCACTATTAGTAAAGATGATATTATTTTTAGTGGGGCGATGACGATTCAGTCTGTTGGTCCGGTACTTGGTACTATTAAAAAGTTACTAGCAGCAAGCCTGCAAAACCCAGCCTTGCCAACACCAATGGTTCAAATCCCAGAGCAACCACTGCTAACGGTTGAGCAAGTCTTTGCTTCACAAGGTGTTACTGGACTTTCGCCAGCATTTGCAGGTGTTCAATATCAAAAAGGTAGTGTGACACTACCTATGTATTTATCTCAGCCTGAAGGAAAAGAAATTTCAAATTTGGCTGACACATATTGGCAAGGCATGTGTTCAAGCCCAGTTGCCGTTCTTAATCAGCAAGCAGCTGATCAAGCGCTGCGCGAAGCAGGAAAAGAAGATGAAATTGATCCTACAATGTTTGATGTTGGTCCATATGAGCCGCTTTGCCAAGGTTTAAGTGAGGGGAGATTACATGATTACCCGAAAATTGATATTACTCGCCACTTAACAAAATACAATCCGATCCCAAAAGTGCAAAGCCAGCAAGAAGTAACTGTTCAGATAACAAAACCTATTTTGCCTGTAATAAATTTTATCAGAACACAAAGTCTTGGTATGTCGGCACTTGAAATGCCAGCTGGTGGTTGGCCGGTGGTGATAATGCAACATGGTATTACTTCTAAAAAAGAAGATATGCTGGCATTAACGGCTAGTTTAGCGATTCAAGGCTTTGCAACGGCCTCAATAGACCATCCAGTGCATGGTGAACGTGGTATTGACGTGGATGACGATGGTAATGATGATTTTAATGCATCAACAGGCTCTGTCCTGGCGTATATGAATTTGCAATCATTACTAGTAGCACGTGACAATTTAAGACAGTCTGCAGCTGATTTACTTGCTTTACGTCTTGGTCTAAACTTTACAAACGATACATCACTTAACACTTCTGATGTAGTGTTTATTGGACATTCATTAGGCTCAGTAGTTGCTCCCGCTTTTGTTACTCAAGCAAATACACCTTTAGATAGCCAAGTTGATGGTCTGTTCAAAGTCAATAGCGTCGCACTTGCTAGCGGTGGTGGTGGGATAGCCAGCTTCTTACTAGAATCGGCGAGTTTTGGCCCATTTGTTCAAGGCTCAGTATTGCTATCAGCTGGGACATCTGAATCTGCTGAGTTCCAAGCTTATAGAGAGAGCTCTGCTGTATCAAATTGTGGTGAAGCAGTTTCTACGAGCGAGAGTATTTCATGTGGGTATGGAGAATATTACACTTCGTTAAATGCAGCTGGTGAAATGACTAAGCTAGCTAACATTCAAGGTGTAATGAGTCAGTTCTCATTTGCAGCACAGACGGCACTTGATAGCGGGGATCCTACAAACTATGCATCTGCTATAAAAGCGCTTGGCACACCTGTTTATATGAATGTGGTAGTTGGAGATGGAGAAGTTAATGGAAATAAACCAGACCAAGTGATTCCACCAATGACTGTAAACAATCCAATTGCAGGCTCACTGCCACTTGCTAACTTAATGGGTTTAACGACAGTAACCCAGTCGCAAGCGCCTACTGACGATGGTATGAGTTATTTAGTTAAATTTACCAAAGGGCATCACAGCTCAGTACTTACACCTGCACCGAATGCAGCCGCAGGCGCGACGGCTGAAGGAAGCGCTGCCGCGACAAGTGAAATGCAATTACAGATTGCAACTTACTTAGTAACTCGAGGTCGTGCGTTATCTATTCAAAATACCGAGATTGTCACTGATTAACTTTTTAGAGTATTAAAATAAATGAAAAGCCACTGAAAAGTGGCTTTTTTTTGTTTGAATGGTAAATTAGGTCAAATTTTTGTTTGGAGAATACGATTGGAATTTCTATATGAGTACGGGCTGTTTCTAGCTAAAACGGCGACATTTGTGATTGCCGCCGCTGCGGTAATATTAATTAGTGTCGCTGCAGCGATAAAGCCTAAAAGTAAAAAAGGTGAGATTGAGATTGATGATATTTCTGAGCAGTTAGATGATTTGAAAAATGATTTTATTGAAAGCACCTTATCTAAAAAAGCATTAAAAGCACACCATAAAGCACAAAAGAATGATGCTAAAAAAACCACTGATGAACAGTCGAAACCACGATTATATGTACTTGATTTTAATGGTAGTATGGATGCTCATGAAGTCGATAGCTTACGTGAAGAAATTACCGCAATTGTTGCAATTGCCGATCCTAAGCAAGACAAAGTGTTGGTTAGGCTAGAAAGTGGTGGCGGGGTGGTTCATGGCTATGGACTTGCTGCTTCCCAGCTACAACGCATTAAAAATAGAGGTATTCACCTTACGGTTGCGATTGATAAAGTTGCTGCCAGTGGTGGTTACATGATGGCCTGTGTCGCTGATGAAATTGTTGCCGCACCGTTTGCTATCGTTGGCTCTATTGGTGTGATAGCACAAATTCCAAATTTTAATAAAATTCTGAAGAAAAACGATGTTGATTTTGAACAAATCACTGCGGGTGAGTTTAAACGTACCCTAACTTTATTTGGTGAAAATACAGATAAAGCACGGGAGAAGTTTAAAGAAGAAATAGAGCAAACTCATGACTTATTCAAACAGTTTGTTAGCAGTCAACGGCCAAGTTTAGATATTAACTTAGTGGCAACAGGTGAGCACTGGTTTGCGACTCAAGCGCTTGAAAAAGGTCTAGTCGATACCATAGAAACCAGTGATGACACATTGCTTAAGTATCAAGATGAGCGACAAATATATAAAATTAAATATAAAGTTAAAAAGAGCTTAAGCGACAAGCTTGCTATCGGGTTGAGTAACACTGTTAACAAAACCGGTATATCATTATTGTCTCGTTTAAAAGGGTTAAACCCATAAAGGTTTCCGTTATTAAATGATAAAAAAACCCGCAAATTTGCGGGTTTTTTTCATTATTACACGCACAACTTTAGTCAGTTGATTTGTGATAATCCTCTAAGTCTTTTGCTGCATTAGGGTCGTTAAATACGGCCTCATCTAGTTCACCTTCAGATTTAGCCACTACACATGTCACCATGCAATCGCCCGTTACATTGACCGCTGTGCGGGTCATATCAAGTAACCTATCAACGCCAATAATTATGGCAATGCCCTCAACAGGTAAACCAACTTGATTCAGGACCATGGCAAGCATGATTAATCCTACGCCAGGAACACCAGCGGTGCCTACAGACGCTAAAGTGGCGGTTAAAACTACCATTAAGTAATCTGAAATTGTTAGATCAACACTGAAGACTTGTGCAATAAATACCGTAGCCACACCTTGCATGATTGCTGTACCGTCCATGTTAATAGTGGCACCGAGTGGAATTGTAAATGACGCAACTGAATTTTTTGCCCCTAATTTTTTAGTGGCTGTTTCAAGTGTAATAGGCATTGTTGCACTTGAACTTGAAGTGCTAAATGCAAATAAACAGGCATGCTTCATTTTTTTCAAAAAGATAACAGGGTTTAATCCAGTTAAAAATTTCAGTAATAAACTGTAATTAATAAATGCATGGAAAAATAATGCAGCCACAACAACACCAAAATATTTAGCTAAGCTGACTATCAAGTTCAACTCGATAGTAGTGAAGAGCTTTGCCATTAAACAGAATACCCCATAAGGAGCTACGTTCATTAATAAGGTAACTAATTTTAAAATCACGGTATTTAAATCTTCAAAAACAACCGCTACTCGTTTACCTGCACTGCCGCCAAGTGCCATGGCAATACCAAATAGTAATGCAAATACAATAACTTGTAACATGTTTCCACTGGCCATGGCATCAATTGGATTGGTTGGGAACATGCCAATGATTACTTGTGCAAGAGTTGGTGCTTCTTTTGCGCTATACGTCGCTTCAGAAGGTAAGTTAATCCCTTCCCCTGGATTAACTAATAATGCCAAGGTAATCGCAACCGTAATTGCAATTGCGGTAGTAATAAGATAAAGAGCGATTGATTTACCGCCTAAACGGCCTAATTTTTTCGGATCACTTAAGCTACATGTACCACAAACAAGTGAAACAAATACCAGTGGTACAACTAACATTTTCAAACTGGCGATAAAAATTTGTCCACCAATATGAAATAAACCATCAACAAAAAAGCCTTTAATTGGCAAAGAGAATAATCCAAGTGGGATTAGATAATCGTCTTCGCCAGCTAATATTGCTTGGAATATGAAGCCTACAGCAACCCCCAGAAACATACCTATCATGATACGGGTGGTTAAACTCATTGAACGGATTTTTGACATAGTAACAATCTATTTTTTATAAATTTGCCATAGCCTACCAGCATGCAGATTTTTATACAGAAAAAATCGATAAATATGAAAAAAAAATATGGATCAAAAAAACAACAAAAAACAAATAAAAGTTGTGATTTCCAAGCGTGTTATAGGTTAATATTGAGTAAATGTATTATTTAAATAATTAATAACAAAGCTAGGGAGAGGGCAATGCCTTTAATGCGATGGCTCAGTGTCATACTGTTAAGTTTTTTTATCACTGCGTGTGGTGGCGGTGGAACACTTGAAAAGGACGGTGGAGGCCTTGATGGAGGGGGCACTGATTCTCCTTCATATACACTAAGTATTAATGGTTTGTCAGAAACCACTGGTGAAGCTGCTAACGACGTTTCTTCTGAACAACGTTTAGTGCTCGTGGCTAAGTTATTGAAAGATGGTGTAGCAGCACCTAATGTAATTGTCACTTTTACTACTGATGGCGGATATGGTGAGCTTGATCCTGAATCAGGCACTGTCAAGACTGGAACTGATGGTAGCGCTAAAATATACCTTTCCGTGGGTAATACAGCTGGAGCCGGTACCGTTAATGCGTCGGTCACAATTAATGGTGAAACGTTTAACACCACAGAGCCTTTTACTTTTACGTCGACAGGTGATCAAGACAGTACAGCCCAAGACACTTATACAGTTACTCTTCAAGGCTATAGCCAAGATACCGGAGCAATTTCAAATAGTGTAACAAGTCAAGCGCCTTTAGACTTAAGAGCAACTTTAAAGCAAAATGGCGAAATAGTCGCTGGCAAGCGTATTTTGTTCACGCTGACAGATGGGATTGGCCTATTACAGCCCACAACAGGCTCAGCATTAACTCAAAATGATGGTATTGCGACAATCGAACTTACTGCAGGTAAAGATGCGGGAGCAGGTAAAGTGACTGCCACTTATAATGTCGGTGGGGAGTCTTATTCTGGAACTTTTGATTTTCAGACTACGGGTGGCCAGGGTAGTGATACAGGGGTCTCGGGTACTATAACTCTAGAGCTAAATATCTTAGATCAAAATGGAGCAGTATTTACAGAGCTAAATCCGGTTAGTAAAGATAATAAAGGTGTTGTTTCTGCTACATTAAGAGATGATGGTGTGCCACTTGCTTCTCAATTAATTAGTTTTACATCTAAATTCACGGGTAAAATCACCCCAGAGTTAGGTACTGCATTAACTGATCAGAATGGTGTAGCCGTAGTAACACTAAGCAGTGGCAACTTCAAAGGAGCTGGTCAAGTTGTTGCAAGCTATGAATCTGAAAGTAACGAGATAATAACAAAAACAGCTGGCTTTGTTTCAAATGGTGACGATGCTCCGGTTGAAAGTGCTCAAGCAGAATTAGATATTAAACTTCTCCAAGGGTGTAATGCTAATTGGGATACAAATCGCAATACTGTCGCATTAAATCCGCTAGACCCTTCTAGTGGTTGTACAGTGACCAATACATTTTCATCCGATTCACTTATTGACGTACTCATTAAGGTTGTAGACACCAGTAGTGGTGATGGTATTTCAGGGATTATTGCTGAGTTATCTACAGATTTAGGTCAATTACTTCCTGATTCAGGAAAAGCCTTAACTGATAACTTTGGATTTGCGCTATTAAAACTACAACCAGGAGCAAGTAGTGGAGCCGGTACTCTAACTGCTACAGCAAAAGATACAAACTTAAATAAAGCATTTTCAATTAGTACGGCAGAATTAAAAGTATCAATAGATAATGGCTTGCCTAATTTATTAGATAGCTTAGGTAATCCAATTGAGGGTCAATATCAGCCTCTAGCTGCAGGTGCAACAACCGTTATAACTGTTGAAATTAGAGATACTAATGATGATTTAATCGTAACGCCTTTTGATGTTCAGTTTACATCAAGTTGTGTTGAGAGTGGTAAATCAATTGTTGATGAAAAAGTGATCAGTATTGGTGGTATTGCTACGTCAACATATAGAACAAATGGCTGTAAAAGTGCACAAGGTGATACTGTTATTGCAACAGTATTAACAGGGGGCACGCCCGAAATAGCGTCAGTTAATATTCCTGTTTCTGAAGCTGATGTGGCGTCGATTGAATTTATTTCAGCGACTCAAAATGTAATTGCGTTAAAGGGTACTGGTGGTGTTGGTCGTAAAGAAAATAGTGAACTAACATTTAAATTAATCGACAAAATTGGCCAAGATGTTACGAGTAAACGCTTAGATTTCCGTCTTACTTCTACTAATGGTGGGATCAGTTTATCGCATCATAGTGTTGACACTGATGCTGCTGGCTTGGCCCGAGTTCAAGTGAATTCAGGTTTTGTGCCGATGGCAGTGCGAGTGCAAGCATGTTTTATTCCTGATGAGCAAATACCAGCCGATCAAAATGATAATGTAACTTGCTGGCAAGATGTATATACGCAATGCCAAAAAGCAGAGGCAGACCGTGACCAAGGAGTAAGCTGTCCAACAGGTAACTTGTCGTTGGTGTCATTGGATCAGCAAATTATCACCGTGTCTGATTTACTCTCTATTAGTACAGGGCTTCCTGATAATAATAGTTTTACCGCTTCGATTACTAACTATGCTACAGAGACTTTGCAATACGATAATGAAACGTTTGATATAACAGTGCTCATTGCAGACCATTTTAATAACCCGGTTCCAGATGGTACCTCAGTGTATTTAACAACAGAGGGGGGCGCTATTGGTACTTTAGATGGTGAAGAGGGCAATCCACAACTAGAGTGTCTCTCTGTTGATGGTGCATGTACAGTGCAATGGCGAAGCCAGAACCCTAGACCATTTACTGAAAATAAATGGGGAAATAAATTATCTGATTACAACCCTAAAAAGTTGCTACGTGTTAAAGCAAAATATTTGGAGGATATAGTTGGCATTACTAATCCTACATTTGTACAAAGTAATGCCGTCACACTTACTCAGTTAAATGCAAATGCAAATTTTGCAGGATTGGTTGAAGAAACACGTAACTGCGATTTATATAAGAATAACCCTGCGCCTTGTATTGATGGGATTTTGAATGCTAACACGAATGAATTAGGTGTACCGCTTGGGGCACGTGCTACAGTTTTAGTTACAGCTAAAGGGCAAGAGTCTTTTATTGATATTAATGGTAATGGCCTATTCGATAGCAATGAATACTATTCAGGCTATGACTTAAATGAAGCGTTCGTTGATCATAATGAGAGCGGAACTTACGACGGTTTATCGGCAATTTATGACCCAGTGACAGCTTCATTAACTAAAGATGCACAAAGCTGTACAGATGGCTCAGATACTGATCCATGTAGTGAGTTTGCAACGAACGGAGCCCATTTTGAGGAGCCAATAGGTGATATAGACTCTAACGGTATGCATACATTACTAGATGGCAAATATAATGGGTTATTATGCACCGAAGCAGCACAGGCTGCTAACATGTGTAATAAAGAGCTTATTGATGTACGCCGTTCATTTGAAGTTATTATGTCCGGCAGTACAGTTTATTACCGTTTTGTAATTGACAAAGAATCATTACGTAATAAGTTTGCTGCGGCGTTAGCTGAAATTGAGTTAGATGACGCTGGTAATCCCACTGGAAATCTTTCAATAAATGCTCTGGGAGTAGCCAATAGTATTGATAGCTGTGAAAACATCACTAATCAATATGATGTTGGGACTACATCTGAGGTGATTCTTGGTCTTGAGGAGAGTGTTAACGATCAAATGTGTGATATCACAGAGCTCAATATTGCAAGCTATGATTCGGGTGTTCAGTTAGCTTCGTTATCTTTTAATTTTTATTACTCTGATATTTACAATAACCCGTTAGCTGCGGAAACAAATGTTGAGATAAGTACAGAAAACGGAGATTACAGTGGTACAGACGGATTTGTGATTGGCAATTCTTCAGCAACAAATGCTGCATTAATTGGCCTTTCTATAAGTCGTGAAGCGGAGCCGAATAAAAAATCTATTGGATTTTTAAAGCTTTCATTTACTTCGCCTAAAGAGAACAATACCACTGCACAATTACAAATTAGTGATGATGGTTAGCTAGTTTCAAACATTTAAATAAAATAAATGCCAACCATAAGGTTGGCATTTTTGTTGCTATTCTATATATTCCACTGCAAATACCTTAAAACACCGTTTTGTCTAAATTAACGACAATAATTGTTTAATTATTCATTAAAAGCAGAAAAGTTTGTATTAAAAGCTTGTAACAATTGGTGTTTGTAGATATACCTATAAATATTCGCGCCCGTAAATGGGCAAAACACATTTAAAATACTTGGTTAGAAATAGGCAACTATGGGCAAATCGCTAGTAATTGTAGAGTCTCCTGCTAAGGCTAAAACAATTAATAAATATTTAGGAAACGATTTTATCGTCAAGTCCTCTATTGGGCATGTACGAGATCTTCCTACCTCCGGTTCAGGCAAAACCAAAACGGCTGCTGTAAAAACACCTGCAGAAGTACGTAAAATGGCACCAGAAGAAAAGGCCGCGTACAAAAAACAGCGTGATTATACAAATTTAGTAGCTCGAATGGGGATTGATCCAGATAAAGGCTGGGAGCCACATTACGAAGTATTACCAGGTAAAGAAAAAGTTGTTCAAGAATTACAAAAGCTCGCTGAAAACGCCGACCAAATCTATCTCGCAACGGATTTGGATAGGGAAGGAGAAGCGATTGCTTGGCACCTGCAAGAAATTATCGGTGGAGAGCCAGAAAAGTATAAGCGTGTCGTATTCAATGAGATAACTAAAAATGCCATTCAGGCCGCCTTTGAGGCCCCTGGTGAGCTAAATACCGACATGGTCTATGCCCAGCAGACTCGTCGCTTTTTAGATCGTGTTGTAGGCTTTATGGTATCGCCATTATTGTGGCAAAAAGTTGCCCGTGGTTTATCCGCTGGACGAGTACAGTCTGTCGCAGTACGTTTGTTAGTTGAGCGCGAGCGTGAAATTAAAGCGTTTATTCCTGAAGAGTTCTGGGATATTCATGCCGATGTGAAAAATACAGAGTCGGCACTTCGTTTAGAGGTGTTCAAGCAAGGTGATAAAGCCTTTAAGCCAGTCAATGAAGCGCAAGCTATGGCAGCTACTGCATCTTTAGAGCAAGCTGAATATAAAGTTGTTAGTGTTGAGGAAAAGCCAAGTAAAAGTCGTCCTAGTGCGCCACTAATTACTTCAACAATGCAACAAGCTGCGAGTACGCGTTTAGGCTATGGCGTTAAAAAGACCATGATGTTAGCGCAACGTTTGTATGAAGCAGGTTATATCACCTATATGCGAACTGACTCAACCAACTTGTCGAAAGATGCAGTTGCAATGTGTCGCGAGTATGTTTCGCAGCAGTTTGGTGATAAGTATTTACCAAAAGAAGCTATTAGTTATAGTTCAAAAGGCAATGCACAAGAGGCGCATGAGGCGATCCGTCCTTCAAGTGTTACTGTGTTATCTGGTCACCTAGATGGCGTAGACCCGGATGCTAAAAAGCTTTATGAGTTAATTTGGCGTCAATTTGTTGCGTGTCAAATGGTCCCTGCTGAATATGACTTAACAACATTAACTGTTACTGCCGCCGATTTCCAATTAAGAGCCAAAGGACGGGTGTTACGTTTTGATGGTTGGACTAAAGTACAACCAGCAGTTCGAAAAAAGAACGAAGAAGATCAATCACTACCAGCTATTAAAGAAGGCGAGATATTAAGCCTTGTTGAACTTGATCCAAAACAGCATTTTACTAAGCCGCCAGCACGCTTTAGTGAAGCGAGTTTAGTAAAAGAACTTGAAAAGCGTGGTATTGGTCGTCCATCTACCTATGCATCGATTATTTCAACGATACAAGATCGTGGATATGTCCGTGTTGAAAGCCGTCGTTTCTTTGCAGAAAAAATGGGTGAAATTGTCACCGATCGTTTAGTTGAGAACTTTACTGATCTGATGAACTTTGACTTTACTGCAAAAATGGAAGGCCGGTTAGATGACATCGCTGAAGGTGAGCGTGTCTGGACACAGGTACTTGACAAGTTTTACGCTGATTTTTCTACACAACTGACTTTAGCCAGTGGTGAAGAAGATGAAGGTGGGATGCGTAAAAATGAAATGGTCGAAACTGATATTGACTGTCCAACATGCGGCAGAAAAATGGGTATTCGAACAGCCTCTACTGGCGTTTTCTTAGGCTGTACAGGTTATAATTTACCGCCAAAAGAACGTTGTACTACCACTATGAACTTAGTGTCAGGTGATGAAGCGGTTGCCGCTGACGTTGAAGATGTCGAAACCGAAACATTGATGCAAATGAAGCGTTGCCCAATTTGTGAAACGGCAATGGATTCATACCTAATAGATGAAACTCGTAAATTACATGTTTGTGGTAATAACCCTGCTTGTAAGGGCTATGTCGTTGAGCAGGGCACGTTTAAAATTAAAGGCTATGATGGCCCTATCATTGAATGTGATAAATGCTCATCAGATATGCAGCTTAAATCAGGGCGCTTTGGTAAATACTTTGGCTGTAGTAATGATGAGTGTAAAAACACCCGTAAATTACTGCGTAACGGCGAAGCAGCGCCACCAAAAGAAGACCCTGTTCAGTTACCAGAATTAGAGTGTGAAAAATCGGATGCATACTTTGTGCTACGTGACGGCGCTGCAGGTATTTTCTTAGCAGCGAATACCTTCCCTAAATCACGTGAAACTCGTGCCCCTAAAGTGGAAGAGTTACAGCGTTTTAGAGATCGTATTTCACCTAAGTTTTATTATCTAGCTGATGCACCAGTAAAAGATCCTGATGGTAACTTAGCAATTGTTCGTTATAGCCGTAAGAATAAAGAACAATATGTAATGACTGAGGTTGACGGTAAAGCAACAGGCTGGACTGCACATTTCAATGCAGGAAAGTGGGTTGAAGAGGCAAAGAAGAAAGCCGCACCTAAGAAAAAACCAGCCGCTAAAAAGGCAACAGTCAAGAAAGCCGCACCTAAAAAAGCCGCTGCAAAAACAAAAAAGGACGCTGAGTAGAATACTAAGCTCTGAAAACAAAAAAACCGGAATGCACACCCTTGTGTCAATTCCGGTTTTTTTATATCAAAAATTATGCCTTTAGAGGCATTTTTGACGTTAGATTTTTACGTCAGTGACTTTTTTATAGCCTTCTGATTCAAGTTCATCATTTACGCACTTTAGTACGTATGGTTTAAGCTCTTCATTGCTGATGTCGTCGTCTTTAGCCCAGTTTAAACACATCTCAGTGTATTCTTTAATTGTTTCGGCGGAAGCTTCAACAGCATCGTCAGCAACAGCAAAAGTTGCATAAACTGCAAATAATGGCGCTACGATAAGCGCTAGCAATGCTTTTTTCATTCGTGTATTCCTAAAAAATGTAGTGACTGCTGTTTTATATTCAAAAACAACAGTGATCCAATCAAGCAACATGCTGTTGGTAAGTGATTCTTAAACGAAATGACAATAAAAGATAACGAAATATTTTTATCGTAAAGACAAATATAATGTAATAAGAGACGGTAAAATAATGAGAAACTTATGTTAATCAATGCTATCTTACGCCAGCTATCAATTTAGGAATAATTATGTCTCAAAGCCAACTACCTGACACCACACCTCGTGTTGCATCTAAACTAGAACAGTTTGTTGAAAGCTTTATTTTTCGAGCCCGCTGGCTACTAGCTCCCTTTTTTATAGGCTTACTCGTTGCAATTGTACTGTTACTTTTGAAGTTTTTTAAATACCTGTATCAAATGGCGATAAATACATTTAGCGCTACTAATGAGCAACTACTGGTGGGTATTTTGACCTTGGTTGATACCGCATTACTGGCAGGATTATTATTAATAATTATTTTTAGTGGCTATGAAAATTTTGTTTCTAAATTAAATATTGGTAATCATGAAGATCGCCCTGCATGGATGGGTAAAGTAGGTTTTTCTGGTCTTAAAATGAAATTGATCAGCGCAATTGTTGCCATTTCTGCAGTCGAACTGTTAAAGGTGTTTATAAGCTCTACTAGTCACTCAAGTGATGAATTGATGTGGAAAGTAATAATTCATGTTACTTTTGTGATATCAGGTGTGCTATTTGCTCTCACTGATTTTATAAATAGCAAAACTCACAATCATTAAATAGCAGATAACGCAACGCTATCTGCCTATATGTTTTGTTATTTAAAGATACTCAACCACATAGCCTTTAAACTCGGTTCTTTTGCGTACATATTCATACCCATTTTAAAAATACGAGCGGCAAATATACGTAAGTAATAAAAACAGCCAATACTGAGAAGCAGGGATAAGAGTGCTTGCCAAATTGGTATTTCAACTAATGACATGCGCACCGGCATAACCGCAAATGCCGTGATCGGCAAGTAACTAAGCACGATTGTTAAAACACTGTTTGGTGCATCGATAACAAAAAATGCAATCACAATAGGTGCCAATGGCAGCATCATTAAGGCACTTTTACTACTGTGATTAGGATCATCAATACCCGCTGCGATCGCAGCCATAAATGCAGCGCAGATGCCAAGACCTACAATCGCATAGGCTAACAACCAAGGCAGTAATGACCAATTAATAAAGTCTAAATTGAGGGCTTGTTGTTTAATGATAACGGTAAAAAATAGCATCGATAAAATAATCGATAGCAAGGTGCCAATCATGGTTTTTACTGCAAGTAATATTTGCCCAAGTAGCTTACCATCTATCCATGTTTGTGGTGTCATGGTGGCTAGCAATTGCTCCGTTACGCGGTTTTGCTTTTCACCGGTAATACTGACAAAGAGTTGGCCAAAGATCCCAAACATCGCAACAAATAATAATATCAGTACCCCAAATGCTGTGTATGCTTGACTACGATCAGCTTGATTTTTCAAAAGCTCGTCAAGTACCCTATGTTCAATTGAAATATTTTTCGTCAATCCTAGTCGTTGTTGCTCGCTTAAGCCTAAGCTATCAAATTGAGCTTGTTGCAATTGCGCTCTAAGGAGCGATTGCAATGTTGTTTGCCATGCTGATTTTACAGCCGTTATTAACGTATATGAGTGAGTCGCTTGGTCAAACTTAAGTACGCCATCATAGCCAGTATCCTCAGCTAAATTTGCAATGATGGCAGTTAAATCATCATGTTTGGTAAACTTAAATTGTGTCGATGTAGGCTCTGTTTTGACGCTAAACTCGAGGTTGCTTGCTAAATGATAACCTTGTTCAAGTTGACTGTTTGCAGTGGCAAAAAAATAAATAACTCCAGCAATAGCGAGCATGATCAACTTCGAAATAATTTCTTGTTTTAATTTAAAAAAATGCAAGAACTCCCATTTTGCAACAATCCAGAGCTGTTGCTGTGTAAGCGATGATTTATTCATAGCGTCGTTCCTTGATCCAGTTTAGCGTTATGCTCAGCTACTGCGTGTAAATAAATTGCATGCAGTGACTGAGCTTTATTTTTGAGTTCACATATTTCCCCGATGCTGATTAACTGAGGAAGTAACTGGTTAAGTGATTGGTGTTGCTTTAGGGTGATAGTTAGTTGCTGTGCTTTTATTTGCTCAACACAATAATGTTCACATAGTTGCTCAAAGTAAGTTTGATTAATTGGATCGTTGAATACGACTTGAATACTATTATTTTGCGCGCTTTGAAGTATATTACTGAGTTTGCCGTATAAAACACTTTCACCTTGATTTAATAGCAATACCCGATCAGCAAGTTTTTCTACCATCGCCATCTGATGTGCACTTAAAATAACGGTCATGCCTTGCTGTTTTAATTGCGCTAAAAATTCAACAACTAATTCCTGATTAATAGGATCTAAGCCAGAAAATGGCTCATCTAAAATTACCCATTTGGGCTTATGTAAAATTGCAGTGATCAATTGGATTTTTTGTTGGTTCCCTTTAGAAAGTGATTTTAAGGGGTCATTCAAGCGTGCGGTTAAATTAAATTTAGCTAACCAATAGTCACAGCGCTGCGTAAATTCGCTATCTTTTACGCCGTGTAATGCTGCAAAAAATTGTAGATTTTGTTTTATTGTTTTTTCTGGATAGAGGCCTCGGTCTTCTGGTAGATAGCCCAGTAAATGTGCCGGAATAGATGAATACGCTTGTCCTGCATCATTGAGTTGAATAGAGCCACTATCTGGAGAGGAAAAACCAACGATCATTTTTACTAATGATGATTTCCCCGCACCATTGGGGCCAAGTAAAGCAAAAATCTCTCCTGGTTGCACATCAAATGACAGCTTATTAACCGCAGTAACCGTTTTATAGTGTTTTTCAAGGTTGTTAATAATTAACGACATGTGATCCCTACAATATTGTTTTTTTTGAGTTTAATCGGTTACAACCAAGAATGTAACTACTACCAGAGATGAAATTGTAAGCAAAGATTATGCAATAATTAAATAAGAAGTGTGCAGACACTGCAGTTAATACATATTTGCAAAGCTAATATAGTAAAATTACAAGTTGATTAACTTTTCCTTGATGATAGTTGGGTATTTATTAATATTATTTTCAATTGATTAATAATGAGTGCTGTAGTCTTACAGTTACTTTAGATGCGGTTCATGATGAAGCAAAACGACGGATAGTTTCGCTTTAATGAGCGGTATGATTTAGTCACTTAGGGTGCAAATCTTCGCCATTATAGGCATAATGAACGCGATATTTCGCGAATTCGGTGTAAGCAATGATAAAACAGTTTTTAGACGATCCAACTTTATTACTCAACGCTGTTGGTGAGGGAATATATGGCTTTGATTTAAGTGGTAATGCGGTATTTGTAAACCCCGCTGCTGAACGCATGACTGGATGGCATGCAGATGAGTTGCTGGGTAAAAAAATTCATCAGTACCATCATCATAGTCATGCTGACGGGCGGCCATATCCAGCAGATGAATGCCAGATTTATTGCACTATGTTTGACGGCAAGCATCGGCATGTTAAAGATGAGGTATTTTGGCGTAAAGACGGCAGCTGTTTTGCGGTAGAATATACATCTACACCCGTTTATAAAAATAATCAGTTGATCGGCGCTGTCGCGATATTTCGCGATGTATCAAAACAACACCAGACAGAGCACGCACTGCGTGATGCTTTAGCGCAAGTGAATCACTTAAGTGAGCAATTAAAAGAGCAAAATAGCTATTTGATAGCAGAACTTAATGAAGATTGGCAAGAGTCTGGTTTGGTAGGCAAAAGCCACGTATTTCAAACCATGCTTGAGCAAATAAAACTTGTTAGCCCGACCGATAGCACTGTGTTGATTTTAGGTGAGAACGGCACAGGAAAAGAATTAGTCGCTCGTAACTTACATCGCTTAAGTGGGCGCAGTGGGCAATCCTTTATTAAGGTCAATTGCGCCGCATTTACGCCAAGCTTACTTGAATCTGAGTTATTTGGTCATGAAAAGGGGGCTTTTACGGGGGCTAAGGAGCATCGTAAAGGACGTTTTGAGTTGGCTAATAATGGCACCATTTTTTTAGACGAAATTGGAGAGCTTGCTCTTGAAGCGCAAAGTAAGTTGTTACGGGTATTGCAAGAGCATGAATTTGAACGTGTTGGCAGTAGCCAAACACGTAAAGTTAATATTCGTGTAATTGCTGCGACTAATCGTGACTTATGGGCAATGGTGCAGTCAGGATGCTTTAGAATAGATTTATATTATCGACTAAATGTATTTCCAATCACAGTTCCACCACTGAAAGCGCGTAAAGAAGATATTCCATACTTGTGTAGTAATTTGATTGCACAATTAAATAAACGTCTTGGTAAACAGCTCAAAGGACTCAGTGAGAAAGCCATAACACAGCTACAAGCGTATGATTGGCCGGGTAATATTCGTGAATTACAGAATGTACTAGAGCGAGAGGCTATTTTATCAAAGCAGTCTGTATTGCAGTTATCGCAACCACTTGATGCCAATGCTAGCACTAACCTAAACACGGATCTGAGCCTTGACGAAGCGCAGAGACAGCATATCATCGCAGTATTAGAGCTATCAAATTGGCAAATTTCTGGCAGTCAAGGCGCGGCAGTTAAATTAGGCATGCCGGAGAGTACGTTACGATCAAAAATGCGCAAGTTGATGATCCGTAAAAATCGTTAAATATCACGATACTCGCTAAATATCGCGATTTTAGCGAATTTATTAAATAAAAATTCATTAATATTCAGTTGCTTAATTTAATTTCAGTTTGGTCTGAAACTTGCAAACTTACAGGCCTAACCGTCACAGTAAGTAGTTATTATGAAATTTGATATTAAAGAAGAAGATATGATCATCAAGCCCTATAAGCATGAAGGGCCTATTTATATCCGTGAGCAAAAAGGATTTTTCCAGCGTATTCGCCGTAACCTTGGTTGGTTACTCATGCTTACATTCATTCTTATTCCTTGGATCCCATACAAAGGCCAGCAAGCGGTATTGCTTGATGTTGCGAGTCAAAAGTTTGCTATTTTTGGGCTGACCTTACTGCCCCAAGATTTTATGATCTTGGCGTTGTTATTTATGTTAGGCGCTTTTGCGTTGTTTTTTGTTACCAATTGGCTTGGCCGGGTATGGTGTGGATATACATGCCCACAAACAATTTGGATGCTGATGTTTTCATGGGTGGAGCAACGTATAGAGGGAACACGTAATCAACGTATAAAGTTAGATAAATCCGCGTGGACGTTATCAAAATGGCAGAAAAAAACAATCAAGCATAGCGCTTGGTTAATCATATCATTGTTTACAGCAACGTCATTTATGGCTTACTTTATTCCGGCTAAAAGCTTGTATGGGGATATGTTTACTCTGCAATGGTCGGGCATTACTAGTTTTTGGGTATTTTTGTTTGCCTTTTGTACTTATGGAAATGCCGGTTTCTTAAGAGAAAAAATGTGCACCATTGCTTGTCCATACTCACGGTTTCAGGCTGTAATGTTTGATAAAGATACATTACTTGTCACTTACGATAGTGCGCGTGGGGAAAGTCGTGGTCCACGTAAACGTAAGGCCGATCCTAAAGCGTTAGATTTAGGTGATTGCGTAGATTGCAATTTATGTGTGGAAGTGTGCCCTGCAGGGATTGATATTCGTAACGGCTTACAATATGAATGTATTAACTGTGGTTTATGTATCGATGCGTGTGACGACACAATGGATAAGTTTGGCTATCAAAAAGGCTTGATCAAGTACGCAAGCGAAAAACAGATGGCTGGCGAGCAAACTAATCCATACCGGTTGAAACTGGTTGGTTATGGCGCACTCACGGTTTTATTAATGGTCAGTATGTTAGCGTGGTTAGTTCAACGCACGCCAATCGAAGTGTCAGTACTGCGTGATCGTAATGCATTATATCGAGTAAATTATGAGGGCTTAGTTGAAAACCCTTACACCTTGACAATAATTAATAAAACACAACAGTTACTGCATTACCGAGTAGCGATTACCGGTCTTGATGTGGCTAAGTTACAGAGCCCTCAACTTACAGCTGTCGAGCCTGGTCAAATGAAGCGCATCCCGGTCACTGTGGTTGCAGATGGCTATGATTTACCAAATAAGCTCAACCAACTTGATTTTGTGATCACAGCCGAAGAAGACCGCGGTATTAAGGCATCAATAAGTAGTGTTTTTTATCGTAACTAAGTTATGCAGAGTGAAATTGAGCTGCTTTATCGTTCATTGTTTGGTGAACAAAGGTTTTAGCTTGCACTAAACATTTAAACAGATGATGGCGAACATCCACGCTAAGGCCTGCATTGTGAATAATGCGTTGCATTTGATTGATTACGATAGCTGAATCAAAAATATAAGCGCTAGCAATACATCCATTACGAACCATGGCAGAGGCCAACACTGTAAGTTGTTGCTCTGCCTGAGGAGTTGCAGCCAACAGGTTTTGAGAATTACTAATATATCCCCATGGTTTATTGGCAAGCTGACTAACCTGCTCAAATAAGCCATTGCTAAATGCAGTCACTAAACTGGCGTTAAGATTACCGTAAAAATCAGCAATGATAATATTTTGATCGCGGTGTAAACTAACCTGCCCATGTTTATTGCTAAATTTCAACGTGCTTCCTTGTGAGAAAATTTAAGAGCGCGAATTTTATACAATTTAAACGCGGAGTCTAGGTATTTTTTAATTTTTTATCAATTTGCATTAATTAATCAGTGAATAATATATAACCAGATTAAAAATGTCAGAATAGGGCCTAAATATAATTACCAATAGACCCTCGCAATAATTATTTTGTAAGCAGGTGATCTAATGCACCTTTAATTGCAGCCACCTGTGCTGTAATACATAGCTCATCTGTTGCCGTCGGACTATCTGGGTACACTTCTGTCGTCGTGACATACTGTGCATTTGTAAAGCCCATGCATAAACCGAGTTCTCGTGCTGCATAATTGATCACACCATGTTGTTCTAATGGCACTCCAATGAGTTGATTGTTTTCATCACTGGGGGCAATTTGAGTCACATTAGCAACAGTGTCAATAATCGCTTTTTGGAATTGCGCTTCAGGTTTATTGCTATCAGCGACAAGATAAAAACCATCAGGAATATTCCAATTAGTGTTCACCTTGCCATCACGAGCCGCAAGTGCAGGGCGAAACTCACTGTTGTCAGTGTCAGTTGTTTCATGCAGATCAATATGCGCTAATAAAGGTATATTTTGTGCTTTAATATAATTTATTAGTGCTGCTGACTCTGGTGCTGGGCTTGGTGAATAAAACGAACGGTTTGGATCTATGGCTGCTGGGTTCCAGCGATTAATGGTTTCATATCCCCACGGGCTAATACAAGGAGCAACCAGTAAGTTAAACTCTTTAGCGTATTTCATACCTAGCGTTTTCATAAAATGTAATGCGCCATGAACACCGCTTGTTTCATAGCCATGTACGCCACCGGTGATCAATATGCTCGGTTTATTCGATGCCCACTGTTTTGATTTAATAATAAAAAGAGGGTAGCGAGTAGGATCAAAACTGAGCGCACCATATTGCTCAACCTCGAAATCATTATCCAGTTCGTTGATTAAAGTTACAACTTCAGATTGATAACTACGTTTAATCGTTTGTAGGTTAAACCAACACTGTTTATCTTTATCATTCCAAGGCGTGCATTGAGTACCTATTGGATAGTTATTTTCGCTCATAGAACCTTCATTTATTATAATAAAGGTTTAGCTTATCGCTGTACTAACCTCACTGCAACTAGCTGCGACTAATACACAACTGTGAATTATATTTATAAGCTGTTTGTGGACTCATATAAATTGGCATTTTGGCGCTTATGGGCTTCAAATAAATAAGCCCTTAGATGTTCTTTCCCTTGATGAATATGAGTGATCTTGGCAGCCATGCCTCGCTTACTAAAACGTACCGGTTTGATGTCGATAGTAATATTTTTTTTGTTTGGAAGGGTTAATTTTATCTGTTGCTCAATCGCTAAAGGAGCTTTTTGAGTCGTTGATTTCAGAAAAAGTCCAGTACTTGAGATTGATTCAACTTCAAAGTCTTGGCTCTGAATATTGAGGTTCCCGCCACGCCAACAGCGCTTTATTCCTTGTGTGTCGATGACCTCTGGTGCGCTTAATACAGGGGTCACAACGCCTGTTTTAGCAATTCTTATTTCAAGTGGAAACCATAATTGATAATCGCCAACTTCAGCCAGTAGTGTTAATTTTGTATTATTTAGTAATTCAGCAATATTGGCAGGGATAGAGCTTTGTAATGTCAGTGTATGATTATCCCTTAATTTTGAAGGAACCGTCACTTGGAAAAGATCTGATATAAAATTTAGTTCTTCATTGGTCATATCCATTTAGCATCTAATCCCATGCGCGCGATAATGTAGTTAATACCGTATTTTTAAGTCGAGAGTTTATTCATACAATAATGTATAACGGCAGTGTAATAACATACTTGAGTTATTTAACAAAATAAGCATATTGTGCGCCACAAAGTCGTCTTTTTGGATTGTTAAAATATATAAGAGCTAGTACTTTTATACACTGTCAGATGATAAATTTACCCTTATTTATTCTTACATGATAGTTTTTTGTTTGTTTAATGAACAGTGGCTAAGTTTTATTGCTAAAATAACGTAAATTACTGGACCGATAAAGTTATTAAGGATATTTTTAAATTGCGATTTCACTTTTATATTGTTTACATTAATCAACTGCTCTTTACGAATTTTCTCACGCCGAATATTTCCATCTGCTTACATTCCTTTAAATTATTCTGGTGTACTTCCAAGTGCATGTTTTTATGCACACGTAATTAATGGGCAATATATATGGACTATATTTTCTATCAACAATCAATAATTAACTTCATTGCACAATATGCTGGTAATTCTAAATCACAATTAACAGCGATGGTTGATGACACGCGCAGTATTTTAAGAGTTGATGCGTATAGGCTTTTTGAAAATATTCTTTTAAATTATCAACAATTGGGAGTCATTGAATATAGTAAAGTAGATTGCCTACTTAAAAGTGTTGCCGTGAATTTGAAAACTTCAAGTGAGTCTGAGCATTTTCTCGTTTCACAGTTAGCAACCTGGTGGCAAGAATGGCATTTCGCGCTATCGATGCGTGTAAAAACAAGTCAAAATAATGCTGTTATCGTGCAAAATAGTGATTATTCAACTCAAGATAATAAACCACTAACCCGTGAGCATGATTTGAGTGAGTACGTTAATTTATTTACGCAAGTGCCAATCCCGTTGTGTAATGTATGTATGCTCACCGAGAATGTGATCCGTATAAACCAACGTTTTGTCGATGTGTTCGGTTACACTATTGACGATGTTCCAACACTTAATGATTGGTGGCTTAATGCTTACCCAGATCCACATTATCTGATGTGGGTGCGACAAACGTGGCAACAAGCTCTTAGCTTTGCGTTAGAAAATGATACTGATATTGAACCACAAGTTTATTGTGTTACTTGTAAAGATGGCTCCCAAATAATGATGGAAATTTCGGGAAGATATTTTAGGCACGAATTTCTAGCTATTTTTAAGGATGTAACACAGCATTTAGCTGCTGAAGATACACTTCGAGACATGGCATTTTTAGACTCATTAACACAAATTGCCAATCGACGTTGTTTTGATGACAAGTTGGCCAATGAACTTGAATTAATGAATAAAAAAATAAAGCCGTTATCAATGCTCTTAATCGATATTGATTATTTTAAGCAATACAATGATAACTACGGCCATATTAAAGGCGATGAATGCTTGTATCAAATTGCACAATGTATTGCAGTGGCCACGATGAATCACGAAAAGGACATTGTTGCACGTTTTGGCGGTGAGGAATTTGTGGTGTTACTGCCAGAGGCTGATCCGAAAAAGGCTTTACATAGTGCATTACAAATCCAGCAAGCAGTTAATCAATTAGCTATTAAGCATGAATATACAGATGTTGGCTATATAACACTAAGCATGGGCATTAAAACTTTGCATAATCCCCAAACTGGCGATTATATCTATTTCGTTGATGCGGCAGATAAAGCTTTGTACCAAGCAAAAAGACAAGGACGTAATTGTATCGTTGTTAGTGAAGATTGATACAAAAAATCAGCTGAGCGCTGCTAGGCATATTTAAAATAGCTGCGCTCAAGCACAGCTATAGTTCATCTGCGATTATTTTAAAATGGCCATTATCAATTCCTTTTAACGTATAGTCACCAATACGATAGCGAATTAAACGTAAAGTAGGGTGGCCAATATGTGCTGTCATCCTTCTTACTTGGCGATTACGTCCTTCGGTAAGGGTAATACTGAGCCAACTGGTTGGAATGTTTTTTCGCTCTCTAACGGGAGGATTACGTGGCCATAAAGTTGGCTCATCTATGCGTTTAACAACGGCTGGTAATGTTAATCCGTCTTTGAGCTCGACGCCTTGGCACAGTTGTTTAATTGCTGCATCAGTTGGTTCACCTTCAACTTGTGCCCAGTAAGTTTTACTGGTTTTTTTGTTTGGCGCTGTTAAAGTGTTTTGTAATTTCCCACAATTAGTGAGCAATAGCAGGCCCTCACTGTCTCTATCTAATCGTCCTGCAGCATATACATCTTTAATGGTAATAAAGTCAGCTAAGGTTTGCCTGTTTGCTTCATCAGTAAACTGGCACAGCACATCAAATGGTTTATTAAATAAGACAATTTTTCGCTCACTGGCGGCAATGGCTGGTTTTATCTCGCGCTTTATTGAGTTATTCACTTTTTTGGTTGTAATTGCACCGCGATTATAGCTACGGCCGCTATTTCGGCGTTTTGCTGTATTATTTGGTTTAGCTGTTGTCATTGCTAGATGCACCGTGCGGGTTTTGGTAAGCCAGCAATTTTAGTTGCTTGCTTAGCTGGGCCTTTAGGAAAAAGAGTATACAGATAAATACTATTGCCTTTATCTTCACCCAGTGCTTTTGCCATTGCTTTAACTAACATTCTTATTGCTGGGCTGGTGTTGTACTCCAAATAGAAATTACGCACAAAATGAATCACTTCCCAGTGTTGGGAGGTTAATTCAATGTTTTCTTGCTCGGCAATAACGCAGGCTAATTGTTCACTCCATAACGAGTGATCAAGTAAGTAACCTTGTTTATCCGTGTCGATAATTTGATTATTAAATTCAAGCATGTATTACCACGTAATAGAGTGAGATGTTGCTAATGTTAGTGCGACAAAGTCGTCATAACTAAGCGAGTGATCGGGCTGATTGATTGTGATATCTCGTACTTTGGCGTCATCAGCAAGTATTAATAAGTGCGTTGCAAGCTGTCTAAATTGGGCGATAGCAAAGCATGCGTCACTTAATAATAATACTTTGTCTGTTGACTGGATCAGGTTAACTAATTGATCCGTGTTGTAATAGCCAAGTGGCTTGGAAAATATGTGTAAAGTGCTCATAAGTTCACTATGTGTTGTTGCTGGGCAATAAGTTGAGTTTGCTGCTGATAATTAAGCGCTTTTACTTCTACTAACAAGTTATGTTTATCAAGGCCATACTCGAGCAGAGACTTTTCACATACATAAATGTTTTCAACATCGTAAATTTCTAGCGTTCTGATGGTCTTAAAGTAGTTCTTTAAACCTATATGTTCAGGGTGTTGATGTTTTTTTAGGGCAAGTACCGCAGGGCCGCTAAATAACCAACTAATATTTTGCTCAACAGCAGCGAATATTAATGTCATATCTAATGCATCACGAATATGTAAATCATCGAAAGGACTATGGTGGCTTAAAACTAATACATTGATCATTTAAATTGCACCCATTTATCCGCATCACTGGCAAGCATTGCAAACTCAGCTAACCCTGCGACTGCAAAAACACCGGTATTATTTATATCAAGGCCACGCTTTTCGGCAGCAGTAACACACAACATAAGATGAATCCCTTGCTCATGTAATTGTTGCCATAAAGCATTAATCGCTAATTCATCAGCTGCCAAATCTAGTTGCTCGCTGGCATGAAAAACGCCGTTTTGATACAAAAAAATGGCATCAATGTTATGCCCTTGTATTAAACATGCTTGTGCAAATTTAACCAAACGTTGCGTGGTATCATGATCCGATGGTGCGCTGTGCAGAGAAAGTACAAATCGTGCCAAAACTATTCCAATAAAAAAGCCCCTAAAGAGGGGCTATTTTAACAGAACTATTTAATTAGTCATTATTTGCGCCAAGCAGTGCAAGCAATGAAGTAAACAAGTTATATACACTTAAATATAAAGAGACTGTAGCGCGAATATAGTTTGTTTCGCCACCGTTGATGATGCGGCTTGTATCAAACAAGATTAAGCCAGACATGATCAATACAACCGCTGCATTTAATACCATAAACATTAGCGAGCTGTCGATGAAGATATTAACAATGCTGGCTACAATCACAACAATAAGGCCTACCGTTAAAAAACCACCCATAAAAGAGAAGTCTTTTTTAGTATTTAGTGCATACGCAGACAAACCAAAGAAAATCAGTGCAGTTGAACCTAACGCTTGCATGATAAGCATTGGGCCATTTGGCATCGCTGCATAATGGTTAAGTAACGGACCAAGTCCCGCGCCCATTAAACCCGTAAAAGCGAATACCCATGCAACGCCTGACGCGCTTTCGGCTTTTTTATTTACAACAAATAAAAGGCCAAATGAAATAAGAGTAAAAACTAACCCCATAAAATAAGGTAGTTGTAATGCCATTGATATACCAGCCGTCACAGCACTAAATGCTAATGTCATGGCCAGTAAGAAATAGGTGTTTTTAAGTACCTTGTTTGTTTCAATGGTCGACATAACCGGTCTAGCGGTATTGTACGAATGATTAAATGCCATTTTAGAGCTCCTTTAGAAACCTATTGTAAGTTCCGATAATTAAACTGAAGTTAGATTACCAAGACTTCTATATTTGGGCAAACCTTTGTAGTTCAATAGACCGATAATTAAAAAGAAAAGTTCAATTTAGTGTGATTTTTACTCAGGGGTGAGTTAAGAATAAACAAATCAATGATTTTTTAAGCACTTGAACACTTTTTTGAAAAAAAAGCTTCACAAAGAGCACTGCCTTCTCTATTATGCAGGCCGTGCGGAGAGATGGCAGAGTGGTCGAATGCACCGGTCTTGAAAACCGGCAGGGGTTTATAGCCCCTCTAGGGTTCAAATCCCTATCTCTCCACCACCTAATTAAAATAATTGCGAGTACACTCTTATTCGTGATTTATAAATGTTTCGGAGAGATGGCAGAGTGGTCGAATGCACCGGTCTTGAAAACCGGCAGGGGTTTATAGCCCCTCTAGGGTTCAAATCCCTATCTCTCCACCATATAAAACAAAAAGGCCGTTGATAATCAACGGCCTTTTTGTTTCTGAAGTTCTCCATAAAGATTGACTAAGTCAATGTATTTTCATAATGCGCCAAATAACATGCACTTCATATAAATCCGCATAAGCCTTTAAATAAATTAACGGATCAAATCACATGCTAAACTATTGGTCGATTTTATCTGATAAGTTAATTGTTATCGGTGGAGTTGTTAGCTACTTGCAAGGCTTTGGTAATATCATTCATCGGGGCGCTGTGACTCTTCTCTGACCTGCGATATCAGATCGCCATTCTTGTTCAAAGCAATAATGACTGTTTTATTATTATCTGGTGGTGCACCCAATGCTTTTTCTTTTAACTGTGAGTCAGAATCTAAGTTTGATCGTGGGAGTGTTGATGCACATCTTTTATTGGTCTGGCCAATGACGTCCTGTTCTGACATAAAAAATGGTAAACTAACAGCCAATACGTCGCGAATCTGATATTTATTATGATCTATTTTTGAGCGTAATATGGTAACTCATTCCAGAGCGAACTTTTTTGCTAGCTTGATAGGCCGTTGAAATTTATTCATTGTTAATATTATCAAGCTATTGATGAGCTTCATTCAAAATTAAATTGTTTCTAATCTTTCATATATATCGGGTACATCCCAGTCAAAAATAGCGCGATACTTCTTAATTAAATTATTCACGCCTTCGATGATATCGTTGCGATAGGCTGCTAACTCTAATTTTTTATTTTAGCCATTTCAGTTCACCTTAAAATTTATAGATAAATCTAGACTAGGCTTTTATTAATGCCAGTTCTGTGCGAAAGCGAACAGATTTAATGAGAAATTTGTTGCAAGCTTTTAGATGAAAACCCTATCAGCGAAACAATGATTTATTGTTTATCATTTTTAATCTGGAGCAAATACGCCATGTTACATACTCTGAATAATTTAAAAAATTTAGCTATTCATGCATCGGATGGAGATATTGGGCTTACCAAAGATTTTTACTTTGATGATAAACATTGGGTGATCCGATATCTGGTGGTCGAAACTGGATCTTGGCTATTAAGTAAAAAAATATTGCTTTCACCTATATCAATCAAAGAGTTGAATCAGAAACCACAGACGCTCACTGTTACAATTTCAAGAAAACAAGTTAAAAACTGCCCTGACATGGATAGCGAAAAACCAGTTTCTAGGCAGTATGAGCTAGAATACATGCGATATTATGGTTACTCACATTATTGCGATAACACTGATATATGGGGTGGTTATTCAAGTCCTAATATGATGTCACCTGGTTATTATAGTGTCGCACCAAAGCCTGATAACTTAGATGCTCCAGATAATTTCGCAGATGTTGATGCTGCATTATCTCAAGATAATGATCATCATCTACGCAGTAGTAATGCAGTAACGGGTTATAAACTTGATGTCATAGACGGTGATCTGGGTCACTTACATGGTATGTTGATAGATACCGACACCTGGGAAATTCGTTATTTGATTATTAACACCAGTAATTGGTGGTTGGGTCATCTGGTTTTGATTGCCCCAAAATGGATTAAAGAGGTGAGTTGGCCCACTTCTAAAATCTATGTTGATATGACGCAGCAGCAAGTAAAAGATGCACCCACTTTTGATCCCTCAGTGCCTTTCAGTCTAGAGCATGAGCAAAGTATGCAAACTCATTATGGTCGTAATGGTGAATAACAATATTACCTTTGAGTTAGGTGTTTGCTTGTCTTGTTTACGTTATTTATTTAAAAATTGTTATGTTAGTAAGTCATTTATTTCAAATATTTTATTCGAGAGTTTGGGTTTGAATCCCTATCTTTCGATCTTATAAAAAAAAGGCCTACTGCTTACCTTTATTAATGCTCCATTGAATCTATACACATTCGTTGGTATGACGCGTGAGGTAGTAATATAGAAGACTTCAAACACTATTTATCAGCGGCATTAGTAAGTTGTATACCTATGTTAATAGGCTACGTTTTTTTAAGTAATGAGCTAAATCTTTCTATATCAGAGGTTGTAACAGATTCATATATGCAGGCTTTTTTGAAGAGCTAGTCTTTAGAGCTGCTTTGTTTGGTATGTTGTTTCGTTTTTATCTTTGGGGTCATCCCAGCAGCACTAATTAGTACTATAATATTCTGCTTGGGTCATATTTATCAATGACATGATGCCATTTCAGCGCAAATGGCTGTTACCATCTCAACAATAGCAGATACATGGTTTACTTGGTTATATTGCGAATGCGGCTTACGTTATATTTAATATGTCTGGTGGCGCAGCTGGCGATTTAAAAAAATCTATTCAAAGCAAAAGCCATTATTCTGAGTATCGTTTACGTTAACCTACATATCCGACGTGGGAAAAAGCGTGAAGTAACACTCTCGTCACTATTTCAAAATCAACCACATAGTTCGACTCTGTTTATTAGAACACCCACTCAAAATATTTAATGGAGATAATGATGCTTGGATTGTTTTGGTCATGATAGTTTTTAGTTCACCTTTTGTATTATTGCTAATAATTAAACATTACTTTTTTTAGAAAACATTAGTTAAAAGAGAGTTGTTTTTCTTAGAACAAGCAAAGAGAACCGATACTGTCTTAGCGATGCAAAAGAAATTAGAGATTCTAGTTGCAAGAGTCATTGAACTTGAAGAAATAGTGACCACAGTAGCATTGATTTATCGAGAAAAATCGATCAACTGTAAATTTATAGCCTCTGTATATAAAGAGGCAAAATTATACTTTTCTGTAAAGTGAATAACGCTAAACTCTATAACGGTTTAAAACTGGATCTTGCTTAGGTTAAACGGGCATCAAAATTACCCTATCATGATTGCTGTATGATTTATCATCGTAAATTACGACCATAGTCTCTATTTCGATGTTGTAAAACATCATGCATCCTTAGTATTTATTCAGGTATGATTTTAAGGACGCATTATGAAACATCGGCTTGCAAAAAGTGTTGGGTTATCATTACTTTCACCTGTGATCATTGGCAGTGTGTTAGGAGTTTATTATGCATTAACGCTCAATACCGATCCGCTGACTACCTTTTTTCAGTTACTTATGAGTGCGATAGCTAACGCGCATATTGTCGGTTTAACCATGGCTGCTTTTGTAGTACCCGGATATTTATTGATGTACAAGTACGCGAAAGTTAATTATTCGGGAGTACTGACATTAGGTTTACTCGGTGGTGCAATTTTTAGTTACTTACTCAGTGCAACAGGTGGTATGGTCTTTTTAATTAATACCGCGATGTCAGCTTTAGCGGCGGGACTGTTTTTATATGGATTAAGGTTAGGTGCGATAAAACAACAACCTCCTCAATAGCAGAATTATTAACCAAGCTTGCTGAAAATTAGGGCAAATTGCTTTTTTTTGCCCTGAAAAGGTTTCAATTATTGGCGACAAAGAGTACCTTTAGCTACTGTATGTTTGATAAGAAGTAGTTTGGTATGCAAAAGCAAGAATTTTACCAGTCATTAGTTAAACAAACTGAATCGCTAATTACTGGTGAACCTAACATTATTGCCAATATGGCGAATATTAGCGCGCTGTTATTTACGTCACTCGATGATGTAAATTGGGCTGGTTTTTATTTGATGGATTCACCAACTGAATTAGTGCTTGGTCCGTTTCAAGGTAATCCTGCATGTATCCGAATTCCTGTCGGAAAGGGTGTCTGTGGAACTGCCGCTGCAACTGCACAAACTCAACTAGTTGAAGATGTACATGCATTCGCAGGTCATATTGCCTGTGATGCAGCGTCTAATTCTGAAATAGTAATACCTATTCATAAAAATGGTGAAGTATTTGCTGTTTTAGATATCGACAGCCCAAGTATTGCTAGGTTTGATGTTGATGATAAGCAAGGTTTAGAAGCACTCGTCGCATGTTTTGAGGCAACTATTGCATGAAAGACTTAGTAAATGTACAGGATTATCTGTTTGCCATCACTGATGTAGGTGATTGGGAAGGGGATGAAGAGCATGTAGCGGAAACGCTCAACGATTTAATTCATATTGCATGGGATCGTCTTCCTGATGACACTGAATGTGAATTAATTGATGAAATAATTAACGGTATTTGGGAACACCTTCGAGGCGATATGGCTGTAATTGAAGCCGACTTTGAAGAGTTGGTCGACTGGGTAACACACTACGTCGATTCGTCCCTTGATGAAAAGATGTGAAAAATAGGTTCTAAAATGGAAACCACAAACAAGCTAAAAGATATTAATGAAGTATTGGAATTTTTATACCAAGAATTCCCAGAATGTTTTAAACAAAAAGACGGTATCAAGCCGCTGAAAGTAGGTATCTTTAAAGATATCGCTGAGCGAATTGAAGGTTCTGAAAAAGTAAGTAAGACGCAAGTACGTCAAGCGCTGAGAAAGTATACGTCTAACTGGCGTTATTTAGAAGCTGTTACTAAGTCTGAGTTTCGTATTGATCTTGATGGAAATCAAGGTGCTAAAGTGGAGCAAGAACATATTGATCATGCTCAAAAAGCACTTGAAGAAAGTCGTGCGAAAATGGCTAAACGTAAAAAGTCACAACGTCCACGTAATGATTCAGACACAAAATCTTACAAAAAGAAACCAGGCCAATTCGCTAAACCAGGCGATAAAAACGCTAAAGTTAATACCACACCAGCAAAAGCTGCGCCGGTTAAACGTTCAGGTAAAATTGAACCTTTACCAGCAAGTGAGGTCAAGGTTAATAACAAAGTTAAAGTTAAACTTGGCCAAGCCCTTGTTAATGCAGTAATCACTGAAGTGAACAAAGAAGACGTTCATGTAGAGTTGGTAACTGGCATGCAAGTTAAAACTAAAGCAGACAGCCTGTACATTATTTAAGCTGTATATAAATTAAGGAGTTGTGTATGAGTCAGAAGTTTAAGCTCATTCCGTTAGTTGCCGCCCTGTATTCAGGTTTATTATTTGCATCAGATATTGCTGATGTTAATGATGTAGTTACAGCAAAAGACTTGCCAGTACTTACGCAAGAGAGTCAGCATAGTACGGCTAGCAAACGGGTGACAAACTTATTTACTCGTGCACATTATAAACCAATTCGTTTTGATGACGCACTTTCAAGTAAAGTGTTTGACCGTTATATCGAATCCCTTGATTTTAATAAAAGCGTCTTTTTGGCTGCGGATATTGCCTCATTTGAGCAATACCGCAACCAATTTGATAATGCATTAACGACCGGTAAACTTGATTTTACCTTTGATATTTTCAACCTAAGCATGCAGCGTCGTTTTGAGCGTTATGAGTATTCTTTAAAGTTACTTGAAACACCAATGACCTTTGATAATGCGGATGAATATTACTTTGATCGTGAAGATGCTGATTGGTCACAAACGCAAGCTGAGTTAGATGAGCTTTGGCGTGAACGTGTAAAATATGATGCATTACGATTAAAAATGACCGGCAAAGATTGGCCTGGTATAAAAGAATTATTAACTAAGCGTTATCACAATGCACAAAAACGTTTAGTGCAAACCAATAGTGAAGATGTATTTCAGATAGTAATGAACTCTTTTGCGCGAAGTATTGAAGCACATACCTCCTATTTATCGCCACGCAGAGCTGAACAGTTCAAAATGGACATGGATCTGGAACTAGAAGGTATTGGTGCAGTACTAAGCTACGACGAAGACTACACGGTTATTCGCAGCTTGGTTCCAGGTGGACCTGCTGATAAATCGGAGCAAATTAAAGCTGACGACCGTATTATCGGCGTTGCTCAAGACAAAGAAGAATTTGTTGATGTCATTGGCTGGCGTTTAGATGACGTAGTTGATTTAATCAAAGGACCAAAAGGCACTAAGGTGCGGTTACAATACTTAAAAGGTGCTGATGATCATGGCGCGCCTAAAGTAGTTGAAATTATTCGCGATAAAATTCGCCTCGAAGATAGAGCTGCAAAATCAGAAGTATTCAAAGCAAAATATTCTGATTTAACCAGCAAAATAGGTGTTATTGAGATCCCTGGTTTCTACAACAACTTGTCTAAAGACGTTAAAGTAGAATTGGCGAAATTAAAAGAAGCCAAAGTAGATGGCATTATAATTGACCTACGCCAAAATGGTGGTGGCTCATTATATGAAGCAACACAACTATCTGGTTTGTTTTTTGACCAAGGTCCAGTAGTACAAATTCATACTCTAAATAATCGCATTGAAGAGCAAAAAGACCGTGATGGTGTTACGTTTTACGATGGCCCCCTTACGGTGCTTGTTGATCGTTACAGCGCATCTGCCTCTGAGATTTTCGCCGCAGCGATGCAAGACTATGGTCGAGCAGTAATAATTGGTGAGCAAACGTTTGGTAAAGGCACTGTGCAGCAGCATAAGGGCTTAGGCCGTGCTTACGATTTATACGATAATCCACTTGGCAGTGTGCAATATACGATTGCAAAGTTTTATCGTATCAATGGTGGTAGCACACAGCATAAAGGTGTGATCCCAGATATTTCATTCCCATCAGCAATTGATCCAGCGGAATGGGGCGAAAGCCAAGAGGATAATGCATTACCGTGGGACAGTATCGTACGCGCCAAATATAACTCGGTTGATGACTTACACCCAGCCATTGCTTACTTAAGCAAAGCGCATGCTGAACGCATTAAATCAGAACCAGAGTTTAACTATGTTTTTCAAGATATTACGCGTTATAAAGAAGAGAAAGACCGGAAAACTATTTCTCTTGTAGAAGCGCAGCGTATTAAAGAAAAAGACGATGGTGAAGCGCGTGCTTTAGCTCGTACTAATGAAAGGCTTACTCGTTTAGGTGAAAAACCGATTGAGAGCTTGGATGATGCGCCTGATGTCTTAGACGACTTAGATCCATTCTTAGAAGAAGCTGCATTAATTACCCAAGATTATATTAAGTTTGGTCGTGTAGCTAAGAAATAACTCGTTTTACAGGTTAATAAAAAAGGCGCTTTGGCGCCTTTTTTGCTGCCTAAAACTCTTGATATTGCTATAATTACTGATTAAACGCTGACAAAAGTAAGTAACTTAGTTAGGCTAAGCGTCGCGTCTGTGCTAAAAAATAATAATTAAACGCGCATAAAAATGCGCGTAGGAGTCTCAATTTTGAATTCACAAAAAGAAAAACCCATCCTACAGGCCAGCTTTTTCGATGCCTTGATCCCAATTTCTGTACTGATTTGTTTATTAGGTGCTGCGGTCTATTTATTTGGCGATAGTTCGTCATCAGGACCGAATCAAATTGCGCTACTGTTTGCTACATTTACAGCTGCACTTATTGGCCTTAAAAATGGCTATACTTGGAAAAAACTTGAACAAGCGATGATAGAGGGGATCACTCTATCTTTGGGCGCTATATTAATTTTGTTAATGGTTGGCGCGCTGATCGGCACTTGGCTGCTGTCAGGCACTGTACCTACGCTTATTTATTATGGTTTACAGGTAATTAATCCTAGTTGGTTTTACGCAGCAAGCTGTTTAATTTGTGGCATTGTAGCAATGAGTATTGGTAGCTCTTGGACCACGGCGGCGACAATAGGTGTAGCGCTACTCGGTGTTGCTACTGGCCTTGGATTAGAGCAAACAGTGACGGCCGGTGCCGTAATATCTGGGGCTTACTTTGGCGATAAACTCAGTCCACTGTCTGAAACAACAAATTTAGCTCCTGCGGTTGTGGGAGCTGATTTATTCGAGCATATTCATCATATGCTATGGACGACTGTACCAAGTTTTGTGATTGCACTAATCATCTTTATTTTTATGGGCTTTAATGCCACAGCGTCAAGTGAGGCTGGGCGTATTGATGAAATAACCGCTATTCTACAACAAAACTTTAATATAGGTTTAGAGATGCTGGTGCCACTGATTGTTTTACTGGTGTTAGCAATTAAAAAAATGCCTGCATTTCCGGCAATTTCAATCGGTGCGGTACTTGGTGCAGTATGGGCAATGATTTTTCAATCAGACCTAATTGCAACACAAATTGATGGCTCTCAGGGGCAAATTGTCGGTTATTTTAAATTGGTTTGGAGTACATTTTTTGATGGCTTTAGTATCCTCACAGGCGATGAAAAAATGGATTCATTACTCAGTGGTGGTGGAATGTCTGGCATGTTAACCACAACGTGGCTGATTATGACGGCATTGATGTTTGGCGCCATTATGGAAAAAACAGGTTTATTAGATATTTTTGTAAAAAGTATTCTTAAAATTGCGAAAAGCACTGGCTCTTTAATTACTGCTACTATTGCGACCTGTATTGGTACCAATGTAATTGCTGCAGATCAGTATATCGCTATTGTGGTCCCTGGTCGGATGTTTAAAGAAGAATATGCAAAGCGTGGTTTGAAACCTGTTAATTTATCAAGAACATTAGAAGATGGCGGGACGATCACCAGTCCCCTGATCCCTTGGAATACCTGTGGTGCATATATGCAAAGTGTATTACTGATCAACCCATTTGATTATGCGCTATATGCATTTTTTAATCTTATAAATCCATTACTAGCTGTTATTTATGCTTACCTAGGCATTAAAATTTTACGTATTAAGCCAAAACAATAGCCATAAATTATACGCTCCTCTGCTAAGAGGAGCCACTTTGGAGTTTCACATGACTGCATTAAAAAAACCTCAAGCACAGTATCTTAAAGATTACCAAGCTCCACCATTTTTAATTGATCACATTGATTTGACCTTCGATTTATTGCCGTTAAACACCCGTGTTACGAGTGTAATGACGATCACGAAAAAAATAGCTGGTGTGGCAGATTTAGTGCTTGATGGCATTGATTTGACACTGATCTCAATTACTGTAGATAACAACGCATATACAGATTATGACCTACTTGATGAGCAGCTTGTGATCCATAATTTACCAGCGCAATGTCAGCTTACAATCGTTAATGAAATAGCGCCAAAAACTAACACATCTTTAGAAGGTTTATATCTATCTGGCGGGGCGTATTGTACACAATGTGAAGCGCAAGGTTTTAGAAAAATAACCTATTATCTTGACCGCCCAGACGTACTTGCAAGCTTTGACGTGACGATTATTGCTGACGAGCAGTTTACTCATTTATTATCAAATGGTAATAAATTAGCGGAAGGTAAATTAGACAATGGCCGTCACTTTGCAAAATGGCAAGACCCATTCAAAAAGCCAAGTTACTTGTTCGCACTTGTTGCAGGGGACTTTGATGTACTTGAAGATACCTTTGTTACGCAAAGTGGTCGTACAATAGATTTAGCCTTGTTTGTTGATAAAGGGAATTTACCGAAAACCCCTCATGCGATGGCATCACTTAAAAAATCAATGCAGTGGGATGAGCAGCGTTTTAATCTTGAGTATGATTTAGATATTTACATGATCGTTGCTGTGGATTTTTTCAATATGGGCGCGATGGAAAATAAAGGTCTGAATATTTTCAACTCTAAATGTGTGTTGGCTAATCAAGAAACCGCCACTGATAAAGATTATCACACTATAGAGTCAATCGTTGGTCATGAGTATTTTCATAATTGGACAGGAAACCGAGTGACTTGTCGTGATTGGTTTCAACTGTCGTTAAAAGAAGGCTTAACAGTTTTTCGTGATCAAGAGTTTAGCAGTGATTTAGGCTCGCGGGCACTGAATCGTATTGATGCGGTTAAAGTAATGCGTACTCATCAATTCAGTGAAGATGCCGGTCCTATGGCACATCCGATCCGTCCTGAACAAGTGATTGAGATGAATAACTTCTATACAGTAACTGTGTACGACAAAGGCGCTGAAGTTATCCGTATGATGCACACGTTATTGGGAGAAGAAAAGTTCCAGCAGGGCATGGCACTTTATTTTCAGCGTCATGATGGGCAAGCCGTTACCTGTGATGATTTTGTTGCGGCTATGAGTGATGCCTCAGGTATCGATTTAACTCAGTTTAAACGTTGGTATAGCCAAGCTGGCACACCACGGCTAATCGTAAAACAAGAGTATGATAAGCTCAGTGGTACTTTTTCACTGCATATAGAGCAGCTGGCACCGCTTAATCAGCCAGAAAATGCGCCATTACATATCCCATTTGCTATCGAGCTACTTAATCAACAGGGCGAGTCTGTCTCTTTACAGTTTGAAGGACAGCCACTTGATCATGTCTTAGATGTTACAACAGCGCAGCAAACGTTTAGCTTTGATGGTTTAACCGCGAAGCCTGTAGCGGTGCTACTAGAGGATTTCTCTGCGCCGTGTATTGTTGAGCAACAAAATACAGCCACTGAATTATTACACATTATGCGCTTTGCGCGCAGTGACTTTTCGCGTTGGGATGCTCAACAACAATTGTTCATTGGGGCGGTTAAAGGGGCCATTATAACACCTGAAAATAATCAATTGGATCCAGCAATTATTACTGCATTACGTAGTTTATTAGTTGATCAGGAGGGAGATTTAGCTTTAATTGCTGAATTATTAAAGCTGCCTAGTTTTGATACCCTCGCAGCTGAGTTTAATGTGATCCCTGTGGATCAATTGGTTGCGGTGACAAATCAGTTTGAGTTACAAATTGCTCAGCAACTGCGTAGTGAGTTCTTAGACTGTTATCAAAGTTTAATTGATGACGGCTCTGTAAGTGCAACAGCTGTCGCTATACGTGCATTAAAAGGTATGTGCTTGCATTATTTGGCAAAAATTAATGAGCTTGATATCAATCAACTTCTTGTTAGTACTGCTAATTCACACAATATGACCAATGTACTCGCCGCGCTCAGTGCAGTGGTAAAAGCTGATAATCCATTAGCAAAAGAGTTGTTAAACCAATTTGACAGTCAGTGGCGCCATGATGTGTTAGTGATGGATAAGTGGTTTGCATTGCAAGCAATGCAAGGTGGCGATGACGCCATTAGTAATATCAAAAAGTTATATGATCACCCTTGTTTTGATTTTTCAAACCCAAACCGTGTCAGGGCACTAGTGGGCAGTTTTAGTCATTTTAATACCGCACAGTTTCACCGTGAAGATGGTACAGGTTATCAATTGCTAGGTGACTTACTAGTTAAGCTTAATGCAATCAACCCCCAAAATGCATCACGTATGTTAACGCCATTTATGTCATGGCGCAGATATGATGAGGTACGTTCAGTTGCAATCAAAGCTCAGCTGCAACGCCTAGCTTTGCTTGATAATTTAAGTGATGACTTGTTTGAAAAAGTTGATAAAGCACTACAATAAATTATGATCGAATATTATTTTTTACTGAACTTAACCTACAAGCAGTGCATGGATTACTACGAAGGTAAGTATACATCAGTTCAAGTAATTGAAGATGGTGGCAAAAAAGTACGTTTTGCCGCCAGCCATTTGCGTCCTTTTATTTCCTCTTTAGGGGTAAGAGGGCGCTTTCGACTTTTGCTTACTCCAGAGTATAAATTTTTACGTTTGGAGCGTGTTGCCTAAAACAATATTTTAAAATAATCACTTATAATATTGTTTTTTTGTTAATTCGATTTGTCCTATTGTTAATTTACGTGTATAAATTATCTGGTAGGACGTCTTACCATTAGGTTAACGTCAACTAAACAGAAAAATTATGACCGATTGAACGCGTTCTATTTGTAATTTCTTTATTTCGCTTCTATCGTTACGACTACACTAAAAACAATAACTTGATCACAAAATTACCCGCGACAGGGGGAACACACAATGATAAGAAGATCGCTTTTTGTTAAAAATAAACTAGTACTAGGCATCGCAGCTGCTACTTTAGGGTTATCAGCAGCACACACACAGGCTGCAACGTTTGAGGCTGGAGGGTTTGATATAACCTTCGACTCTGCTTTTTCTTATGGACAAAGTATCCGTGTTGAAGACCGAAACTTTAACTTAATAGGTAAAAGTAATAACCCGTCTTTTGATTGGACAGGTTATAACTCTGTATTAAATCCAATTTATTCAGCGCAAGATGTCTGGGCCCAACCTGGCTCTTACTCTAATAACGGCGACGCTGGTGATTTGAACTTTGATAGCGGTGAATCTTTTTCAAAGCTGTTGAAAGGGACGCATGATTTATCTATCAACAAAGATAACTATGGTCTGTTTACTCGATTTATGTATTTTTATGATTTTGAATTGATGGATGGCGATCGTGCCTATGTTAATCCAACTTCAGGGCAAGGAGTTGATCCTTGTGATGATAAAGACACAAAGAAACAAAGCTGCGCAGATATTCGTCTATTAGATGCTTACGTATGGGCTAACTTTGATTTAAATGACGGCAATAACCCACTTTCTATTCGTCTAGGACAACAAGTTATAAACTGGGGAGAAAGTACATTAATTTCTCACGGTATTAACGTAAATCCGGTCGATATTGATCGGTTAAAAGCGCCGGGTGCAGAGCTTAAAGAAGCTTTTATTCCAGTTGGTATGTTATGGGCATCTTTAGGGATCACTGAAAATGTGACTTTGGAAGGCTTTTACCAATACCAATGGCATGAAACACGTTTACCTGCAGCTGGAACGTATTTTTCAACCAATGACTTTGCCGCTGAAAATGGTTATCAGCAAAATGTACAGCTTGGTTTTACCTCCAACCCAGATATCGATTTAGCGTTTTTAACTGATAGCTTAAATAATTTGATGACTACCTTTGGTCAAGCTGCTGCCGCTAAAGGGATCGACCCTGCAAGTCCCGCAGGGCAAGCATTATTGGCACAAACTTATCTGGCATACCCTACTAAAGTCGCTCTTAAAGGCAAAGGGGATGATGGTAAAACTGAGCCTGATGATGGTGGTCAATATGGTTTACGTTTAGGTATGTTTTTACCAGATTTTTATGACACTGAAGTTGCACTTTACCATGTAAACTACCATAGCCGCCGTCCTCTTATTTCAGGTCGCGTATCTAACTTTACACAAGCGTCACTGGCCCAAGATTTAGCCATGTTAGCAACGACTAAAATTACCTCTGACAATGTCTCTGATTTAAAAGCATTTGCTAAAGCAACCAATGAGTATCCAGAAGATATTAAATTGTATGGGTTAAGCTTTAATACATCAATAGGTGAAACGGCGTTTGCTGGTGAGTTCACCTTCCGTGAAGACGAACCACTACAAATCGATGACGTAGAATTGCTTTATGCTGCTATGCCTGAGCAATTAGCGTTAGCGGGACTTCGTCCTGAGTTTGCCGGTATTTCACAAATGAGTCAGGGTAACGCAGTTAGTGTTGTAGGCCCTGGGGAATTAGCAAAAGGTTATATTGAGCGTAATACTAGCCAATTGCAGTTTACAGCAACACATTTATTTGGCCCATCACTGGGTGCAGATAGCTGGGCTGTAGTGGGTGAAATTGGCGGCGTGCGCATAAATAATATGCCTGAATACGATGAAATGCGTTTAAATGTTTCAGGCACTGGTCGAAGCGGTATTATGACCGGCCCTAATGCAGATGATTACTCAACACTTCATATGGCTTTGTCTAATGGTCCCGAACAAAAAGAGTTTGCGACAGCATCATCATGGGGATATCGCTTAATTGCTAAAGGCGATTATTACAACTTCTTTAAAGGAGTTAATTTTTCACCTCGCTTTGTTTTCTCACATGATGTAAATGGTAACACACCAGACCCGATGTTCTTGTTTATTGAAGATCGCAAGTCACTTGGAGTGACAGCCAACTTTAATTATCAAAATGCATGGTCATTTGACTTTAGCTACAACTCTTTCTGGGGTGGCGGAGATACCAATACTTTCTCAGACCGTGATTTTGTTTCTTTTAATATTAAATATTCAATTTAAGGGTATCATGATGATAAAAAAACCTACCCTCATTGCACTAACGCTATGTAGTTTATTTTCTACAACAGCGGTCGTTGCAAAAATGACGAGCGAAGAAGTTGCGCGCTTAGGTGCAGATCTAACCCCATTAGGTGCTGAAAAAGCGGGTAATGCTGATGGCTCAATTCCGGCATGGACAGGTGGTATTACTAAAGCACCGGCAGGTTATACGCCGGGAATGCATCATCCAGATCCGTATGCTGACGACAAAGTACTTTTCACCATTGATAAATCAAATGTTGATAAATACAAAGCAAATTTAAGTCCTGGTCAAGTAGCTCTTTTTGAAGCGTATCCAGATACGTTTAAAATGAACATCTATACTACTCATCGCAGTGCTTCAAACCCACAGTTTGTCTATGATGCAACAAAACAATACGCACCAACTGCAGAGTTGATTGAAGAAGGTAATGGGATAAAAAATACTGCTATTGGCATTCCTTTTCCTATTCCAAAAACTGGCTTAGAGGCAATTTGGAACCATTTATTACGCTACCGTGGTCTGTCAATTGAGCGTTTTGGCGGTCAAGCGGCTCCAACAGCCTCAGGTTCGTATAATATGGTTGGCTTTGATGAGCAACTGTTAGTTAAGTACTCAGATCCAAAAGCAACACCTGCAGAGTTACAAGAATCTAATATTTTGTTTAAATTTAAACAAAAAGTCACCGAACCTGCGCGTTTAGCTGGCACGGCGCTATTAGTTCATGAAACCATGGACCAAATTTTAACTCCACGACAAGCGTGGACTTACAATTCTGGCCAGCGTCGTGTTCGTCGCGCGCCTAATGTTGCTTATGATGCACCAGGAACAGCAGCTGATAGCTTGCGTACAACCGATGATTTCGATATGTTTAACGGTTCGCCAAACCGCTATACATGGACGCTCAAAGGTAAGCAAGAGCTTTATGTACCATACAATAGTTATAAGCTACACAGTGATAAGTTACAGTATGACGATATTCTGATGGCCGGTCACATCAACCCGGAACATGTGCGTTATGAAAAACACCGTGTTTGGGTTGTAGAAGCAGCTCTGAAAGGCGACACTCGTCATATTTATAAGAAGCGCGTATTTTATATTGATGAAGATAGCTGGCAAGTTCAAGTGACGGATATCTATGATAACCGTGACCAAATGTACCGTGTAGCGATGGCTCATACAATTAACTATTACGATGCGCTCACTAACTGGAGTACGTTAGACGTTTACTACGATTTGAATTCACGCCGTTACCTAGCGATTGGTTTAGATAACCAAGAGAAAATGTATGATTTCTCACAATCGTTTAATGATAATGAATTTACCTCAAGTGCACTGCGCCGCGAAGGTCGTTAATACACTCTAAGCACCTGGAATTATCTAGGTGCTTTTTTATTATTTCAAATCGCGTTTGTCACTCTGACACGCACTGGGTCATGACACTAACCGAGTCCCCCGACTGCACGTTATATACCGACAAACACATTCTTTTCAAGGCGATTTTAATTTATGAAGTACATGCTTTATGCAGGTCTTGCCGCTGTGGCGAGCCTTTCAACTCTTTATATTGCAGCTGAACCACTTGCTGCAATTGTCGCAACTAAAGCAGATAAAACCCTGTTGACTGATATTGAATACACAGGAAAGCAACTGGTCGCTGTCGGAAAACATGGCACTATAATTACAAGCAGTAATGCAAAAAATTGGCAACAAGCGAGCGTTCCAACGCAAGTGTTATTAACGGCGGTTGCCTTCAGTGGCAGTGAACTTGGTTGGGCTTGCGGGCATGATGCGACTATTATTCATACCAATGATGGTGGTGCAAACTGGCAGTTGCAACAGGTGAACACGCAATTAGATAAACCTTGCTTAGATATTTTATTTACCAGTGAACTTCACGGCTTTGCTGTGGGTGCCTATGGTATGTTTTATGAAACCAGTGATGGTGGCAAACATTGGCAAAAGCGTTTTCTGGATTCTTTATTATTTGCAGATGATAGAGATTACTTAAATGATTTAAAAGAATCAGATCCACAAGGCTATGAAGCCGAAACTGCATCAATATTGCCGCACTTTAATCGTATTGTCACAACAAAAGATAAACTTATGTTAGTGGGCGAAATGGGTTTGTTAGCGCACAGTACAGACAACGGAAAAACATGGCAACGCGATGAAGAAATCTACCGGGGTTCCTTTTTTGCTTATGCCAGCGATGAACAAGGGCAAGAAATAGTTGCGGGTTTAAGAGGCAATATTTTTAGCCGTCAGGTAGGTGAGCAATGGCAACCAATAAGTAATAATAAAACCGCCACAATCAATAGTATTATCGCTAGCGGTGATAATCAATGGTTGTTACTTGCCAACAGCGGTGTGATTTTCCACTATAAAAATAATCAACTTACTATTGAGCAGTTAGCGGATGGTAAAGCAATTCTTGATGCCGTTATTTTTGAAAATCAATTGGTTATGGCATCAGAAAATGGCATTAAAGTGAAGGGGATGGCTCCATAATGCACACAATCGTCAATTTTTTAGAGAAAGCAGTTTTTCGTCATCGATTAATGATGGTGATAAGTTTTATTTTAATAACATGTTTTTTAGGTTTTAAAGCCACACAAATCCAACTTGATGCTTCATTTAATAAAAATATTCCGCTTAATCATGATTATATGAAAGTGTATTTAAAGCATGAAAAGCAATTTGGTGGCGCAAATAGTATTTTGATCTCAGTGTGTGATGATAGCGGTGATATTTTTAATCCTGAGTTTTTCACCCAATTAAAAGCCGTTCATGATCAGTTATATTTTATTCCTGGGGTGAATCGTCCGTTAGTGAATTCAATTTTTTCACCCAGTGCACGTTTTGTTGAAGTTGTTGAAGACGGTTTTGCGGGTGGGCCAATTATTCCCGCCAATTTTACTGCTGATCAACGAGGCTTAGCGGTTGTTAAAGAGAATATCGAAAAAGCGAAAGTCGTAGGCAGGATGATTGCCTCTGATTATTCGTGTGCGATGGTAACCGCGCAGTTGATGGAAACTGATCCGCAAACGCAAGAAAAATTAGATACGTTAGCGTTTGCACAAAAGCTAGAAAGCGAAATTCGAGAGCCATTGAGCACTGATAAAGTAAGTATCCACATTATTGGTTTTGCCAAAATGGCCGGTGATATTGCCGAAGGTGCGAAAGGGGTTGTGTTATTTTTTGCTATTGCTATCGCGTTTACTTTCATCATGGTGTGGTTATTTTGCGGCAGCATCAAGCTCACTATTTTACCTATAGCCTGTTCAATTATTGCCGTGGTTTGGCAGTTAGGGATATTGTCGAGCTTAGGCTTTGGTCTAGATCCAATGTCGATTCTAGTACCATTCTTAGTGTTCGCAATCGGCGTAAGTCATGGCGTACAGATGATCAATGCAATAGGTAAAAAAGTCGCCGAAGGAAGCAGTAATACGCGTCTTTGCTGTCAGGCTAGTTTTAGATCGCTGTTAATACCCGGTGGTATTGCATTGCTGTCAGACACGGTCGGCTTTTTGACGTTACTAACCATAGATATAGGTATAATTCGTGAACTGGCTATCACAGCAAGTTTAGGTGTGGCTGTTATTATTTTTACTAATTTGATTTTATTGCCAGTATGGGCATCGTATATGCGCTTTGAAAACACAGTTCATATTCAATCAGGCAACAGCGAAAAACCAAACTTACTTGATTCAATTCGTGATCTGTTAGTCAAAGCCACGGATCCTAAATGCGCGAAAATCATTATTGGCTGCACCTTAGTATTGTTTGCTGTAGGTTATTGGCAAGCAGGGAAAATGCATATCGGCGATTTACATGCAGGTGCACCGTCATTGCATCAAGATGCCCGTTATAACCAAGATACCTTTTTAATATCGGATAAATATACGATTTCATCCGATATTCTAAAAGTGATTGTCGAAGCTTACCCTGCAGCATGTACTGAGCACGACGTAATGGAGCGCATTAGTCGTTTTCAATATAAAGTTGAAAACTTAGCAGGTGTTCAATCAGCAGTATCCCTAAGCTCAGTAGCGCAGTCGGTTAATGCCGGGTATAACGAAGGTAATTTAAAATGGCAAAGTTTGCCTCGTAATACGGCAAGTTTGGTGCAATCTACCTCACGAGTCGAAACCAGTACCGGTTTACTCAATGGTGATTGTTCAGTTATGCCTGTGATTATCTTTTTAGATGATCATAAAGCGCAGACCATTGAACATATCATTGCCAGTGTTAAACAATTTGCCATTGAAGAACAAACCGATATGCTGCAGTTTAAGCTGGCCTCAGGGCCTGTCGGCGTCATGGCTGCGACGAATGAATCAGTTTCTGCTGCACAATTACCTATGATGTTATACGTTTATGGTGCAGTTATTATTTTATGCTTGATTAGCTTTAAGAGTGTAAAAGCGACCATAGCGGTAGTGTTACCCTTGTATATTGTATCGACTCTTGCGCAAGCTTTAATGGTACAACTTGAAATCGGTCTGACGGTTTCAACGTTGCCAGTGATTGCACTAGGTGTAGGTATTGGGGTGGATTATGGGATTTATATTTTGTCATCGATGATGGGGCAATTAAAGCAAGGTGTTGCCTTACCAGTGGCGTATCGTAATGCACTCGTTGAGCGTGGTAGTGCGGTGTTATTTACCGGTATCACGTTAGCTATTGGTGTGAGCACCTGGATTTTCTCTGATCTTAAGTTCCAAGTGGACATGGGAATATTGTTAACCTTCATGTTTTTAGTCAATATGCTTGGCGCAGTATTACTTTTACCAGCAATTGGTAGTTTGATCTGGACTGACCAGAAAAAATAATGTGAATAATTTTGCTCCTAAATGGCCTGTAAAGGCCATTTATATCTATAATTTGTGAATAGATGACCAAATAGCTGAAAAGCTTAAAATGTTTTCATCGAAAGGGCTGTTTATTAATTTTAAAAGGGTTAGAATTTGCCTGACTCCACACAATAAATTGCTGTACAAATTTTCCATCTAAGTAGGTGGTATAGATTTAAGGAACATGTAATGACACGAAATGAAGGGCAAGCCTCGGTTATCTTAGATAATGTCTGTAAGCTGATCCAGAAAAAAGTTCACGCTGATAATGTGTTACTCGTTGAGAAATTCGCCAAATCCTTGTACAGCAATATGTCTAAAGAAGATTTGGCACATCGCAATGATAGTGACTTATATGGCGCTGCACTTAGCCTATGGAACTCGCTAGAAAAAAATACCTCTGATGATGCGGTGATCCGCGTTTTCAATCCTGAAGTAGCAAAAGATGGCTGGCAGTCATCACACACAATCGTCGAAATTATCGCTAAAGATATGCCATTTTTAGTTGATTCTGTTCGTATGGCGATGACCCGCGAAAATATCGCATCTCACTTGCTATTACACAGCCCACTTAAGATTCAACGCGATAAAAACGCTAAAATTTCGGCTTTATCAAATTTAAAAGCCGAACAAGAGTCTAGCTCTACAAAAACAGTGTTTTTTATCGAAATTGATCGCCAAACAGATTCTTCAGTGATTGACTCGTTCAAAAAAGAGCTTGAGTCAGTGTTGAACGATGTGTCTACTGCGGTAGAAGATTGGCAACCGATCCGCAAAAAGTTAATTGCGGTCAGTAAAGAATTACCAAAACGTAACCATAACAACAATGCAAGTGAAGTTGCAGAGACTGTTGAATTCTTAGATTGGTTAGTAAAAGATAATTTTACATTAATGGGCTATCGCCAATACGATTTGTCGCCAGTACAAGGCGATTACCAGCTCAAAGGTAAAATCGAGGGCAGCTTAGGTTTGATGAAGAATTCAACCGAAGAGCATTCTCGCCTGTTATCTGAATTACCAGAAGTTGCCCGTCAAGAAGCCCGTAGCAATAATCTGTTGATCCTTACAAAAACTAATTCGTTATCACGCGTACACCGCCCAGCATACATAGATTATGTAGGGATTAAACGTTTTGATGATGAGGGGAATGTGATTGGCGAAGACCGTTTCATCGGGTTGTTTTCATCAAGTTTTTACAACAACAGCGCCGCTGATGTGCCAGTTTTAAAAAGTAAAATAAATCGCATCATGGAAATGTGTGATTTTGCCAAAGGCACTCATGCTTATAAAGCGGTATTAAATATTCTTGAAACCTATCCGCGTGATGAACTTGTTCAGGCCCGTGAAAGCGAGTTACTTGAAGTTGCAATGGGTGTTTTACAAGTACAAGAGCGCGATATGTGTCGCTTATTTGTGCGTAAAGATGCCTATGGTCGTTTTTTCTCTTGCATGGTCTATGTTCCGCGTGAGCGTTATAACACAGCACTGCGTCGTGAAACACAAGATATTTTAGGCAATGCATTTAATTCAGACGATAAAGTCGAATTTACTACCTTCTTCTCTGAGTCTACACTGGCGCGTACTCATTATACCGTGCGTGTGACTGACAACAATATAGAATATAACGTGAAAGACATCGAAAATAATTTAGTAGAAGCCGCTCGTACTTGGGAAGATAAATTACAATCAGCACTGTTAGAGTCTGCTGGTGAAGCACGTGGTAACGAATTAAACCGCAAATATTGTAATGCGTTTGCTCGTTCTTACAAAGATGAAGTACTGCCAAGTGCCGCTGTTGTTGATATTGAAAAGCTTGAACTATTGAATGACGATAACAAGCTTGAAATGTTGTTTTACCGTCCGCAAGAAGAAGCGAACAGCAACATTGTACGTTTGAGCTTATTCCACAAAGATGAGCCAATCCATTTATCAGACGTTATGCCAATGCTTGAAAACTTTGGCTTGCGCGTCATTGGTGAAACGCCTTATTCGGTTAAAACCAGCGATGGCCGTATCAACTGGATCATGGATTTCTCAATGCTACTTGATAGCAAAGGCATTGCAGATTTCGATAAAGTATCAGCACGTTTTCGTGCCGCACTTACTAGTGTGTGGAGTAACCGTTTAGAAAATGACGGCTTTAACCGTTTAGTGTTAATGGGTGGCTTAACTGGTCGCGAAGCCTCAATTTTACGCGCTTATGCAAAATACATGCGCCAAGTTGGGGTTACTTTCTCGCAAACCTACATCGAGAGCACATTAGCTAATTACCCGCACATTGGTTCGCAAATTGTTAATTTATTTGCTAAAAAGTTCTCTGTTAAAAGCCCTGCTAGTGTTAAAACGCTTGATAAGCTAATTGCGCAAATTTATGTAGAACTTGAAAACGTTGCTAACTTAGATGATGACCGTATTATTCGTTTATACGTCGATATGATCATTGCTACGCTGCGTACTAACTACTTCCAAAAAGATGACATAGGTCAGTTTAAGTCTTATGTGTCGTTCAAAGTAAATCCAAGCTTAATTCCAGATATGCCATTGCCATTACCGGCATTTGAAATATTTGTTTATTCTCCACGTGTAGAAGGTGTGCATTTACGTGGTGGTAAAGTTGCGCGTGGTGGCCTGCGTTGGTCAGATCGTCGTGAAGATTTCCGTACGGAAGTACTAGGTCTAGTTAAAGCACAACAAGTAAAGAATACAGTTATTGTACCTGTAGGCTCAAAAGGCGGCTTTGTTTGTAAACAACTGCCAACGGATCGTGACGCATTCTTCAAAGAAGGCCAAGAGTGTTACAAAATCTTCATTCGTGGTTTATTAGATATCACAGATAACATTATCCAAGGTGAAATTGTTCCGCCGGTTGATGTAACTCGTCATGATGAAGATGATGCATATTTGGTTGTAGCAGCTGATAAAGGTACAGCTACTTTCTCTGATATTGCCAATGGCATTGCCAATGAATATAACTTCTGGCTAGGTGATGCATTCGCATCAGGTGGTTCAGTAGGTTATGACCATAAGAAAATGGGTATTACGGCCAAAGGCGCATGGGAATCGGTTAAACGTCATTTCCGCGAAATGGACATTGATACACAAACAACTGATTTTACGGTAGTTGCAATTGGTGATATGGCTGGGGATGTATTTGGTAATGGTATGTTGTTATCCAAGCATATCCGTTTACAAGTGGCATTTAACCACATGCATATCTTTGTTGATCCAAACCCAGATTCAGCAACGTCTTACCCAGAGCGCGAGCGCCTATTTAACTTACCTCGTTCATCGTGGGAAGACTACAACAAAGACTTGATTTCAGCGGGCGGCGGGGTGTTCTCACGTGCGGCTAAATCAATCACTTTAACGCCAGAAATGAAAAAAATGTTGGGCACTAAAAAAGCCAGCATGACACCAAACGAGTTGATCAAAGCATTCTTAATGATGGAATTCGATCTATTATGGAATGGCGGTATTGGTACTTACATCAAGAGCAGTAAAGAAAGCGATGCAGATGTAGGCGACCGTGCAAATGACGCCCTACGTATCAATGGTAGTGAGCTTGGTGCAAAAGTACTCGGTGAGGGTGGCAACTTAGGTGCAACCCAATTAGGACGAATTGAATTTGCTGCTAAAGGCGGTCGCGTTAATACTGACTTCATCGATAACGTAGGTGGTGTTGCGTGTTCTGATAACGAAGTAAATATCAAAATTTTACTTAATGGTTTAGTTACAGCCGGTGATTTAACGCGTAAACAACGTGATGAACTACTGTATTCAATGACCGATGAAGTTGCACAACTGGTACTGAAAGATTGTTATCGCCAAACGCATACACTGTCAATTACGCAATCAAAAGGCTCATCAACGCTTAAAGAAAAAGTACGCTTTATTCATGCCCTTGAAAAAGATGGCAAGTTAAATCGTGCAATTGAATTTATTCCAAGCGATGAAGAGTTGGCAGAACGCGCTGCAGCGGGTAAAGATTTAACTCGCCCAGAGTTATCTGTGCTTGTGTCGTACGCTAAAATGGTACTTAAAGAGTCACTCGTGACTGACGACATCACAGAAAATCCATATTATCGTCAGCTATTAGTGAAGTCTTTCCCTTTACCACTACGTGAAAAGTTCAATACTGCGATGGATAATCACCCACTGCGTAAAGAGATTATTGCTACTAAATTAGCTAATAATATCGTTAACGATATGGGTCTGAACTTCATGGTACGTATGCATGAAGAAACTGGCGCAAACGAAGCTGAAATAGCGTTATGTTACTCTGTTGCCAGTGAAGTATTCCAAATGCGTGATACTTGGTCTGCAATTGTTGATCTTGATAACAAGATCCCAGCCGCAGTGCAAACTGAAATGTTGTATCAGTTACGTCGTACAGTACGCCGAGCAACACGTTGGTTCTTACGTCATCGCAATAAAGCGCAAAATATTGAGCAAACAATTGCCTTCTTTGCACCGACCTTCGCTGATTTAAGTGCAAACTTAACTAACTACATGGTTGAAAAAGAAAGTGAACGTTTATCTGCGGCCGCAGACAAGCTTATTGAAAGTGCAGTGCCAGCTGAGCTTGCAACACGCATTGTATCGCTCTCTAGCTTGTTCTCAGTAATGGACTTAGCAGAAGTTGCTGCAAATTCAGGGCGTAGTATTGATATGGTATCTAATACCTACTTCAAACTAGGTGCACGGATGGGACTGCATTGGTTCCTTGACCAAATTACTCATCAGCCGGTGGCGAATCATTGGCAAGCATTGGCCCGCGCTTCATACCGTGAAGAACTTGATTGGCAACAACGTACACTATCTGAAGTTGTTTTAAATAACTTTGCTGGTGATAACAAAGATGTTGACGGTCAAATTGATCAGTGGATGGACAGCCAAGATTTGTTACTACAACGCTGGAAGCAAATGTTAGCTGAATTTAAGACTTCACAAAGCCATGATTTTGCTAAGTTCTCAGTTGCATTACGTGAACTTATGCTACTTAGTCATAACTGTGATACATCTGCAAAATAAGCAATTGACACTGACTGGTTATTTTCTCACATGAAAATAATGAGTTAATCGTTAAAATTGTTATACAATACCCCAGCCTAGTCTGGGGTATTTTTTTATTAAGAGGATTATTTATGTTTTACGATCTTGCTCGCCGTTTTATGTTCACCCGTGATGCGGAATGGGCCCATGAATTTGCACTTCATAACTTACGCCGTTTTAACAATACGCCATTCAGTGCTGCATGGTCGCAATCAGTGGCAGATCGTCCAGTCGAATTTTTAGGTTTACAGTTTAAAAACCCAGTAGGATTAGCAGCTGGCCTTGATAAAAATGCAGAATGTATTGATGCGTTTGCAAAGATGGGTTTTGGCTTTATTGAGGTAGGTACTGTGACACCTCGTCCACAAGTCGGTAATGACAAGCCGCGTATTTTCCGTCTGCCAGAGTCAAATGCAATTATCAATCGTATGGGCTTTAATAATAAAGGTGTTGATAACCTAATTAATAACGTTAAGGCTGCTAAATACGACGGCATTCTAGGTATCAATATTGGTAAGAATAAAGATACCCCAAATGAACAAGGTAAAGACGATTACATCCACTGTATGCGTAAAGTGTTTGAACATGCCTCATATATTACTGTCAATATCTCATCACCAAATACGCCTGGACTTCGTGATCTGCAATATGGTGCTGCACTGGATGATCTATTGCAAAGCCTTAAAAATGAGCAGCTTGATTTGATCGCCAAACATAATAAACAAGTGCCAATGCTAGTAAAAATTGCTCCAGACCTTGATGCTGTGCAAATAGCTCAAGTTAGTGAATCATTATTAAATAACAACATCGATGGTGTAATAGCGACGAATACTACCTTAGAGCGCGCTGCGGTGCATGGACAACAATATGCTGATGAAGCCGGAGGCCTGTCAGGTCAGCCAGTACGTGAGCGATCCACTCATGTAGTGCAAGAATTAAAACGTTTAACCGCAGGTAAGTTGCCGATCATTGGAGTGGGCGGAATTGATGATGCTGCCAGTGCGAAAGAAAAATTATCAGCAGGTGCAGATCTTGTACAGGTATACACTGGATTTATATATAAAGGACCGCAATTGGTAAAAACGATCCTGCAAGGCTTATAAGGATCCGTTATTTAAGCTTTTGATCGTTCAATAAATGTTCTAAAGAAATATATATTAATTGGTCAAAAGCCGCTATACTACAATATTAATAAGATTAATTAGTAGGGGCGTAGGGAACGCATGTTACAAGCATCAAAGCAGTGGAAATGGATTGCTTGTCCAGTAAGAAATCGTTTATTGATCGATTTAGATCAAGATATGCAGCTGTGCACGCCTTATAAACTACGTCAACTCACCGATGCTATTTTAACCCAACCTAACTTTAGTTTAGAAGATGCCGCCTTTTATCAGCAGGTTTACCAATATCTTGCTGGATTTAATCTATGGAATGGCGCGCAGCTATGTCAAATTGCGCTCAATGCGACAGCAGCTAAATTTTATTTAAAGCCAATGCTGGCAAAAAGTTGGTTTTTCGAACCCTACAAAGGCAATGAGCCCAGTATAGAAGCAGTTATAAAATTGCAAACTAGCGAACAAAGTGGTGAGTTTTTGATTGTTGACCACTGTAAAGAAGCCTCTTTATGCATTTGTCTATCTGAGCATTTTAAGCTTGATGAAAACTTAAGCCTTAATCAATTTGAAGCTATTCGTATACTTAACAATCGTGTCCATCCAATTTATAACCACGCACAAAACAGTAAAACAGCCTAAGCATATTTTTTGTAGTTCCTTTGTTTATCGCGTGTTTGTCGCCCAACCTATGTTATAATCCCGCGCAATTAGCTATTAAGGGTTATTACTTTGCATTTTATCGCACTTACTTCTATCGGAATCGAAAATTTATTGGTTGATGAACTTACTGACATTGGCGCTACGGTGACCAAACAAACAGTCGGTTCTGTGCGTTTTGACGCCGACACTACATTAGCACAAAAGGTCTGTTTAATGAGCCGCTTCGCGACACGAGTGCTGATGTTGATCGAAGAGAAAGAGGGCGTAAATAATAAAGAAAGCCTTTACAATTTTGCTCGCTCACAGCCTTGGCAGGAATGGTTTGGTCCAACGCAAACTTTTGCAGTCGACTTTAATGGTACCAACGACTCACTTAAAAATACCCAGTTCTCAGGTTTAGTGATCAAAGATGCGATTGTTGATTATTTTAATGATTTATTTGAACAGCGGCCAAACGTTGATAAACAAGATGCCAATGTACGCGTTGTTGCGCGTTTATCGCGTCAAGGTGTGGCCATGTATATCGATTATTCAGGACCGCGTTTATCTGAACGTGGTTATCGAGAAGGTCAAGGTAAGGCACCTATTAAAGAGCATTTAGCGGCAGCACTGATCAAACGCAGTGGTTGGCTTGACAATGTTCAACAGCCGCTATTTGATCCCTGCTGTGGTGCTGGCACTATTTTGATTGAAGCTGCTGGCATGGCGCGTAATGAAGCGCCGGGTTTATTCCGTGAGGGATTTGCATTTGAGCGCTTACCAAGTTTCCGTATTGCTAAATACAAAGAGTTAAAAGAGCAGCTTACAGCACAAATTACAGATCCTAAATTATGGCTTATTGGTCATGACAATGACGCTAATGTACTAAGCAAAGCAGTAGATAATGCTCGTAGAGCTGATCTAGGTGATGTGATCAAGTTTAAACAAAGCGATGCAACTAAGCTTACCTCAGTGGCAAAATTACCAGGTGTGGTTATTTCAAATTTACCATATGGTGAACGTATTGGTTCGATGGCTGAGTTGGTAAGTTTACACAGTGCTTTAGGTACAGGCTTTAAAAAACATTTTAATAACTGGAAACTTGCCCTACTAGGCATGGATGAGAGTTTATTTAAATTATTAAAGCTGGTGAAACTCAAGCGTTATAAATTTAAAAATGGTCCACTTGATGTGGTACTTAATTTATATCAACTTGATGACAAACAAGTCAGCCAAACAACTGAAGATAAGCCTGCATTGAACTTTGAAGGTTCAATGTCGTTTGCTAATCGGGTTAAAAAGAATAAGCAAGGCTTGAAAAATTGGCTCAAACAAAATGATGTGCAGGCCTATCGTGTCTACGATGCTGACATTCCTGAATACAATGTAGCCGTTGATATTTATGGTGATTCAGCGGTAATATTTGAGTACGCTGCGCCGAAAGAAATTGACGATGTAACAGCGCATAAACGTTTACAAGACGTGATTTCGTTAACCTCACAGCAGCTCAATATCGCACCTGGAAATATTGCTGTAAAAGTACGTAAAAAGCAAAAAGGTGAAGAGCAATACACACCAATGGCTAAGCAAAATCGTACTCAAGTAGTTGAGGAGTTTGGCGCGAAGTTTAAAGTCAATTTATTTGATTACTTAGATACTGGCTTGTTTTTAGACCACCGTCTTGCTCGTCGTTATATCCAAGAAAATGCCAAAGATAAACGCTTCTTGAATTTATTTGCCTACACAGGGACAGCCTCTGTACATGCAGCTCTGGGTGGCGCTAAAGCGATAACCACGGTTGATCTATCGAAAACCTATTTAAAATGGGGCCAAGATAACTTTGACCTGAACAATATCAGTAATACCCGTTATCGTTTTGAACAGGCTGATTGTTTGAAGTGGCTTGAGCATGCCACAAGCCAATACGATTTGATCTTTTTAGATCCGCCAACGTTTTCAAATTCAAAACGCATGAAAGATGCTTTTGATGTACAAAATGATCATATTAAATTACTGACATGGGTTAAAAAAATTCTCAGTCCATCTGGCACGTTGATTTTCTCGAATAATATGCGTGGCTTCACCATGGATGAAGTGGGCTTGATTGGCTTAGGCTTAAAAGCTGTTAATATTTCAGAGCAGACGATTTCTCCTGACTTTAAACGCAATAAAAAAATACATAATAGCTGGTTGATAACCCATGGCTAAGTGGATTTTGTATCATACCGATGGCTGTCATTTATGTGAGCAAGCGCAGGGCTTGATCACGCCGTTGTTGGGTGATGATCTCTTACAGCTTGTTGATATTATGAGTGATGAAGAATTAATTACAGAATATCAGACCAGTATACCCGTTTTAAAAAGCGATCAAGGCCCGCAATTATTTTGGCCTTTCACTGCGCAAGATGTGCGTCAGTTTTTTACGCAAACAGAATAAGAGTAAACAGATAGTATGGATTTAATTAGAATTTCTAAAGCTCAACTCGCGTATGGTACGCATCCACTGTTAGACAACGCTGATGCCGTCATCGAAACTGGTGAGCGTGTGTGTGTGGTTGGTCGTAATGGTGCGGGTAAATCAACGTTACTAAAAGTCCTTGATGGCCAAGTTATTTTAGATGATGGTGAAATAAATCAGTTAGGTAGTATTAAAATATCTCGTCTAGAGCAAGATCCACCAAAAGGAGCTAGTGGCTCGGTGTTTGATTATGTTGCTCAAGGTATGCCTGAGATTGCAAATTTATTAATTGATTTTCATCACGTCAGCACTGAGTTACAAACTGACTGCACAGATAAACTACTTAATAAACTTGAACGTTTATCAAATCAACTCGAAGCTGCAGATGGTTGGCGTTTTGATAGTAGAATTCAACTTGTATTAACACAGTTAGAATTAGCACCAGAAGCCAAACTTGAATCACTTTCTGGTGGCTGGTTACGCAAAGTTGCCCTTGCACGGGCACTTGTCAGTGAGCCGGATTTATTATTACTTGATGAGCCTACTAACCATTTAGATATGGAAAGTGTAATGTGGCTTGAACAATTCTTAAAAGAGTTTAAAGGCGGTATTGTCTTTATTTCTCACGACCGTGCGTTTATTCGTGCAGTGGCGACGCGGATCTTAGACTTAGATCGCGGTAAGCTGATTTCATACCCTGGCGATTATGCTACTTATTTAGAGCAAAAAGCCCATGATTTAAAAGTAGAAGAAACGCAAAACGCATTATTTGACAAACGCTTAGCAGAAGAAGAAACGTGGATCCGCCAAGGTGTAAAAGCACGTCGAACGCGTAATGAAGGCCGTGTCCGCGAGCTTAAACAGCTACGTAATGAACGCAAACAGCGTGTTGATCAAGTGGGTAAAACTGACTTCAATATTGAAACGGCAGACCGTTCAGGAAAATTAGTATTTGAAGCTAAACATCTAAATCATGCATTTAATAAAGACAAAGTAATTGCCAATGACTTCTCTACTTTAGTTATGCGTGGCGATCGTATTGGCTTAGTTGGCCCTAATGGTATTGGTAAGACGACTTTATTAAAACTGCTATTTGGTGATATTGAAGCTGATGCAGGGATTGTTAAGCAAGGGGTGAACTTAGAGTTTGCTTACTTTGATCAATACCGCCAAAAGCTTGATGAAGAAGCCACCGTACAAGATAACGTTGCCGAAGGTAAGCAAGAAGTAATGATGGGCGGACGCTCACGTCATGTACTCGGTTATTTACAAGACTTTTTATTCCCGCCTGCGCGTGCACGTACACCGGTTAAAGCACTCTCTGGCGGTGAAAAAAATCGCTTATTATTAGCTAAACTATTTTTAAAACCATCAAATATTCTTGTGCTTGATGAGCCGACCAATGATTTAGATATAGAAACCCTCGAGCTGTTAGAGGATATTATTAATCAGTATCAGGGAACCGTGTTAATTGTAAGCCATGACCGTGAGTTTATTGATAATACCTGTACCAGTGTTTGGGCATTTGAAGGTAATGGGGTAATTACAGATATTGTCGGTGGTTACAGTGATTATGAAGCCTATGCTAATTATTTATCACAGGAACAAAAAAAACAGCTAACTACACCTGCTAAAAAAGAAGCAGTCGTTGCACCAGCTCCTGTGGCTAAAGCAGATAACAAAAGTAATAAACTCTCTTACAAATTAAAACTTGAATTAGAACAATTACCCAGTAAGCTGGAACAACTTGAACAAGCATTAGAAGCGCAGCAAGTTGTGGTTAATGACGCTGATTTCTTTAAACAAGATGCCAGTGCGACAACCAAAGAATTGAACCATTTAGCACAACTTGAGTCTGACCTTGAAGCCGCTCTGGAGCGCTGGGAAGAACTTGAAGATTTAAAGAATCAGTAGTAAGGACTAAAATGAAATATAAATTACTCGCGGCTAGTATTCTAGCTACGATGAGTACATCAGCAATCAGTGCAACATATCAGTTGACAGAGCTGAGTTCTTTAGACGAAGCCAAGCATAATTACGTAAAAGATGTCAGCGAAAGCGGCTATATTATCGGGCAGTCTAACGGCTTATATAACTTACCCATAGATGTGAGTTACATCGATTTTACAGATAACTTAATTAAAAATGCATATAGCAACCAAGAAAACTACTTTGAGTTAATTGATAAAGAAATTACCTTTACCTTAGATGATATTGAAAACAATAATGCAGCGGCGACTAACCCAGACGCACATAGTTTTATGCTTTCATTTTTATCAGCACAAGCTAACAACCCAGAATATCAAAAATTGGCTAATATCATCGGTTACAATATTTTGGACGGTATAGCGCAAGAACAAGTTCTTTTTGATGTTGCATCAGTTGATTATGATGGCCTAACACGATCAGTTAGCAATAACTATAATGCAGTAGCAGAAGACGGTATTACGGTAGGTTGGGGCAGTGCGCCTTATGAAAAAACCAGTTTTCTTCCTGATGGTGAAACTGAAGAAGAAACACAATTTGTGCGTGATTTTATCTCCCGTGGCGTTGTTATATCACCATCCGGTTTAAATGTGCCATTAGTGCCAGAATATGCTGAACATGGCGGCTTAAGTTCAGCCAACGGTATAGTTAAAACCAATACAGGATATATTGTTGTCGGGCAAGTATCAACGGGGATCCCAGTTGATAGACAAGAAAATATTGATGATAACTGTGATGGTGAAGATGAACCTGTCAGTGTTTGTATTGAAAATTTGCATAGAAGTACATCATCACGACTGTTTGATAGCCGTGCTATTAAGTGGACACTTGATACAAACTTAAATATTACTAAAACTGAACCGCTTGGTTTAGGCCTTACGCCAGAAGAGGATGACGGGTTTGCATTTATAAGTAATGCACTCGCTGTTAATAGTAATGGCATTGTTGCTGGTTACTCTGACATTCGTGATAATGATAGATCGTCAACAATCAGAGCATTACCTGTTTATTACAAAGACGGTAACGTTGTTGAAATCCTCAATCAAGAAGATGATTGGACTGGTGGTAAGTCAGTAGCCATTAATGAAAATAACATTATTGTTGGCTATGGTATAAAAAGAATTGAAGGCGCTGATCGTCTTAAGTTTTTCTATCATGATATTGCCAGCAGCAGTACTGTATTCCCAAAAGATTTCTTTAATAGTTCTACTTCAGTTGCCAATGATATTAATGATAATGGTTATATTGTTGGTGAAGGTGAAACTGACGTATTTAATGTTGGTGCGCGTCGCCGAGAAGGTTTCCTGTACAAGATTGGTGAAGATGCGATTACAAACATAAATGATTTACTGCCTTGCTATGAAGCAGACGGTGAAACTCGTTATGGTTATGTCGTTGCAGAAGCGAAAGTGATTAACAATAAAAATGAAATTTTTGGTGTTGCTACTAAAACAGTAGAAAAAACTGATTCATTAGGTGGTATTGTTCGTGATATTAATGGTGAGATAGAATACGAAAGTATTGCTGTGCCAGTGAAGTTATCTCCTATTAATGGGACTATTGATAGCTGCTCTGATCCTGAAACTGACACATATGAGCGTCAATCGTCTAGTTTCCCTTGGTATACGTTATTATTACTTCCTCTAGTTGGTCTACGTCGTATATTTCGTTAGTTTTTGAAATTATTACTGGGTGATCCAGCATTAACGGTCACTTAGTATTGAAAAAAAACCCTGCTTTGCTAAGCAGGGTTTTTTTTGTCTATACTTTAAATTAGAAACAGTTATTTTTTATGACGATTTAACCATGCTTTACGCACTGAACGACGCCATAGTAAATCAACACCGAAGTAGCCTATTACTGATGCGATACAAGCACTGATCAAAGAGCCAACTAAAAAAGCAGGGCCAATAGTTGTTAAGCTTTCCATAAACCATTGCCAACTTGGTTGAAATGCAAAATGTTGTTCCGGCTGTCCTAACACTAATGTGCCAATTAAATACGAACAATAAAAGATAGGTGGCATGGTTAGCGGATTAGTGATCCAAACTACTGCGACAGAAATAGGAAGATTTACTCGTAACGGAATTGCCAATGCAGCAGCAAGCACCATCTGAAAAGGAACCGGAATGAAAGCAAAGAATAAACCGACGGAAAATGCCCCACGAGCTGAACGACGATTTAAATGCCATAGATTGGCATCGTGGAGTAAACGACCAAAAATTTTTAAATATTTATGATGTTTAACTTTATTGTGATCGGGTAAAAACCGTTGGATCGTTTTTTTAGCCATTTAAAGCAACCATTTACATCTGTTTGGTTAAGCGTTGGGTTTGTCGTTGGTTGTATTATAACCGTTTTTTATTATCAGACCCTTGTATTTACAGTTTTCGCGTTATCTCTGTTAATTGCGAGTCTCTATTTTAAGCCGTTTTACAGTGTATTGTTAGGTTTTATTTGTGGAATTTTGTGTGTATGGGTACATTTTACCAGCTTCTACGCAATTTCCAGCTTGGCTTTGGATGAAAATAAACCATATCTAAGTAATATTACGATTGTTGAGGTTATTTCTCAGCGTGATCACTATTATTTAAAAGTTCAGCTCAATAAGATAGATAATCAACCTCTATCAAATATTAAGCCTCCTTTTGCATTGCTGACTTTTAATAACGACCAGTTACTTAAGGTGGGTGATCATGTTAAAACGTGGCTTGAATTAGAAAAATATCGCAGCCAAAAAAATTATGATGTGTTTGATAAAGAGCGTTACGCATTTAGTGAGCGACTATTTTTTAAAGGCAAGCAAGTTGGTAGTATTATCGAAATCTCTAATAACTATGAAGCTGACCTAATTGAAAAATACCGTAATTTTATCAAACACACCTACCAACATAACTCGCTAAATTGGCTGTATTATCCGCTACTGACTGGCGACCGCAGTGCTATGAGTTTTTCACAAAAGCAAGAATTACAACAATTTGGTATTAGCCATTTATTAGCCATTTCTGGATTACATATTGGCTTGATGTTTAGTATCGGTTTTTTTATAACCCGCTACTTAATAAGTTTTTTTATTTTTGTGGTTAAACCAACAGTACAGCAGATCAATTTGTCGCTTATTTATAGTTTAGGTGGATTTGTGCTTGCTTTTAGTTATGTGTACTTAAGTGGTTTTATCGTATCGGCAACTCGCGCTTTGATCATGTTAGGATGTTATTTAGTTATTTATTACTTTGCTAAACAGGCACTGCGCTGGCGATTTATCTTGTTTGCATTAGTATGTGTATTGCTCATCGACCCATTTAGTTTACTTAATCCAGGACTTTATTTTTCATTCACTGCGGTAGCAATTATCTTTTGGGTTTTTAGTGTCATAACCATAACCAGCTCCGGCTTTTTAGCCATCATAAAAACACTCATTACCCTACAGTTTGCTTTGTTTATTGGTTTATTACCGCTATCGCTTTATTATTTCAATGGGGTCAGCGTAATTGGCTTAGTTGTTAATTTAGTGGCTATCCCATTACTTGGTTTTATTATCATGCCTTGCTTAGTATTATTTTCCGCAATCAGTGTATTTATTGATATTAGCGGGTTGATTAGTGTGTTTGATTCATTATTACAGCATATTTATCAGCTCTTATTGTTGATCCCACAGAATTTTCGTTGGTTTGATACCACAAATTTTAGCCAGCAATTGCTTGTTAGTAGCTATATTGCAGCAATAATTGTGTGTTTTTTGCCCTGGCGTTTGTTGGCATGCATACCATTACTACTGGTTGTACTCGATCACTATTTACTGACCAAACCGCGCTGGCAGCTTAATGTATTCGATGTGGGTCATGGCACCATGGTGTTAGTCAGTAATCAAGACAAAGGTTTTATTTATGATCTTGGCCCAATTTATTTTAATACATTTACGCGGGTCAATAGCACCTTAATACCCTATTTAAAAAGAAACGGTATTGATGTTGAAGTTTCGCTTATTAGCCACATGGATAAAGACCATGCCGGAGGGCTTACCCATTGGTTAGAGCATGGTTACCAGCATACTTTTAAATTGCTACAACCAACTGGCCCAGAGCAAGTTTGCAGAGCGGGCGAATATAGTTTTTATGACTTAATCATTACCGTGAGCGAGCCGGCACAGCATTTAATAACTGACAATGATAACTCTTGTGTAGTGCATATCAGTGATGGCAGGTTCAGTGTTTTGCTTCCTGGTGATATTTCAACAAAAAGAGAAGCACAACTAATCCAGCAGCAAGGTGTGCTTAAAAGTACGGTATTATTGAGTCCTCACCATGGTAGTAATACCTCATCAAGTGATGCATTTATTCATGCGGTTGCTCCTGAGGTTGTTATTCATTCAACGGCATATAAAGGGCAGTGGCAATTTCCACGTACAGAAGTTTTAGCACGTTATGCTAAGCAGCACGCTTTACAATATACAACAGCTGAAAAAGGGCAGGTTAAAATTGAGTTTTATCAACATCACTACACAGTAAACCTAGCTCGTGAAGATGAAAGTTATTGGTTTCTAAAAGATTGAGTTTAGTTTTGTGCAACTGGAGGCTACAATAGCCACAGATTATGAATAAGAGAGTACTATGGACCAAACTACATCACAAATTTATAAGCGTTTATTGACGTATGTGGGGGATTATAAAAGCGTTGCCATTTTTGCTGTGATTGGCATGATTGGCTACTCAGCTATGGATGCTTTATTTATCCAACTAATGAAGCCATTTATAGATCAGGGCTTAAATCAACGCAACGCTGAAGTATTAAAATACGCACCATTTGTTGTCATCGCGTTAGTGTTTGGCCGGGGTATTTTTAACTATATCTCGTCTTATTGTTTAAGTTATGTGGGTTCACAAGTTGTCCGCTCGTTACGTCAGCAATTATTTGAGCATATTTTACATTTACCCGTTGCCTTTCATGATCAAAATTCAACTGGGGATTTAATTTCAAAAATAACGTTCGATACCGAGCAAGTGCAGCAAGCGATCACCAAAGCAATGCTTATAGTAGTCAGAGAAGGCGCATTTGTGGTGTTTTTACTGGCTGTTATGTTTTATACAAGTTGGAAGCTGTCATTAATCTTTTTGATCATAATCCCCCTGGTGGCAGTTATTGTTTCCGTTGTATCAAAACGTTTTCGTCTTATCTCTAAAAATATTCAATCGGCAATGGGGCAAGTTACCCGTAGCTCAGAGCAAATGCTCAGTGGCCATAAAGTGATTCATGGCTTTGGCGGTCAACAGCAAGAAATAACCCAATTTGCAAAAATTAATAATCATAATCGTCAGCAGCGTATCAAAATGGATGCCACTAAAGCACTTAGTGTGTCTGTGATTCAAATTTTGGCTGCAAGTGCAATGGCAGTTATTCTCTGGGTGGTTTCTATGCCATCAATGATTGATACAGTGAGCTCTGGGGATTTTGTGGTGCTTATTTCATCGATGATGATGTTATTACGCCCTTTAAAGCAATTAGCTAATGTAAATAGCGATTTACAGCGTGGCATATCCGCAGCGCAAAGCATTTTTTTAGTGCTTGACCAAGAGGCCGAAAAAGACGTTGGTACAATTAGTGTAGATAAAGTAAAAGGTATGATTGAAGTTAAAAATGTCACCTTTAATTACCCAACGAAAGCAGAAGCTGTATTAAAAAACTTATCGCTCACTATAAAAGCGGGCGAGAGTATTGCGTTAGTTGGGCGTTCAGGTTCTGGTAAATCAACTATTTCAAACTTATTACCACGTTATTATGACTTACAACCGCCAAGCGAGATTTTACTCGATGGCGTGCCACTGGCGGATTATAAGTTAACAGATTTACGTCGCCAATTTGCTCTAGTATCACAGCAAGTAGTGTTGTTTAATGACACCATTGCCAATAACATCAGTTATGGTATTGCACGTCCACTTAGTGATGACGAGGTCTTGAATGTGGCAAAACAAGCACATGTGTGGGAGTTTGTGAAAGATTTACCCGACGGTCTAAATACCATGGTCGGTGAAAATGGCGTTATGTTATCTGGCGGGCAACGCCAGCGTATAGCGATTGCAAGAGCAATCTTAAAAGATGCACCAATTTTGATTTTAGATGAAGCAACTTCTGCATTAGATACAGAGTCTGAAAAACTGATCCAGCAAGCTTTAGAAGCATTAATGAAAAATAAAACCTCTATTGTGATTGCTCACCGATTATCAACAATAGAACAAAGCGACCACATCTATGTTATTGATAATGGTCAAGTGATAGAAAGTGGTGATCACATCAGCTTACTGGCTAATGATGGCACGTATGCAGCGCTTTGCAAGATGCAATTTGGTGATCACGGGTGAGTAAAATAGAACAAAGTTGGTATCGAGAAATAAGCTTTATTACCATATTACTTTTACCACTGAGTGTATTATTTTGGTTTATGAGTGATCTGCGTAAATTAGCGTATAAGCTAGGTTTAATGAAGACATACCAAAGCCCTGTGCCAGTTATCGTGGTAGGTAATATTAGCGTTGGTGGTAATGGGAAAACCCCCTTTGTGATCTGGCTTGCGAATTACTTACAGCAGCGTGGCTTAAGGGTTGGCATTATTAGTCGAGGCTATGGCGGTAATAGTGATAGCTATCCACTTACTGTGACTGAGCATACCGACACGACTCAGGCAGGTGATGAGCCCGTACTTATTCAGCGCAGGCTTGACTGCCCTGTAGTTGTAGGCCCAGATCGACAAGCGAATATAAAACAATTAATTGCGCAATATCAGCTTGATGTGATTATTTCAGATGATGGTATGCAACATTATAAAATGGCCAGAACAATAGAGTGCTGTATTGTTGATAGTGAACGGCGTTTTGGCAATGGCTTATTAATGCCTGCGGGGCCACTGAGAGAAACACAAAAACGTTTAAAATCAGTTGACTTAGTTATTGAAAATGGGGGGAATGCCACGTTTAATTATCAGCTAAAAAGTGCTGATTTAGTAAATGTTGCCACTAATATAGCCACTCAAGTCCCGCTTTTGACCGGTCACGCAGTGAGCGCCATTGGTAATCCACAACGTTTTGAAAATAGCTTACGTCAACAAGGCATTACATTGCTAAGTTGTCATCATTTTCGAGATCATTATGGTTATACAGCACAAGATTTCATAAAATTTAATGATGAAATAGTGTTTATGACGGAGAAAGATGCGGTAAAATGTCATTCATTTGCAAAACCAACGTGGTATTTTTTACCTGTTGACGCAGAGCCATCCCCTGGGGTGGTATCTAAACTTAACTTATTACTGAGAGAAAAAGGGATCCTAGATGGCCTTTGATACAAAATTACTTGAAATAATTGCTTGCCCAGTGTGTAAAGGCAAATTACGTTTAGACAAAGAAAACAGTGAATTGATCAGCACAGCTGCAAAACTTGCTTACCCTATTCGAGATGATATTCCTGTATTACTAGAAAATGAAGCGCGTGAATTGAGCTTAGAAGAGATTGAAAAGTGGAATTCGTAGTCGTTATTCCAGCGCGCTTTGCATCGAGTCGTCTACCAGGTAAACCCCTTGCTGATATTTGTGGCAAACCTATGATTCAACATGTTTATGAAAAGGCGATGGCGTCAGGGGCTAGTAAGGTCGTAATAGCCACCGATCATCAACAGGTTTTTGATGTTGTCAAAGGCTTTACTAATAATGTCTTAATGACTCGAGATGATCATCAGTCAGGCACTGAACGGCTAGCTGAAGTTGTTGATTTATTATCACTTAATAACGATATTATTGTAGTGAATGTGCAAGGTGATGAGCCTTTATTAGCCGCTGAAAATGTCTCGCAAGTTGCAGCTTTACTTGCTAATTCAAGTGCGCCAATGGCGACCTTGAGTGCCGCCATTGAGAATGTCGATGAGATCTTTAATCCCAATGCAGTTAAAGTCGTCAGCGATGTAAATAAAAATGCACTGTACTTTTCTCGTGCCAGCATTCCCTATGATCGTAGTCATATGTACACTGGTGAGAATAACGGATTAGACACACAAGATTTTCAACGTCATGTGGGTATTTATGCATACCGCGCTGGTTTTATTAAACAATACATCTCACTGACGCCATCCCCATTAGAGCAACTTGAATCTCTTGAGCAATTACGTGTTTTATATCATGGCTATAAAATAAAAATAGAACAGGCAAAAATAACACCGCAAGCAGGGGTTGATACGCCTGATGATTTAGCGCGTGTAATTGCTATACTGCAAAGTCATTAAGTGGTGAACACGTTCATATTACTCAAGGTTATAGCAAAGCACCTTGATTTTTATATTATAGAAAAACCTGCCGGGCTTAATTTCCATAGTGAAGAAGGGCCTGGGTTTGTAGTACTCGCTGAGCACCAACTCGCAGAAAAGTTATATGCTGTGCATCGCCTTGATAAAGTGACGTCAGGGCTAATAATTTTAGCACGCAGTAGTGAAGCGGCTGCAAAGTTGACCGTTTTATTTACCGCTCATCAAGTTAATAAGTTTTATTTGGCGATAAGTGATTGCAAACCGAAGAAAAAGCAAGGTTGGATCAAAGGGGATATGGCTAAATCACGCCGTAGTACCTATAAGCTATTAACAAGTAAAGAAAACCCAGCTATAACTCGCTTTTATTCTATTAATTTTAAAGCCAATAGACGGGCATTTATCTTAAAGCCTTACTCGGGTAAAACGCACCAATTACGGGTCGCGCTAAAAAGCCTTTCTGCGCCGATTTTAGGTGATGTAATATACGGTGGTACTGCTGCTGAGCGCACCTATTTACATGCTTTTGCACTAAGCTTTGTGTGGCAAGGTAAACTACAGCAATTTAGTTTGTTACCGCATTACGATGATGAGTTTACAACATTAATTGAACATGAAAATTTTCAGCCTTGGCAAACACCATGGCAACTGGATTGGTAAATGAGTGAAAAAGTAACCGATATCCGTTTTGGTGGTATCAAAAGATTATATGGCAACACTGAATTTGAATGGCTACAACAAGCCCACTTTTGTGTTATTGGTATTGGTGGCGTGGGCTCGTGGGCGGCAGAGGCTCTAGCACGTACTGGAGTTGGTAAAATAACCTTAATTGATCTTGATGATATTTGTGCAACCAACGTGAATCGGCAAATACATGCATTAACAGGCACTGTGGGTGAAGCAAAGGTTGTCGCAATGAAGGCCCGCTGTGAATTGATCAATCCACTGTGTGAGGTCAGTGTTGTCGATGATTTTATTACTTTAGATAATATTCGTGAGCATATAAGTGGCTTTGACTATGTCATAGATTGCATTGATGCAGTAAAAGAAAAAGCGGCATTAATAGCGCATTGTAAACGTAACAAAATACCGGTGATCACCACCGGTGGTGCTGGCGGTCAAACTGATCCGAGTCAAATTACTTTTGGTGATGTGGCAAAGACCACCCATGATCCATTACTGGCAAAAGTGCGATATATTTTGCGCAAACAGTACAACTTTAGTAGCAATCCAAAGCGAAAATTCAACATCGATTGTGTTTATTCAACTGAGCAATTGGTATATCCAAGTACTGATGGCAGCGTTTGTCATGCTAAACAGGGGGCTGATGGCTCCATGAATATGGATTGTAACAACGGTTTTGGTTCAGCGACTATGGTAACCGGAAGTTTTGGTTTTTTTGTCGCAGCAAAATCAATACGTAAATATTTAGATCGCTGCGCACGTACCGTGAAAAGTTAGTTTTTCTGTTCTGCCATGGTTTGAATACGCTCAACCATGGCTTTAATACCGTTGCCTCTGGAAGGACTAAGGTGCTGGATAAGCCCTAAATGATTAAACTGTGCAAATGCGTCAGTGTTAATAGCTTGTTCAGGGGTTAAACCATTATAAAGCGACAGAATAATCGCTAATAACCCTTTTACTATACGGGTATCTGAGTCACCAATAATAACCAAGCAATTTTCTTCAAGATCAAAATCCAAATACAGCCAAACTTTACTCTCACAGCCAGGCACAAGGGCATCACTGGTTTTTAAAACAGCCGGCATAGCTGGTAATTGTTTACCTAGTAGCATTATTTCACGGTATTTTTGTTGCCATGATGGCGAGCTCTCAAGCGATAAAGCAATTTCTTTAAACGTTTTAATCATGTCTTATCCATAATTAGTCTAATAACTCTAAGCAATTTTGCAAAGCTGCGATAAATAAATCAACATCGCTATGGTTATTATAAAATGCAAAGCTGGCTCTAACACTGCCATTAATACCTAAATGTTGCGTTAATGGCTGCGCACAATGATGACCGCTGCGCACTGCTATACCATAACCATCTAAAAGTGTTGCTATATCGAAAGGGTGCTCGTCTTTATAATTGAAACAAAGGGTGCCAATATTGTTCTCAAGGTTGCTATAAACGGTAATTCCTGCGATGGATTGCAGTTTTTCTGCCGCATAATTAAAAATTACTTGTTCATGAGTATATACATTAGTCTTATTTAAACTGGTTAGATAATCGATTGCAGCTGCAAAAGCGATCACTGCAGCAATGTTTGGTGTACCTGCTTCAAACTTTGCTGGTGCCTGACGAAATATTGTTTTTGCTAATGTAACAGTTTCAATCATTTCGCCACCAGTTTGATACACAGCTAAACTATTTAACCGATCATAGCGACCATATAATCCACCTAATCCGGTTGGGCCGAGCATTTTATGAGCCGAAAAAACATAAAAATCACAACCGAGTTGAGGTAAATTTGGCTGTAAATGTAGCGCAGCCTGCGCGCCATCCACTAAGGTAATTGCGTCATGGCGTTTTGCGGCATGTAATATTGGGTCAAGATCTGTGATATTACCAAGCGCATTAGACGCGTGAGTGATAGCAAGTACAGATGGCTTATGCTGACTGATGAATTCAACACATGCTTGAACATCAAAGCAGCCATTTTTTTGTAACGGAAGTGCCAGTAGCTTTGCTCCCGTGCGCTTTGCTAACTGTTGCCATGGCACAATATTAGCATGATGCTCTAAGGCTGAAATGATGATGGTTGAATCATTATCAAGCTGCTCAGTTAAGCCATTCGCCACTAAGTTTATTGCCTCAGTAGCTCCTTTGGTCCAAACTAATTCATTTGCGTCGATATTAAAATAATTGGCAACGGTCTGTCTTGCTTGTTCATAGGCATGGGTTGCTTGTTCGCTTAAGGTATGGCGGCCACGATGAACATTAGCATTATTGCGTGCGTAAAATTGCTCAGTCGCGCTGATAACTGACAGTGGTTTTTGGGTGGTTGCAGCCGAATCAAGATAGACCAGCGGTTGCCCGTTGATGAGTTGTTTTAGGGCAGGAAAGTCTGCGCGAATTTTTTCTATATTAAACATAACTTTTCAACACCAAGCACACCAAAGCCGAATTAAAAACTGAATCGGAATTGTAATGGCTTTGTGATATTTCTCAAGGACTAGATACAAAAAAGGCCGCAAATGCGGCCCTTTTTAGCATTAACTAAAATTAACGCTTGTCTGTCGCTACGTAATCACGGTGTGTGTGACCAGTATATAGCTGACGTGGACGGCTGATCTTATGACCAGGTTGCGATAACATCTCGTCCCAGTGTGTGATCCAACCAACAGTACGTGCCATTGCGAAGATCACAGTGAACATGCTTGTTGGGATACCAATTGCTTTTAAGATAATACCTGAGTAGAAGTCTACGTTAGGGTAAAGTTTCTTCTCAACAAAGTATGGGTCTTCTAATGCAATTTGCTCAAGTTTCATTGCAATATCCAGCAACGGATCTTGAATATTAAGCTCAGCAAGTACTTCGTGACACGTTTGACGCATTACAGTTGCACGCGGATCGAAGTTTTTGTAAACACGGTGTCCAAAGCCCATAAGACGGAATGGGTCCGACTTATCTTTTGCTTTAGCAACGTATTCGTCGATGCGATCAACAGAGCCAATTTCTTCTAACATGTTTAAACATGCTTCGTTAGCACCGCCATGTGCAGGGCCCCAAAGTGATGCGATACCTGCGGCAATACATGCATATGGGTTAGCACCAGAAGAACCAGCTAAGCGTACTGTAGACGTTGATGCATTTTGCTCGTGATCAGCGTGAAGCATAAAGATTTTATCCATTGCTTTAGCAGTCACTGGATTAACTTTATATTCTTCAGCTGGTACAGAGAACATCATATGTAAGAAGTTTTCTGCATAGCTTAAATCATTGCGTGGGTAAACGAATGGTTGACCTACGTTGTATTTATAAGCCATCGCTGCGATAGTTGGAAGCTTAGCAATTAATTTTACAGCACTTGTTTTACGTTGTGTTGCATCAGTAATATCAAGATCTTCATGATAAAAAGATGATAATGCACCAACTACACCACATAGCATAGCCATTGGATGGGCATCAAAACGGAAGCCTTGGAAGAAGTTTGCAATTTTCTCATCAAGCATCGTGCTATGTGTGATTTGTGATGCAAAATCAGTATATTGCTCTTTAGTTGGTAATTCACCGTTTAACAGTAAATAACACAACTCAACATAATCTGAGTCTTCGGCTAGTTGTTCAATTGGGTAACCACGGTGAAGTAATATCCCTTTGCCACCGTCGATATATGTAATTGAAGATTCGCAAGAACCAGTCGACATGAAACCTGGATCATATGTGAAATGACCGTGAGCACCTAACGTACGTACATCGATTACATCCTGACCAGCAGTACCTTGGTAAATTGGAAGTTCGATTGGATCTAGACCATCAATATGGACTGTGGCTTTCTTATCCGCCATCTATTTATCTCCTATTAAGATAACAACTCTGATTGTTATGTTCTGAATCTGTTTAAGCACATCCTTTTCATTTTAACGTGAAAGAGGGGGTTAAAGTCAATTTTTATAAACATTATGCACAAATGTATAATAAATATTCTGACGGGATTAAATATTATACCATTGGCTAATTCGCAAATAGCTCTAACTAAACAAGAATTGTAAAAAGACCTTTGGCTATATATACTATCGAAGGTTTTATACCGTATTGTCTGTAGGTAAACGTTATTTTTACAGCTAATCTTTGCAAAAATGTGAATTTTAGTCGTAACAAAAAGCTTTACTTAGATAGTTCCATCAGAAAAATCGTTTTCTGGTGGGTTAAGAAAAACAAGTAGATGAGCTCCTAGTGGGCAAGATGGGCAAGTAACTGTGAAAAAGCAAAGACCTGTAAATCTAGATCTAACAACTATATCAATGCCGGCAACGGCTAAAGCATCAATTTTTCACCGCGTCACCGGTGTTGCGTTATTTTTTGCTTTAACGTTTGTCATTTGGGCTTGGTCTGAGTCTCTTTCTTCTGCTGAAGGTTTTGAATTCGTCAAGGGTCTGTTTAGCGGATTCATTGCCAAATTTATAGCTTGGGGCACCATTTCCGTATTGGCATACCACCTTATCGGCGGTATTCGTCATATCATTATGGATATGGGACATTGGGAAGAACTTGAATCAGGTAACCTCAGCGCTAAAATTGCTATGGCACTTGGCGTTGTGGCTTCTGTTCTAGCAGGGGTGTGGATATGGTTTTAAATCAAGCAACTCTAAAGCGTGATGGTGTACAAGATTATGTCTCATTACGTACCACGGCACTAGTAATTACCGCGTATGCGATTTTTATTATCGGCTACTTCTTATGTACACCAGAAGTTACTTTTGAAGCATGGCAAGGCCTGTTTTCAAACCTCGCAATGAAAGGGTTTACGTTAATTACCCTCGTTTGCATTATGGTTCATACCCGTATTGGCCTTTGGCAAGTACTGACTGATTACGTGAAAAATGCAACATTACGCGCTGTTTTAGGGTTTGTATTAAACCTTATGGCCGTTGCATACGTAGCTATTGGTCTAATCGTTTTATGGGGTGTTTAAGTGAAATATTCTGTTCGTGAATTTGATGCCGTTGTGATTGGCGCAGGTGGTGCGGGTATGCGCGCAGCACTTGCAATCACTGAATCAGGTAAAACCTGTGCGCTTATCTCTAAAGTATTCCCAACCCGTTCTCACACTGTGTCTGCACAAGGTGGTATTACGGTTGCTTTGGGTAACTCACATGAAGATAACTGGGAATGGCACATGTACGATACTGTTAAAGGTTCCGATTTCATCGGTGACCAAGACGCTATCGAATATATGTGTAAAACAGGCCCAGAAGCAATTACTGAATTAGAAAACATGGGTCTACCATTTTCTCGTTTTGAAAATGGCCGTGTTTACCAACGTCCTTTCGGTGGTCAATCGAAGAATTTTGGTGGTGAGCAAGCTGCACGGACTGCGGCTGCAGCTGACCGTACTGGTCATGCGTTATTACACCTTCTTTACCAGCAAAACGTTAAAAACAAAACCAATGTATTTTCTGAATGGTATGCATTAGATTTAGTTAAAAACGATGATGGTAATGTTGTTGGTTGTACTGCAATCGATATCGAAACCGGCGAAGTTGTTTACTTTAAATCTAAAGCTGTTGTACTAGCAACGGGTGGCGCAGGTCGTATCTTCGCATCAACGACTAATGCACACATCAATACTGGTGACGGTGTTGGTATGGCAACTCGTGCCGGCATTTCTATGCAAGACATGGAAATGTGGCAATTTCACCCAACCGGTATTGCTGGTGCGGGTACGCTAGTAACAGAAGGTTGTCGTGGTGAAGGTGGTTATCTTTTAAATAAAGATGGCGAGCGTTTCATGGAACGTTATGCACCGAATGCAAAAGATTTAGCGTCACGCGATGTTGTTGCTCGTTCAATGATGACAGAAATCCGTGAAGGTCGTGGTTGTGATGGTCCTTGGGGTCCACACATTAAGCTTAAGCTTGATCACTTAGGTGAAGAAACGCTTAATCTACGTCTTCCTGGTGTATGTGATCTTGCTAAAACATTTGCTCACGTTGACCCTGCTAAAGAGCCAATTCCAGTAATTCCTACTTGCCATTATATGATGGGTGGCGTACCAACCAATGTAAATGGGCAAGTACTACAAATCGATGCCCAAGGCAATGAGAAAGTAGTTGAAGGCTTATTTGCAGTTGGTGAGATTGCCTGTGTATCTGTACACGGTGCAAACCGCTTAGGTGGTAACTCATTGCTTGATTTAGTGGTATTTGGTCGTGCAGCTGGTAACTTCTTAGGTACATACCTAAATGATGTTGAAGTATCTAAAGATGCCTCTGAGTCAGATTTAGAAGCGTCACTTGCTCGCTTTAATCGTTGGGAAAACTCAACAATTGGTCAAGGCGAAGATCCAGTCCAAATCAAGAAAGATCTACAGCAATGTATGCAACTTAACTTCTCGGTATTCCGTGAAGGTGAGTCAATGGCAGCAGGTCTTAAAGAACTTAAAGAAATTCGTGAACGTCTGCAGCATGCGCGTCTTGATGATAAATCATTAGACTTCAACACTGCACGTATCGAATGTCTAGAGCTAGATAACATGATGGAAACAGCGTACTCAACTGCAGTCGCTGCAAACTTCCGTACAGAAAGCCGTGGTGCACACTCTCGCTTTGACTTCCCAGATCGTGATGACGAAAACTGGCTATGTCACTCTGTTTTCAATCCGGTAACGGATGAAATGAGCAAACGTGATGTTAACTATGCGCCTAAACTGCGCGAAGCATTTCCACCTAAAGCACGTACCTACTAGGAGCGAGACGATGGCACAAGTACAATTTTCTGTTTATCGTTATAATCCAGATGTTGATAACGCCCCACGTATGCAAGAATATACTTTGCAAACGGAAGAAGGCCACGACATGATGGTTTTGGATGCACTTTTATTATTAAAAGAGCAAGATCCAACGTTATCATTCCGTCGCTCATGCCGTGAAGGTGTATGTGGTTCTGACGGTGTTAACATGAATGGTAAAAATGGTTTAGCATGTATTACTCCTTTATCTACGCTACAAAAAAATGGCAAAGGTAAAATTGTAATACGTCCATTACCAGGTTTACCTGTGGTACGTGACCTTGTTATTGACATGAGTCAGTTCTACACTCAATACGAAAAAGTTAAACCATACTTAATTAATGACACGCCAGCGGCGGGTGAACGTCTTCAATCAATCGAAGAACGTGATAAGTTAGATGGCTTGTATGAGTGTATTCTATGTGCATGTTGTTCAACATCGTGTCCTTCGTTTTGGTGGAATCCAGACAAGTTCATAGGTCCAGCTGGTCTTCTTCATGCTTACCGTTTCTTGGCTGATAGCCGCGATACGGCAACTGAAGAGCGTTTAGCTGATTTAGACGATGCATTCAGCGTGTTCCGTTGTCACAGTATCATGAACTGTGTTAGCGTTTGTCCTAAGGGTCTTAATCCAACTAAGGCAATCGGACAAATCAAATCAATGTTAATAAGCCGTTCGGTTTAATAATCTTGATAAATGTAAGATGGCTAATGTGAATTGGCCATCTTGTTATTACAATTAATTTCTGCGCTAAAGAAAAGGGCTTATAAATGCACGAAGGTGTGATGAAGGCATGGCTAGAATCTTCACATTTAAACGGCGGCAACGTTGCTTATATAGAAGAGCTTTATGAAGCGTATTTAGACAATGCGACTTCTGTGCCAGAAGAATGGCGAGAAGTGTTCGAACAATTACCAAAAGTTGATGGTGTGGATGTTGAAGTTAAGCATTCAGAAGTTCGTGCACAGTTTGCGGCGCTTGCGAAAAACAAGCATAGAGAAGTAGTGGTAGCAGAAGGTGGAAGCAGTGACCCTAAACAAGTCAAAGTTCTCCAGCTTATAAATGCTTTCCGTTTCCGTGGTCATCAAAATGCCAACCTAGATCCATTGGGCATTTGGCAACGTGAACGTGTTCGAGACTTAGAGCTTGAATATCATGAATTATCTAAAGCTGATTTTGACCGTGAATTTAACGTGGGATCGTTTGCCGTAGGCCGCGATACCATGCCTTTAGGTGAGTTATATCAAGCTCTAATGACCACATACTGTGGTTCTGTTGGCGCTGAGTATATGCACATCACATCAACTGAAGAAAAGCGTTGGTTACAGCAACGTTTAGAGTCAGTGCAATCACGTCCAACATTCAGTAAAGATGAAAAGTTGCGTATCCTTAAAGGATTAACCGCAGCGGATGGTCTTGAAAAATATTTAGGGGCTAAGTTCCCCGGTGCTAAACGTTTCTCACTTGAAGGTGGTGATGCATTAGTACCAATGCTTAAAGAGCTTATTCACCGTGCTGGCGAAAGTGGCCAACAAGAAGCGGTTATTGGTATGGCTCACCGTGGTCGCTTAAATGTTCTTGTCAATGTACTTGGTAAAAACCCATCAGAACTATTTGATGAGTTTGCTGGCAAGCATAAAGAAACATTAAGCTCAGGTGATGTTAAATACCACATGGGTTACTCTTCGGATTTTGCTACTAAAGGTGGCAAAGTTCATATGGCTCTTGCCTTTAACCCATCGCATCTTGAAATCGTAAACCCAGTAGTTATGGGCTCGGTTCGTGCACGTTTAGACCGTTTGGGTGACAGTTCAGGTATTAAAGCACTACCTATCACCATTCATGGTGACTCGGCAGTGGCAGGCCAAGGTGTTGTTCAAGAAACCTTTAACTTATCGCAAACAAATGCGTTTAGTTGTGGTGGTAGTATTCGCATTGTAGTGAACAACCAAGTTGGTTTTACTACAAGCAAACAATACGATGTACGTTCAACAGATTACTGTACAGACATCGCAAAAATGGTGCAATCGCCTATTTTCCACGTTAATTCAGATGACCCTGAAGCGGTTGCATTTGTTACGCAAATCGCACTTGATTTCAGAAATCAATTTAAACGTGATGTGGTTATTGATTTAGTTTGTTATCGTCGTCACGGCCATAATGAAGCGGATGAGCCGAATGCGACTCAACCGATCATGTACCAAAAAATCAAAAAACACCCAGTGCCACGTTTGATCTACGCAGATCAGTTAATGGCTGAAGGCTCGTTTACTGAAGATGAAATTAAAGCACTGGCTGATGACTACCGTAATGGTTTAGACGAAGGCAATTGTGTTGTTGAAGAAATTCAACCAGAAACATCACACTCATCTGATTGGGCTAAGTATGTTGGCCATGAATGGAGTGTGGATTACGATGCCAGCGTTCCAGTTGAAAAATTAAAAGAACTAGGTAACAAAATAGCAAGTTACCCTGAGCAATATAAAGCTCAGTCTCGCGTTAAAAAGATTTACGATGATCGCAAATTAATGGCTAACGGTGAGAAACCACTTGATTGGGGTATGGCAGAAACACTTGCTTATGCAACGATCGCAACTGAAGGTACTGATATTCGTTTAACAGGCCAAGATTCAGGTCGTGGTACTTTCTTCCACCGCCATGCAGTTGTACATAGTCAAACTGATGGGGCCACTTACACGCCTTTACAGCACTTAAGTGAAGATCAAGGTACTTTCCAAGTATTTGACTCAGTGCTTTCAGAAGAAGCGGTTGTGGCGTTTGAATATGGTTATGCGACAGCAGAGCCAACATCACTAGTACTGTGGGAAGCACAGTTTGGTGATTTTGCTAACGGCGCACAAGTTGTATTTGACCAATTCTTAAGTTCAGGTGAGCAAAAATGGGGCCGCTTATGTGGACTGACCATTTTATTGCCACATGGTTATGAAGGGCAAGGTCCTGAACACAGTTCAGCACGTTTAGAGCGTTTCTTACAGCTATGTGCTGATCACAACATGCAAGTATGTGTGCCTTCAACACCGGCACAAGTATATGCAATGTTACGTCGTCAATCAGTAAGACCACTGCGTCGCCCACTGATTGTTATGACACCTAAATCATTGTTACGTCATCCACTTGCAACGTCGTCGCTTGAAGAGCTTGCAGAAGGTGTATTCCATAATATGATCGATGAAATCGATGATATTGATGCTAAGAAAGTAGAACGCGTAGTATTTTGTAGTGGTAAGGTTTACTACGAGCTATTACAAGAGCGTCGTAAGCTTGAGCAAGAGAATGTTGCTATTGTGCGTGTTGAACAGTTATACCCATTCCCACATGATGAAATGGAAGCCATTATGGCGCGTTATCAACATGTGAAAGACTTTGTTTGGTGTCAAGAAGAGCCGCAAAACCAAGGTGCTTGGTATTGTTCACAACACCACTTTGTAGATGCAATCCCACAAGGTGCGAAGCTTAAATATGCAGGTCGTAAAGCCTCTGCTTCTCCAGCGTGTGGTTATATGTCAGTGCATACTAAAGAACAACAAGCGCTTGTCGCAGACGCGCTTACTATTGAAAATAAAGGATAAGCAATGAGCACAGAAATTAAAGTTCCTGTTCTTCCTGAGTCGGTTGCTGATGCTTCCGTTGCTACATGGCATGTAAGTGTTGGCGACAAAGTAAGCCGTGATCAGAACTTAGTAGATATCGAAACAGACAAAGTTGTTTTAGAAGTTGTTGCACCACATGACGGTGTGATCACTGAAATTTCACAAGAAGAAGGTGCAACCGTACTTGGCGACCAAGTGATCGGTATCATTGGTGAGGCTGATGCAGCTACGCCAACTGAAGACGCAAAGAGCGAAGCTGCACCAGCTTCAGACAAACAAGAAAACGCGCCAGCGGCGCAATCAGCACCAGCATCAGAAGGTAAAGAAGTGGACATTAAAGTACCTGTACTTCCAGAATCAGTCGCAGACGCGACAGTAGCTACTTGGCATGTGCAACCAGGTGACGCAGTAACACGCGATCAAAACCTAGTTGATATCGAAACTGATAAAGTTGTTCTTGAAGTTGTTGCTCAAGAAGATGGCGTAATGGGTGAAATTATTCACGCAGAAGGCGATACAGTACTGGGTGACCAAGTTATCGGTAAAGTTAAAGCCGGTGGCGCACCAGCTGCAGCCCCTGCAGCAAAAGAACAAGCTCCAGCTGCTGATTCTAGCGATAGTTCAGACGTGTTAACACCGTCAGTGCGTCGTTTAATCGCAGAAAAAGGCCTAGATGCTTCTAAAATTAAAGGCTCTGGTAAAAATGGTCGTGTGACAAAAGAAGATGTTGATCAATTCTTGAAGTCACCAGCTCCTGCGGCGAAAGCTGAAGCAGCGCCAGCGGCACCAATGGGTGACCGTACACAAAAACGCGTTCCTATGACACGTTTACGTAAAACCATTGCTAATCGTCTTCTTGAAGCGAAAAACTCTACTGCAATGTTAACGACATTTAACGAAGTTAACATGAAACCAATCATGGATCTTCGTAAGCAGTATCAAGAAGTGTTCGAGAAACGTCACGGTATCCGTTTAGGTTTCATGTCTTTTTACGTAAAAGCAGTTACTGAAGCACTAAAACGTTTCCCTGACGTAAATGCATCAATTGATGGCGATGATATCGTATACCACAACTATTTTGATATCAGCATTGCAGTTTCTACGCCACGTGGCCTAGTGACTCCAGTACTAAAAGATTGCGATAAGCTATCTGTTGCTGAAATCGAAAAAGGTATTCGTGAATTAGCACTTAAAGGTCGTGATGGTAAGTTAACACTTGACGACATGACTGGTGGTAACTTCACTATCACTAACGGTGGTGTGTTCGGTTCGTTACTATCAACACCTATTATCAACTTACCGCAGTCTTCAATTTTGGGTATGCATAAAATCCAAGATCGTCCAATGGCTGTGAATGGTAAAGTTGAAATTCTTCCTATGATGTATTTGGCATTATCTTATGATCATCGCCAAATAGATGGTAAAGAATCTGTTGGCTTCTTAGTAACAATTAAAGAGTTACTTGAAGATCCAACTCGTTTATTACTGGATGTTTAATTCAGTAGTATAAAATATAAGCTGTGAGTCATATTCACAGCTTTTTTTTTGCGCCTTTGGTCGTACTGGGGTTTTCATGTTAAGCCTTGGGATCTATACTAGGTGCGCAATTTGGGATAGCTGTCTATTTATAAAAATAGTCAGCTCTTTTAGTATAAAAAATTGGATAAAGCATCATGAATTTGCATGAGTATCAGGCAAAACAACTTTTTGCCGAATATGGTTTACCAGTTTCTCAAGGTTTCGCTTGCGATACACCTGAAGAAGCTGCAGCAGCTGCTGAGAAAATCGGCGGTGATATGTGGGTTGTTAAAACTCAGGTTCACGCAGGTGGACGTGGTAAAGCTGGCGGTGTAAAGCTAGTTAAAACTATCGACGAAGTTAAAGCGTTTGCAGCTAACTGGTTAGGTAAAAACCTAGTTACTTACCAAACAGATGAGAATGGTCAGCCAGTTGCTAAAATTTTAGTAGAAAGCTGTACTGATATCGCCAACGAATTGTACTTAGGTGCAGTTGTTGACCGTGCATCTCGCAAAGTTGTTTTCATGGCGTCTACTGAAGGCGGTGTTGAAATTGAAACTGTTGCTGAAGAAACACCAGAGCTTATCCACAAAGCAGAGATCGACCCATTAGTAGGTCCTCAAGCTTACCAAGCACGTGAACTAGGTTTTAAATTGGGTCTTAACCCAGTACAAATGAAACAGTTCGTACAGATCTTCATGGGTCTTGGTAAAATGTTTACTGATTTCGATTTCGCACTACTTGAAATCAACCCGCTTGTTATCACTGATGAAGGTAACCTTCACTGTCTTGACGGCAAAATCGGTATCGATGGTAATGCACTTTACCGTCAACCTAAAATGCGTGATTTCCACGATCCATCACAAGAAGATGCACGTGAAGCACATGCAGCAAGTTTTGAACTTAACTACGTTGCATTAGACGGTAACGTTGGTTGTATGGTTAACGGTGCAGGCCTAGCAATGGGTACTATGGACATCGTAAACCTACACGGTGGTAAGCCTGCAAACTTCCTAGATGTTGGCGGCGGCGCGACTAAAGAACGTGTATCTGAAGCATTCAAAATCATTCTTTCAGATGACAACGTTAAAGCTGTTTTAGTTAACATCTTTGGTGGTATCGTTCGTTGTGACATGATCGCTGAAGGCATCATTGGCGCAGTTAAAGAAGTTGGCGTAAACGTACCTGTAGTTGTACGTTTAGAAGGTACTAACGCTGAGCTAGGTCGTGAAGTTCTTAAGAATTCTGGTCTAGATATCATTGCTGCTGAATCACTAACAGACGCGGCTGAAAAAGTTGTTGCTGCTGCGGAGGGCAAATAATGTCTGTATTAATCAATAAAGATACAAAAGTTATCTGTCAAGGTTTCACCGGTGGCCAAGGTACTTTCCACTCAGAGCAAGCGCTTGAGTACGGTACACAAATGGTTGGTGGTGTAAGCCCAGGTAAAGGCGGTCAAACGCACCTTGGTCTTCCAGTATTTAACACTGTACGTGATGCTGTAGAAGCAACAGGTGCAACTGCATCAGTTATCTATGTACCAGCACCTTTTTGTAAAGATGCTATCTTAGAAGCAATCGATGCGGGCATCGAGCTAATCGTTTGTATCACTGAAGGTATCCCTACACTTGATATGGTTGACGTTAAAGTTAAACTAGATCAAACAGGTACTCGTATGATCGGTCCTAACTGTCCAGGTGTTATCACTCCTGGTGAGACTAAGATTGGTATCATGCCTGGTCACATCCACAAACCTGGTAAAGTAGGTATTGTTTCTCGCTCTGGTACTTTAACGTACGAAGCTGTTAAACAAACTACAGATGCAGGTTTCGGTCAGTCTACCTGTGTTGGTATTGGTGGCGACCCAATTCCTGGTACTAACTTTATCGACGTTTTAGAAATGTTCGAAAAAGATCCACAAACTGAAGCGATCGTAATGATCGGTGAAATCGGTGGTACTGCAGAAGAAGAAGCTGCAGAGTACATCAAAGCTAACGTTACTAAGCCTGTTGTTTCTTACATTGCTGGTGTTACTGCACCAGAAGGTAAGCGTATGGGTCATGCTGGCGCAATCATCGCTGGCGGTAAAGGTACTGCTGATGAGAAATTTGCTGCATTAGAAGCTGCGGGCGTAAAAACTGTACGTTCACTTGCTGATATCGGTAAAGCACTTAAAGAAAAAACTGGCTGGTAATAACCTGTTATGTTTTGAAAAAAGGCTCACTTAGTGAGCCTTTTTTTTGCCATTATTTATAAAGTATTATGTCTAGATAATGATAAATTTCCGAATCTCTAGCTGTTTATTTAATAATAAAAATCAATAGCTTGTTTCAATAAACTCTACTGGTAATAATCAAAACTGCCGTTATAATGTGCGATTGCTTTTTATCATTGGAAGATCTAGCAGTAATGCGAATAATTTATTTTACAGTCTACCTTGTATGCTTTTGTTGCTCTTTCAATTTATTTTCATCTACTTCATTTCGTACCGCATTTTTAGTAACCGAACAACGCGCATTAGCTGAACCAAATCAGTTGATCGAAGAATTAGTTATTACACAAGCAGCTCAGCGTATTTCTACCACTGAACACGCTTATAATAATACTTTGTTAGCGCGGCTGTATTTATTTAAAGGTGATATCGCACGTTCACAAAGTTACTTTGAACTTGCCCAACAACAACTGCCTAAAGACGATGATTGGATCCAAGGTTATTGGTTAATGTATCGGAGTGTTTTTTCTTTAGAAGAAGGGCTGTTACCTGAAAGTATTAAACAAATCCGCTTAGCACAAAATGCCTTTATTCAAGCAAACGATTTAGAGATGTTGGTACAAGCTGAGTAAATTGAAGGGGCTCTGTTGCTCTGGCAAGAGGAATACCCTAAAGCAATAGAAATTATCGAAAATGCCTACATTGAAGCCAAAACTGCGAATATGTCATCAACTACCATGCTTTATGTTTATGATAGTTTAGCTGCATATTATTCGACCATGTCACTATTTGAGAAAGGTGAGCAATATGCAGTTTTAGCACGCGATCTCGCCAGTAAAAACGGCAATGTTGTCAATGGTTTGCCTGTTATCTATATCTTATGCATGACATATGAGCGCGCCGAAAAACTTGATTCAGCGGCGGCTTGTTATGAAGAAATGATAATGTTATCAGCAATGGTAAAAGCACCGCGCTATCTTTTTTTAGCGCCAGCTGGTAAAGCAAATGTCGCTCTGAAGCAAAAAAAATATTCGCAAGCGTTGCAACTACTATACTTGGCTAAAAGTTATGTTAATAAAGTGATTGTAAATCCAGCGCATATAATTGCGTTAAATAATGGATTTGCTAAAACTTTCTTAGCATTACAGCAACCAGAGCAAGCACTTGAATATATTCAAGCATCAGAGTTATTGTTGACTGATTACGATAGGCCGCTTAATAACCGTTACAGCCGGAATACACTCAGCTTAAAGGCGCAAAGCCTAGAACAATTAGGTCGTTTTGCAGAGGCTACTAATGCACTGAAGTTATTGATTAAGCTTACAGAGCAAGCAAAAGAAACAACGCAGCAGAAACTCGAGCAAGAAGCACGCTCACGATTTGAATCTACTCAACAAGATATCAAATTGCAGTTGGCTGAAGAGAAATTAAAATACCAACAAATTACTTTAGATAAGTTAGCTAAAGAAGGACAGTTACAAGCAGCCTATTCTGTTATTGGTATATTAGCGATATTAAGCATTACAATTTTCGCATTAAATCAACGCAAAGCATATTTACGAAGCCAACGCAGAGCAAATACAGATCCACTCACTGGAGCTCATAACCGTCGCTATATTCTCGATTTTATTGCAGCGCAACTTATCGGGAAGCAACAAAACTTTTCAGTTTCAATTTTAGATATTGATCATTTTAAACAAGTAAATGATCAATATGGTCATGATATCGGTGATCAAGCCCTAATTGCTTTTAGCGCGTTACTTACAGAGCAGTTAGCTGATACTGAGTATCAATTTGCTCGCTTTGGTGGTGAAGAGTTTATTGTGGTAATGCCAAACTTAACACTTGCACAAGGGCATGATTTTATCGGTAACTTATGCATTTGTTTAAAATCGTTAAGCTTGACCGATAAAAAAATCACTTTAACAAGCAGTGCTGGTGTAGCACAAATGCAGCCAGGACTCGCCCTTAATACGTTATTAAAAGTTGCTGACACAAACCTTTACCATGCTAAAAATACTGGCAGGGATAAGGTCTGTAGTTAACCTGAACTTAGCTTAAGGGGTTCATTATCGACAAGCTCGCTATTATAGATAATGATTGATATGTTGAAAAAATCGCACAGTGATATCTTGGCGCTCTATATTAATAGATAATGGTTCGATGAGTGTACGGATCACACTTTCAACTTGATTCATAAACCGACCGTGGCCAATTCCTTGTTCGTCTTTTTCACTGGCAACAATAACAAAATGCAGTGAATCTACTAGTTTTTCATCATGCCAATAATGACTATATTGCGTTTTTTGATCGTCGGTTGAAAAACTTAGCTTTTGCAATTCATGATTGCCATCGTTGTTATCAGTCTTACTGTTTCTAATTATTGGCATCGTACCATTTGCTATCATCGCCGCTAAATGTAAATTTTTGGCGGCGCATTGCTTAATAAATGCGTCATAAAAGTGCTGGTAAAACTCTGTGAATGTTGGCTTATTAAGTAAATGATGAAACTGAGTTTTAATAGTACGTGTTATTGGGATCGCAAATGTCGTATAGGTCATCTCATTATGTTCTGCAGGGAGTGTACAATGGCGGCTTTGGTAGCGAGGGTAGAGTCCTCTGAGTTTATAACCGTAGCTTTCTTTACATCCTTTCGCTTTGGCGAACAAGTCATAGGTTAAATGTTGATGATCACGCACTTTTATTGCTGCTTCATCGATCAATAATGTGCTTTGTAGGTATTCGAGTACTTTTTTAACCCGAGTATGGAATATGGCAGCATTTGCACGCAAGTCTTCACCAGTAGCAAGGAAGAGTAAGCGAATTTTTTTACTGGGTTTGCTGCTGTCGTAAATGCATTTATGCGCTTCATGGTAACGCGGGTTATAAAAGAATAAAATTTGTTTTTCTGTTTGTAAACAATACGACTCTTCATGAAACCTAACAACGGGGAGCTTATCGTTTGCTATCAAATGTACATTGTGTAGCTCGTATTCATCACATGAAGAGAATAGCTGTCGTGCTAAACGTTCATAACATTGCTGTATATTACTAAAACGTGCGTATAAATCGGCACTGGGTACGAACTCCGCTAAGATATATTGGTTTGCGCGTGCAGTAGTTGGGATATAAACGCGATGCTGTGAAAGTGAAGCCATTATTTTCTCCTTAAAAGAATTACTTTAATGACGTCACTGTAGCTTGGTTGAATGACTGTTTTATTGCGCTAGAACAATTTATCGTCATTAAGAGATTAAATAACAACCCAGGCGTGGTTCTTTAGCTAGTATTTTCCGCTAAGCACACAATATGTAATAAACCCGCATCTATTACTGTATGTTAAAGTTTGTTTTTATAATATACCCAAACCACCTCAATATGCAGAATTCAGCGTTTCACAGGGGCTTAATATCAAGGCGTTACTTTGCAACAATGGCAGTCCCTTTTAAGAAGTAACAACGATGAGAGTAAGTGCCTGCGAAACGCCCAACGGGTTGGTTTAAAAGCGATTTATACTGCGTTATTGATTTTACCAATAGAACCACTATTATTTGCAATCAATGCCTTGCCTAAATCGCTTTTAATTCCAACTGAAACTCGCATCTTGGGGTGGTTTGGGTATAATGCAGTAGTTTTGTCACCATGCACTATTGTGAGGATTGTATTCCTATGGCGGAAATTGAGAATCGCCCAAGTAACTTTATAAGAACCCGTATTGATGAAGATTTAGCATCAGGTAAACATGCGTCTACACATACTCGTTTTCCACCAGAGCCAAATGGTTTTTTACATATTGGTCATGCTAAATCAATTTGTTTAAATTTTGGTATTGCGCAAGACTACAGTGGTCAATGTAATTTACGTTTTGATGATACTAACCCTGAAAAAGAAGATATTAACTACGTTAATTCAATCAAAGAAGATGTTCAGTGGTTAGGTTTTAACTGGGATGGTGAAATAAAGTATTCGTCAAATTATTTTGATACTTTGTATGACTATGCTGTAGAGCTTATTAATAAAGGCTTAGCCTATGTGTGCTTTTTAACAGCTGATCAAGCGCGTGAATATCGCGGCACGTTAAAAGAGCCTGGTAAAAATAGTCCAACCCGTGATATTAGTCCTTCAGAAAACTTAGCACTATTTGAAAAAATGCGTGCTGGTGAATTTAAAGAAGGCGAGTGTGTATTACGCGCAAAAATCGATATGGCCAGCTCATTTATGGTGCTGCGTGATCCTATTATTTATCGTGTGCGTTTTGCTCATCATCATCAAACCGGTGATAAATGGTGTATTTACCCAATGTATGACTTTACGCACTGTATCTCAGATGCGCTAGAGGGCATTACCCATTCATTGTGTACACTTGAATTTCAAGATAACCGCCGTTTATATGATTGGGTGTTAGATAACATCAGTCTTGAATGTCATCCACAACAAATTGAGTTTTCAAGGTTAAACCTTGAATACACTATAATGTCAAAGCGTAAGCTAAATGATTTAGTGGTCAATGAGTATGTTGAAGGGTGGGATGATCCGCGTATGCCTACCATTGCAGGTCTTCGCCGTCGTGGTTATACACCAGCATCAATTCGTGAATTTTGCTTACGTATTGGCGTAACCAAACAAGAAAACATGGTTGAAATGGGCATGCTTGAAGCCTGTATCCGTGAAGACTTAAACGAACATGCTCCACGTGCCATGGCCGTTCTCGATCCGGTTAAAATCATCATTGAAAACTATGCTGTTGATACCGTTGAAACCTTATCAATTGCAAATCATCCAAATGATGAAAGTATGGGTCGTCGTGATGTTCCGTTCACCCGTGAAATTTATATTGAACGTGAAGACTTCAAAGAAGAAGCAAATAACAAATTCAAGCGCTTAGTACTTGATAAAGAAGTTCGATTACGTGGTGCTTATGTTATTAAAGCAGAGCGTGTTGAAAAAGACGAAAATGGCGAAATAACCACGATTTTTTGTAGCTATGATCCACAAACGCTGGGCAAAAATCCAACTGATGGACGTAAAGTGAAGGGCGTTATCCACTGGGTGTCAGCCAGTGAGTCAATCACCGCAGAAGTTCGTTTATATGATCGGTTATTCAGCGTACCAAATCCTGCAGCAGCTGAAGACTTTGCAACAACTTTAAATCCTGATTCATTAGTGGTTTTAGCAAACGCAAAACTTGAGCCATCACTTGCTAATGCAGAGCCTGCACAAGGTTTTCAATTTGAACGTACAGGGTACTTCAGCCGTGATACTAAGTCAGAGAACATTGTATTTAACCAAACAGTTGGTTTACGTGATTCTTGGACTAAAACACAGCAGTAGTTTTTTATCCCTTCGCTCAAAGGCGAGGGGATAAAAGTAACAGACATAAAAAAACCTGCAATTTGCAGGTTTTTTTTATTCAGCTAATAAATTATTGACTATCAGCAAATGCTTTACATGCTGCAGTGTCAGTACACTCGCCATACAAATAAAGAGAGTGGTTGGTTAATTTAATACCATTTTCTTCTGAAATTTCAAGTTGACGACGTTCAATCATTTCATCTTCAAATTCAACAACTTTACCACATTTTAAACATACTAGGTGATCATGGTGTGTGCTACCAGAGAGTTCAAATACAGACTTACCGCCTTCAAAATGGTGACGGCTAACAATACCCGCATCATCAAATTGGTTAAGTACGCGGTACACAGTAGCAAGGCCAATTTCTTCACCTAGGTCCAAAAGAATTTTGTAAACATCTTCAGCGCTGATGTGTTGGTTATCTGGAGATTGTAAAATCTCTAAAATTTTAATACGCGGCAAAGTTACTTTTAAGCCGGCTTTTTTTAATTCCAAGTTATGATCAGTCATTAAATCTGTCTCAATTATATTTGGTTATACTAGACACCTTACAAAGATGTACACGACACATTAGCAACGATAAGAATAACGTGCCTAGTCATTAAGTGCAAAGATCAATTGCTAGAAATACTTATAAAATGTGTAATAGGAAAACGAACGTCACTATTTTATACGATTACTAGCAATAAAGTGCATTTAATCAGCAAGTTCACTTAAACACATTTCTTCATAAACTTGTGCTGACCATGCTTTTACACGTTGTTCAGTAAGCTCTGGTTGACGGTCTTCATCAATGCCTAAACCAACAAAATGGTTGTCATCAGCCATGCCTTTCGAGGCTTCAAAATCATACCCTTGTGTTGGCCAATGACCCACAACAATAGCGCCACGCTCAGTAACGATGTCATTGATCATACCCATCGCATCAAGGAAGTATTCAGCGTAGTCTTCTTGATCGCCACAGCCAAAAATAGCCACAAGCTTGCCTTCAAAATCAACTTCTTCTAATTCAGGGAAAAAGTCATCCCAATCACATTGTGCTTCACCATAATACCAAGTAGGAATGCCAAATAAGATTAAATCAAATTCTGCGATCTGTTCTTTTGAACTTTTAGCAATATCATGCACAGCCACTAACTTTTTACCCAATTCTTTTTGGATCATTTTAGCTACGTGTTCTGTGTTACCTGTGTCACTTCCGAAAAAAATACCTACACTTGCCATGGATTTAAAACCTTTTATCTATCAATAGCCAATCTTTCTTGTAAAATAGTTTCAATCAGCGCACTGCGGCTAATATTTTGTGCATCGGCCATATCGCTTAACGCTTGATATAACTGCGATGAAACTTTAAATTCGACACGCTTTAAACCACGTGCTTTATCTCTTTTTATTTGATTACGTTTATTTACCTTTAACTGAACCTCCCTTGGTAGGGGATTCGTTTTTGGTCTGCCGGGGCGTTTTTCGTATTCAAATAAATCGAGCGTTGTTCTATCTGTTTCAGACTTAGCCATGGTTAACCCACACCCGCACCTTGCCAAAAAACTTGAATAAGTCCTTTAGCGATAAAACCAGAACACCCTAAAAATAGCACAAGCCATACTACATAACGGCCAAATTTAGGCACATTACCTTTTTTTAGTACGTCTTGGATAGCCATACCGATAAAAAAGAACACACCGGCTAAGCCAAAGTACAACCCAAGGGTATCAAATTCGTTAATTAACTGACTGACCATCAACGTATAACCTTTAAATTAAACGGCGCGTACTATAGCATATAAAATTGTAATAATTTAGTGCGCTAAGTCAAAAATACGTGATTAAATTTTGCTTTATTAAGCCATTAAAAAATCATTGATAGACTTATTAACCGCCATTGGTTTTTGGGCATGCAACCAATGACCTGCGCCATGAATAATTTTTGCTTTTGCGTTGCTAAATTGAGCCATAATAGCTTCACGATATTCAGGCAATATATAATCAGAATCGTTCCCTTTGATAAATAAAGTATCGCATAAACAAGAATCATTTGCTTTAATATTTGCTAAAATATTGCGATATTTTTCACTTAGGGTAGTCAAATTAAAGCGCCACTGCAGTTCACCAAGTTCGTTTTTCGCATAGCTTTTTAGCAAAAACTGGCGAACACCTAATTCAGGTATTAGCTGCGTCATTAATTTATCCGCTTCTTTGCGGTCATTAATAGCATGGCTTTTTACCAGCTTTAATGCCGCAATGATATCATCATGACGACTTTGATATGCAACAGGAGCGATATCTAATACTACGAGCTTATTTACTGAGCTTGGATTAATATGTGCTATTTGCATAGCAACTTTCCCGCCCATAGAATGACCGACTAAATGGGCTTTATCAATACTTAAATGGTCCATTAAGGCGAGTACGTCGTCAGCCATTGCCGGGTAATCCATAATATCACTGTGTGGTGAACGGCCATGGTTACGTAAATCAAGATTCGTTACTGTAAAATTTTCTGCCAATGCATTGGCTATAACATTTAAATTTTCCAGTGAACCAAACAATCCATGGATCAAAATTACATGCGGCCCTTGGCCAGTTTGTTTGTAATTTAACAGCATCACAGTTTCCAAAAACAATCTCATAAAAGTGTGCCTAGTTTGCCTAGTGAAATAACAAATTGCAAAACATAGAGAATTAAATCAGGTTTGGGTATAATCAGCATGGATGAAAAAAATGTGACCCGTAACGACAGGAATAACATGAAAAAAATTGACATAGACGACGAGTTATATCAATACATTGCAAGTAACACTCAAAGTATAGGCGAAAGCGCCTCAACTATTTTACGTCGTTTATTAAATATTCACGGCGAAAATGATTTAGCCGCGCAAGAAAAACCAGAACAGCCCGTCACGCATGAGGTTGCAAAGACGACTCAAACAACTGAACACACCTCATCGACCGAGAATAAAAAGTCAGCCGCTGTCACACCATTGACACAAGCGCATGCCAGTGTTTTTAATATACTCAATAAAGAAGAGTTGGCCATGCAAAAAGGCGTAGTAGGGCGCTTTTTGTTTATTTTATCTGCTTTACATAGAACTCATAAAACTGATTTTTCAGCGGTATTGGATGTGCAAGGGCGTGATCGCGTTTACTTCGCAACCAGCAAAGAAGCGTTAGTAAACAGTGGCAGCAGTATGAATCCAAAAAACATTACCGACAGTGAATACTGGGTAATGACCAACTCAAATACTACCCGTAAGAAAATGATGCTACACGAAGTGGCACTTGGCTTAGGCTATAGTGCTGAACAAGCTGAAAAAATTCGAGACTACTTATAAAGGAAATGTAATGGCGATTCATTCCGGTGCAGGGAAACCTGCAACACAATCAGATTTAGTAAATGTACCAAAATTAGTGTCTGCTTATTATTTAAATGAACCCGATCTAGAGCAAAACCTTGAACATTGTGTTGCTTTTGGTACTTCAGGGCACCGAGGTTGTTCATATGATGTGAAATTCAATGAATCTCACATTCTCGCCATTACTCAAGCAATTTGTGATTACCGAAAACAAAATAATATTTTTGGACCGCTATTCTTAGGTAAGGATACGCACGCGTTAAGTGAGGCGGCTTACAATTCAGCGATTGAAGTGCTTGTTGCTAACGAAGTACAAGTGATCACGCAAGAAAACGACGATTTTACACCTACACCGGTGATTAGCCACGCGGTCGTGTGTCATAACAAATTACATCCTCATGAATTAGCTGACGGTATTGTTGTTACACCTTCACATAATCCTCCAGAAGACGGCGGTTTTAAATATAACCCACCTAATGGCGGGCCGGCAGATACTGACGTTACTAAGTGGATAGAAGACAGAGCAAATCAACTACTACTAGAAGATTTAGTTGAGGTTGAGCTATTCCCATTTGCAAAAGCTGCCCGTTCAGGTTTTATTAAATACCAAGATTTAATGACTCCTTATATTGAAGATTTGATTAATGTTGTTGATGTAAAAGCGATTGCAAATGCAAATATTAAAGTGGGTATTGATCCGCTCGGTGGTTCAGGGATCAACTTTTGGCCTATTATCGCCGAAAAATTTGCTTTAGATTTAACAATCGTCAATGAAAGTGTCGATCCGCGCTTTGCATTTATGCCACTTGATAAAGATGGCAAAATTCGTATGGATTGCTCATCACCTTATGCGATGGCAAACTTAATCGCCCTTAAAGATGATTTTGATATAAGCATTGGCAATGATCCAGACTATGATCGCCATGGTATTGTAACTCCTGACGGCTTAATGAATCCTAATCACTTTTTAGCGGTTGCCATTGATTACTTATTAAATCATCGTGATTGGTCCAAAGACGTTGAAATTGGCAAGACACTTGTTTCAAGTGCGATGATTGACCGAGTAGTTGCCCGTAATAATCGTCAAGTGCAAGAAGTACCTGTTGGTTTTAAATGGTTTGTCGAAGGGCTAAGTACTGGAACACTCGCGTTTGGCGGTGAAGAAAGTGCCGGGGCATCATTCCTTCGTTTTGACGGTACAGTATGGAATACCGACAAAGACGGTTTCATCATGGGTTTATTAGCCGCGGAAATTTTAGCTGTAACAGGAAAAACTCCATCAGCACTTTATAAAGAGCTTGAGCTCGAATTTGGTGCGCCTATATACAAACGTATAGATGCACCTGCAAGTTCTGCCCAAAAAGAGCGACTTAAAGGGCTAAGTGCGAAAGATGTTACGGCAGATACACTTGCGGGCGAGCCTATTTTACAAAAGCTAACTCATGCGCCTGGTAATAATGCCGCTATTGGTGGTTTAAAAGTAGTTACTGAAAACGGCTGGTTTGCAGCGCGTCCATCAGGGACTGAAGACATTTATAAAATTTACCTTGAATCATTCAAAGGTGAAGAACATTTAGCGCTATTAGAAAAAGAAGCCAAGAAGTTGGTTGATTCAGTGATTAGTTAATAACGCTTAGACAATTTTATAACGGCTGATTTATTCAGCCGTTTTTGTTTCTCATTTGCATAATAATATGAAGGCATTTGGATTATGACAGCCAACTCAGAGTATTTAAACGAATTACAACAGCAAGGCGATTTTTTAACTCTCAGCCGTAATAATGAATGGCACTTAGCACCGAGTGCTTTTACTTTAAGTAATGGTACCACTGTAACTATTCATGACACTGGCGTTATAGAGTTTCAACCAAAATGCGCAACTACAATCGATGTGGTACTTTCAAGTGCGATCCATGGTAATGAAACAGCACCTATTGAAATTTGCGATGAATTAATTAAGCGTATTATCTTAGGCGATTTACAACTAGCACAGCGTGTACTGTTTATTTTTGGTAACCCGCAATCAATTAATATTGATAAGCGTTTTGTAGAAGAAAATCTAAACCGTTTATTTAATGGTCATCACACTGTCGAAGGTGTAAAGATGAATAATGAGCGCACACGAGCGGCCAAGCTTGAACAATATGTTAGTGACTTTTATCAACGCGGCGGTCAGCAGCGAGAGCGCTGTCATTACGATTTGCATACTGCTATTCGTGGTTCAAAAAATGATAAATTTGCTGTGTATCCCTTTTTACATGGTAAACCGTGGAAAAAGTCGCAACTACAGTTTTTATTAAGCTGTGGAGTAAATACGGTGCTAATGATGAAATCACCAGCCACCACTTTTAGTTACTATTCTTCTTTTGTTCATGGTGCAGATTCATTTACCGTTGAACTTGGTCAAGTAAAACCGTTTGGTGAAAATGATATGAGTCGTTTTGCGAAAACCAAAGCGACCCTAATCGCATTAATTAGCCAAAAAGAAGTGATATATAAAGAATTTGATGCAAGTGACTTTGAGTTATTTGCTGTGCACCGATCAATCAATCGCACTGAACACGATTTTTCGTTTCCTTTTTCGGATGATGCCGAGAATTTTACCGGGTTTAGCAAAGGTGATTTACTCGCAACGGATGGTCAGACCTGTTATTACGCAGATGTTGAAGGCGAAGCAATTATATTTCCTAATGCCGATGTTGCCCTTGGACAACGTGCATTATTAACGGTAATACCATTACAACTGACTGATAATATTATTTAATTTGTTGCTTTGCAGGTCAGCTCAAATCATTAACTATATGATTGTATATACTTTATGCTTTTGTATAGTTAACTTTCCAATGCCACTGTCGCCAATTAACTTTGTTTCGTCTATGATTAGTTGAATAACACTTTACGTTAACGTAAAGTGTTAGCAGCTTTAATTTAAATACAGTACAGTTTCTGCAAAGTTTATCCTGCAGAGCACAGCCAATAATAACAACTGACTTGTACTGTTTACGACAACAAAAGAAGGTAGGTTATGAGCAATCCAAATAACGTATCGCTGAATATTAGTCATGATCTCTCATTTATTGACGGTCATGCCTTAAATATTCCGACCTTGAGTATTTTAAACGAGGATGGCGATATCCACGACGGTGCAACAGCCCCCGATATTGATGAAAGTACTGCGCTGCGGTTATATGAAACAATGCGTTTTATTCGTGCACTTGATGAGCGTATGCAAGCTGCTCAACGCCAAGGCCGGGTAAGCTTTTACATGCAATGTTTAGGCGAAGAGGCGGCAGTGACAGCGTCTGCTGCGGCACTTGATCAAGACGATATGATCATGGCGCAATACCGTGAGCAGGCTGCACTTCATTATCGTGGCTTCACACTTGATCAGTTTATGAATCAAATGTTTTCAAATGAGTTGGATTTAGGTAAAGGTCGCCAAATGCCAATTCACTACGGTTCAAGTGCACTTAATTACATGACTATCTCATCGCCGCTAGGCACTCAAATACCGCAAGCAACAGGTTACGCGTACGGCCAGAAAATTAAACACATAGATGCAAAATCAGGTGAACTAAGCTCAACGATAGATAACATAACTATCTGCTACTTTGGCGAAGGAGCTGCTTCAGAAGGAGACTTCCATGCTGGTTTAAATATGGCCGCAGTGCATAAGTCACCGGTTATATTTTTTGCTCGCAATAACGGCTATGCGATTTCAACTCCTGCGGATGAGCAATTTAAGGGCGACGGCATCGCTTCTCGTGGCGTAGGTTACGGTATTAAAACGATTCGTGTTGATGGTGCTGATGCACTTGCTGTTTATGCCGCAACTAAAAAAGCCCGTGAACTTGCCACTAAAACAGGTGAGCCGATTTTAATTGAATCGATTGCATATCGCCTTGGCGCGCATTCTACATCAGATGATCCTAGTGGCTATCGTTCAAAAGACGAAGAAGCAAATTATCAATCTTGTCCAATCGAACGTTTTCGCAAATGGTTAATTAAGCAAAACTGGCTTAATGAAGAAGAAGACAATAAAGCCAAAGAGCAAATTCGTGAAGATATCCTAGCCGCATTAAAACGCGCTGAAGTGATTTCAAAACCGGCGTTAGAAGAGTTGGTGTCGGATGTATATGATACACCGATCCCTTCTTTGCAACGTCAATACGAGCAATTGAAAACGCATATCAAGCAACACCCCGATGCTTACCCAGTGACTGCAGGGAGAATTAAGTAATGGCTAAAATGAATATGTTACATGCGATTAATTCAGCCCTTGATATAACCATGGCTGAACATCCGCAAGCGTGTATCTTTGGTGAAGATGTTGGCTATTTTGGCGGCGTATTTCGCGCAACGTCTGGACTACAAGAGAAATATGGTCAGCACCGTGTATTTAATACACCATTAACCGAACAAGGGATCATGGGTTTTGCTAATGGCTTAGCAGCGTTTGGCGCACCAGCACTTGCTGAAATTCAATTTGCCGATTATATCTTTCCAGCCTTTGACCAAATAGTAAATGAGTCTGCTAAATTTCGTTATCGTAGCGGTAACGAGTTTAATGTTGGCAACCTGACTATCCGTACTCCTTACGGTGGTGGTATTGCCGGTGGTTTATATCATTCGCAATCACCTGAAGCTTATTTTGCACATACCCCGGGACTTAAGATTGTTGTCCCTCGCAACCCTTACCAAGCAAAGGGCTTATTACGTGCTGCAATTAAAGATGATAATCCAGTTATTTTCTTTGAGCCTAAACGTTTATATCGTGCATCGACGGGTGAAGTTCCTGAACAAGATTACAGCATTGAACTTGGTAAAGCTGAAATAGTTAGTGAAGGTACGGATGTAACACTACTTGCTTGGGGCGCACAGATGGAAATCATCGAAGATGCTGCAAAACGTGCAAGTGAGCAGGGTATTAGTTGTGAAGTGATTGATCTACGCAGTATTTTACCATGGGATATGGAAACGATTGTTAACTCAGTGACAAAAACAGGGCGACTTATTGTTAGCCATGAAGCACCAATCACTAATGGTTTTGGTGCAGAAATTGCGGCGACAATCCAACAAGAATGTTTTTTGCATTTAGAATCACCTATCTTACGTGTTTGCGGCTTAGATACTCCGTATCCATTAGCGCTTGAAAAAGAATATGTACCTGATGCGTTGAAAGTGCTCGCAGCAATCAAGCAATCGGTCGAATTTTAGGAGTCATCATGGCAAAAGATTTTATTTTACCGGATATCGGTGAAGGCATCGTTGAATGTGAAGTTGTTGAATGGTTAGTAGCCGAAGGCGACACCGTAGCTGAAGATCAACCGATTTGTGATGTAATGACAGACAAAGCACTGGTGCAAATTCCTGCGGTTCATGATGGTGTGATCAGTAAGCTCTATTATGCTAAAGGGGATATTGCTTTAGTGCATGCCCCGCTGTTTGCAATGGATGTAGCTGGTGAGACTACAGCCGATCATACTCAACCAGAAACAACCAGCGTAATAGAGCACACGCAAACAAATACTCACTCTGAAGTCGTTGAGGATTTTATCCTTCCCGATATTGGTGAAGGAATTGTTGAGTGTGAAATTGTTGAGTGGTTAGTCAGCGAAGGCGATTTGATAGAAGAAGACCAAGCCGTTTGTGATGTAATGACAGATAAAGCACTCGTACAAATTCCAGCTAAATATACCGGCACAGTGGTAAAACTTTATTATGCTAAAGGGGATGTTGCACAAGTACACAGTCCACTTTTTCAAATGTCGATTGCAGGCACTCAAGCAAACGTTGTCGATATCAATGATGCATTAGTGAAAGCACAAACCAAAGCGGTAGAGCAAAAACCAGCAGTAGTTGAAAAGTCAGTGACAGCCCCTGTAATTAATAAAAAGGCGGTCGCATCACCGGCAGTAAGACGCAAAGCACGTGAACTTGATGTTGATCTAACCACAGTCCCAGGCAGTGGTAAGAATGGCCGTATTTACAAAGAGGACATTGAACAGTTTGTGAAAGGGGAAGTGCCAAATAGTATTGATACATCACCACTGCAAACGAAGCCTGACGTTACGAAAACCACAGCTAGCGACACTGGCGGCATGCGCATTGAGCCAATTAAAGGCATCAAAGCAGCAATGGCTAAACAAATGGTTGCTTCGGTAACGACGATCCCACATTTTACATTTTGTGATGAGATTGATTTAACAACTTTGATTGCTTTGCGCAGTGATTTAAAAGAGCAATATAAGCAACAAGGCGTTAAATTGACAATGATGCCATTTTTCATCAAGGCCTTATCGCTGGCTATGAAAGAATTTCCGGTATTAAACTCGAAAATAAATGATGAATGCACTGAGCTTAGCTACTTTGATGATCACAATATCGGTATGGCAGTTGACTCTAAAATTGGTTTGTTAGTGCCAAATATCAAACAATGTCAAACAAAGAGTATTGTTGATGTAGCCAATGAAGTAACGCGATTGACGGATGCTGCCCGTGAAGGACGTGTTAGCCCTGACGATCTCAAAGGCGGCACAATTAGCATTTCTAATATTGGCGCGATTGGCGGAACAGTTGCGACGCCAATTATCAACAAACCAGAAGTGGCGATTGTGGCATTGGGTAAATTACAACATCTACCGCGTTTTGATGCCAAAGGGCAAGTGGTGTCTGCTGCAATTATGCAAGTTAGTTGGTCAGGCGATCACCGAGTGATTGATGGCGCTACGATAGCGCGATTCAATAACTTGTGGAAATCGTATTTAGAAAACCCAGCCAAAATGATGATGGCAATGAGTTAATACTTTTTAATTACTTTTAAAATATTACCTATTTTAAAACCAGCTTAATGCTGGTTTTTCTTTTACAAATAGTTGTTTTTAATTAATATACAAGGGTTACTGAAAAGTAATAAAGGCCCTATTAGGGAATATAAAAAATAACACTAAGGAAATACAATGGAACATTATATGAATGCGTTGCGCAGCTACGCGGATTTTTCAGGTCGTAGCCGTCGTAAAGCTTACTGGATGTTCGTATTATTTAATACGATTTTCTCAATTGTATGTAATGCAGTTGATAGCTTATTAGGTACAATGTTTATTGGCACTATCTATAGCCTCGCGCTATTGATCCCAGGTCTAAGTGCTGGTGCTCGTCGTCTTCATGATACGAATCGTTCAGGTTGGTGGCAGTTACTTTGGTTAGTACCAGTAATCGGTTGGATTGTTTTAATTGTTTTCTATGCACAAAATTCGCAAGAAGGGGAGAACGATCATGGCCCAAATCCAAAAGAAGTTGCTCTAGAATCCGCTACTGTTTAATTAAATAATGAATAATACCAATTGACTTAAATATTTAACCATTCTAGCGAGCTAAATAAAGCGCTAACTGCGTTATAATTTTTCAAGTAGAACAACTACATGTCAAAATTTATGCCTTGTTATCACTGTATTTATCTGTCGCTATAAATGGTCAGTAACTTAACACGATTGGTATAATGAAAAGCTCAGCAGTCGCTGAGCTTTTTTATATCAGTGACTTACACCTCAAATAAATATAAGCCATAGCCAACGAGTAAAGCGGGAATTGCCGAATATATTGTTGCCACAAATGCGGCACGTGGTGCCATTGCGATTGCAGGGAAAAGGGCATCGCCGTCATTTGATATTGCATTCGCAGCTAAGGCACTAAAGGGAATGATGCCTTGAATATATAATGTAGTTACCACTATTTGTGGTCCACAGCCAGGTAAAAAACCAATCAAAACGGCAATTAAAGGCGCTAAGTATGCATAGTGAGTAAACCAGGCTTTTAAATCCACACCGGCAAATGTTACTAATAACTCAAATAGCATAAACGAGGCAACTACCCATGCGGTGACAAAGTGGGTGTCTTGCAAAACTTTATATAGCTTTGAAGGGGGCGTTATAGTTTCTTCTTCTGAAGTTACTTGTTGATAGCTTTGACCTTTAGACGACAGCGCCCAAGTGGTAACAGCCAATAGCGCCATAATAGCGCCAAATAAGGTTATTGATTCAGCAAGTAGAGCGTCAAAGGCTGAAAAGTCAGTATTGAAAGCAATCATTATTGCCACAATAAGACTGGGCATCATAATAATTTGCCAAATTGATTTACTGACTATAATTGCCTTACTAGGCTGATTTAAGCACTCATCAGCATAATCATTTTTTGCTGGGCGAAGATAATCTTGCTTATGAAATGCATTGACTAAGGAGCCGCTGATAATACCAACGCTCAGGCCAATAATCATAATAAGTAAGCCTTCGAGCGGCTTAGTTGCTAATAGTAAAAATGCAGCATCACCCATGGTCGCTGTTAATACAGCAACGATAGAGCCAAAGCTCGCTTGTCCTTTGGTAAATTGTGTCACTACTATGATGGCGCCTCCGCAGCCAGGTAAAGCACCGAGTAATGAAGCAAAACTAATTTCTAACAAGGGTGATTTTTGACTTAAATAGCCAAGCTCTAAGTGAGGCAACCGATCGATGGCGTAGTAATAGATAAATAAAGTGGCGGCAACAAATATACTAACTTGAAAAAACGCATCACTCATTGCCGTCAATGTCATTGCTCGCAAAGGAGCATAAGCTAAACAACACAACAACAATAGCGGTAATATCAGCCGTTTATTACTGGTAATAAAATGTGTGGACGCTGGAAAACTAATTTTGGGCAGTGAAAGTGAAAACATAAGTGCAACCTAAAAACTATCTAAGTTGCACTTTAGATTTAAATTAAATGAAAATCAATATCATTTGTATTATTTTCTTTGGAATTCTGAGTTCGCATTCCATTTTGGCCATTGTGGTTGCTCAGAAATGTCAAAACCTACTTGATAAAACAGTTGTAAGTCTTGTACAGCTCCCGATAGATCCCATTCGTCACGGTATCTGTCACATGGTTGATGGTAACAACCACGTAGCACTAAGCTCATTCGTTTACGATAATTAGCCGTATCTTCGTCAAGTGCTTCACTGCCACCACCAGCATACATCGCTGGAATACCCATGTTGGCGAAAGCAAAATGATCAGAGCGATAGTACCCGCCTGAAGATGGTTTAGGATCGCCCGAGACAGTGCGTCCTTGTGCATTAGCTGCCTGTGCTAATAGCGAGTCCATTTCTGATTTACCAATACCAACCACGCTGATATCTTTTACTTTGCCTAACAAGTTCAAGCTATCCATATTAATATTAGCGACTGTCTTATTTGCTGCTATCACTGGGTGTGCAGCATAATACTTAGATCCTAATAAACCTTGCTCTTCAGCTGTCACTGCCAAAAAAGTCATTGAGCGGCTAGGGTGCTTTGGTAAGCTTGCAAACGCTTCAGCTACTTCAATTAAGCCTGCAGTGCCTGTCGCGTTATCATGTGCTCCATTGTAGATTTGGTCGCCTTTACGGTTTTTATCAGTACCTAAGTGATCCCAGTGTGCTGAGTATATAATATGCTCATCTGGTTTTTCACTACCGGGTAAAGTCGCAATGAAGTTATATGAAATTGATTTTTTGATGGTGTTTTTAACCGCAACAGACGCTGTTAAATCGCCCATATCAACATGATAAGCGCCTTTTGCTGCATTGGCTTTCGCACTGGCAAAATCTAAACCTGCTTTAGTGAAAAGCTCGTTAGCAACCTCTGTGGTTACCCAACCTTCAACAGCGACTCTGTCCATATTATTGTTTTCTTTTTGAAAACCAAACTGCTCGCCGCTCCATGAGTTTTCAACCACAGACCAAGGGTAGGAGGCCGGTGCAGTTTCATGAACGATGATAGCCCCAGCAGCACCTTGACGGCTGGCTTCTTCGTATTTGTAAGTCCAACGGCCATAGTAAGTCATGGCATCACCGGTAAACAAAGCAGGATCTTTAGTGGCAAAACCAGGGTCGTTGACTAAGATCACCACAGTTTTACCCTTAACATCTAAACCTGCGTAATCATTCCAATTATATTCTGGGGCATTAACACCATAACCAACAAATACCAGTTCAGAGTCTTTAATACTTTGGCGTTCGCTAATGCGACTGCTGCCCATTACCATGTCTTTTTTATACTGGTAATCTTTGCCGCCGATAGTTAACACCATGTTTGGATCTGCTTCAAGAGACACCAACGGAACTTCTTGTAAGAAGCTGTCGCCATTACCTGGTTGATAACCTAGTTTTTTAAATTCTTCAGTAAGGTAAGCTAGTGTGAGTTCTTCACCTTTTGAAGATGGAGCGCGGCCTCCAAATTCATCGGAGGCAAGCACTTTGACATGCTCTGCGAGTTGTTGGGCATTGATTGAATAATACCCTTTGCTAACATCATCAGAGGTGAGACTTGTTGTTGCACATCCTGCAAGTACCGCAGTTGCAAGGAGTGTCAGAGAAAAATAACGTTTCATAGTCGCTCTTTTTTTGTTTTAAGTGAGCTCAGTATAAGAACTTCTATTAAAGAGAACCAGTTTTTGCGGTAAACTCCAACCATAATAATTGTAAAGCTAAAGATACTCATGAAGCGTTTTACCCCTTACGAACAATGGCATAGCCCCAGTTTAGAAAATGGTGCATTTAGCCATTTAAATACACTGTTTTCTTTAAATGGTTTATCCGACTGGCCGCAATGTGCGTGGTTTTCATCATTTTTAGATGCTAAAAATGCAAATCAGCAAACAATTCGCTTTGTTGATGACGCCTGCTTTAGTGAGGAAGAGCGCTATTATGAGCAAATCATTTTTGATACCGGTAAAGTACCAACGCGACAACAAAATTGGCATGACTTATTTGGTGGACTTATCTGGTGTTTATTTCCTAAAACTAAAGCATTAATCAATCAACGCCATGTTGAAGAGATCACACTTCACGGCACTAAAGTACGCTCAAAACACCGCAATGCCTTAACCTTGTTTGATGAATGTGGGGTTGTACTTGCTGTAAGTGATGATGTTTGGCCTGCGTTACTTAAAAATCATCAATGGCAGCAGGCATTTATTGAGCAAAGAGCGTTGTGGGGGAAAACCATTGCGCCATTTATGTTCGGCCACGCTAATTATGAAATGCTAACAAAGCCGTATATTGGTCTGACAGGTAAAGCATTATTTGTAAAAGTACCGAGTGACATATTTTGTAAAGATTTAGCCCAGCAGTATCAGTATATTGATCAAACCCTTTATGAGATGATTAGCGTCGATAACTGTTTAAGGGACAATAGCCAGCTCTCACCATTACCACTGCTAGGCGTACCAGGCTGGTATGATAATAATAACCCCGAGTTTTATAGTAATACAGATTACTTTAGACCAAAACGAAGGACACGAACATGATAGAAGTTACGGGGCTTAAAAAGAAATTTAAGCTAACTAAAGACCATAAAAAAAACAAAGTCGATAAAATAGATCCCCGTGAAGATAAAGATTATTTTCATTCGGTGCGAGATGTCAGCTTTCATTGTAATAAAGGCGAAGTGCTGGGCTTACTCGGCCCTAATGGTGCAGGAAAAACCACCACGCTAAGAATGATCTCGACAGCGTTAAAACCCGATGAAGGGCAAATAATTATTGCTGGTGAAGACATCATAAAAAAACCACTATTTGGTCGTAAGTCTATTGGTTTTCTATCTGGCAGTACCGGTTTATATGGCCGTTTAACGGTAAAAGAAAATATCGAATATTTTGCAAAACTGCACGGTATGAGTAAAGACGCGATTAGGTCACGGTGTGAAGAGTTATTTGATTTACTCGACATGCATAGCTTTATTGATAAACGTGCTGATAATTTATCAACGGGTATGAAACAAAAAGCCAATATAGCCCGCGCAGTTGTGCACCACCCGGCAGTCGTAGTACTTGATGAGCCGACCACTGGATTAGACATAATGACCACTCAAACGGTGATCGAGTTTATCAAACGGCTTAAAGCGCAAGGGACTCCTGTTATATTTTCAACCCATCATTTAGATGAAGTAGCGCTACTGTGTGACCGCGTTGCGGTGATCAACGAAGGTATCAGTTGTTTTGACGGCAGTCTTGACGAATTTAAAAAAGTGGGTAAAAGCGACGAACTAAATCAAGCGTTTATGAATATTTTGACGGAGAAAAATAATGTTTGAAGTATTTAAAAAGGAATTAAAAGAGCTATTACGTGATAAAAAAACACTCATTTTTATTGTCGCATTGCCAGTTGCTATCTTTCCATTATTATTTGCGGTGATGGCATTTATTAGTTCTCAAGCAACACTTGAAGCCGAACAAAAAGTTCATACCTATGCCATTATCAATGGCGAATATGCGCAATCATTCACAGATAAAGTTTTTTACCATAAAAGTTTTCAATTATACAAAGGTGAACACACCTTTAATACAGTTGCAGAGCTTACTGAGGCCGTTAAAGCTGGCACCATTGATATGGGTATTTTCTTACCCGCAGATGCCAAACAAAACCTTGATGACGCAAAACAGAGCCAGTGGCAAGTGGTTTATAACGATGCCAAAGCGATTAACTTTTTATTCGACAGAGTAAAAGAGCTTGCTAAAGAATTTGGTAATAAGCTAAGAGCTGAAAAACTATTGAGTTATGGTGTTTCAGTTGAGCAACAAAGTGCGATTATTGATCCAATCAAAGTTGTAAAAGTTGATACCGCTGATAAACGAGAAAATTTAGGTGAGAAAATAGGCGGCTTTATTCCTTACTTACTGATCCCATTAGTATTGATGGGAGCAACATACCCAGCAATTGATTTAGGTGCAGGTGAGAAAGAACGCGGCACATTAGAAACGTTATTACTGACACCAATCACCCGTACGCAACTTGTATTAGGTAAATTTATTACTTTACTTGCAGCGTCAATCGCCACCACAACGATAACCGTGTTGAGTATGGGCGTATGGATCAGTATCGCGATTTCTTTCATTGATTTGGATGTTATAAAAACAGCATTTAGTTCATTACGCGTATTAGATCTGGCACTCATTTTTATTATTTTATTACCCGTAGCGGCGATTTTTTCTTCTCTTGCGTTAGCAATATCGATTTATGCGCGTAGTTTTAAAGAAGCACAAAATTATATGACACCACTGAGCATGGGGGTGATATTTCCTATCATTGTTGCTTTATTACCGAATGTTGAGCTAACAGCTAAAACTGCATTTATTCCGGTTACTAATGTGGCTTTAGCGATTAAAGAAATTATCAAAGGTACGATTGATTACACGTTACTTGGACTAATCTTTTTAGCGACCGTGATTGTTGCCGGTGCACTATTAGCATTTTGTGTTAAATGGTTTAATAAAGAAGAAGTCTTATTTAGGTAACAAGTTGTAAAGAAGTAGGCTGGGCGTAGTTGTTACAATACTCTCAGTTAAATAATAAAAAATGACGGGCTAGCTCGTCATTTTTTATTACTTATTTATAGTTTCATGGTTAAAACTAAGAATCGATAAAAAGCTCAAAGATAACTTTTTTAATTGCTCTATAATATAGTTTGTTTTGAAAGCAAACTGGCAATTTTGATGCGCTACCCTCTGACATTTTCTAATTTATTTCGCAGTAATAAACTTTCTTTATTAGCTTTGCTGTTTTTTTTCATCTTCGCAACTCCTGCTTTATATATTTATGAGCAAAAAGCACGCAAAGATGTTTACCAGATTGCCCAAACCACACTACAGCAAGAGCTTGATACAAAAGCACAAATATTAAAAGGGCATTTAAAAGACAGTGTCTCGTCAATCAACTTTTTAAATGTCACGCCGCCTATCAGTGGTATTAGTCGAGCCGCTGCAAATAACCTTATTGATCCACTATTAAATACGCCCATCGCAATATGGCAAACGCGCTTAGCTGAAATATTTAGTGGCTTTATGCGCACTGACCAGCAGCTATTACAAGCCAGATATATTACCCTTGCTGATAATGGTCAAGAAATTGTCCGTGTTGATAGGATCAATGATGTTGTGGTGCGCCTCGAGGGAGACTTATTACAACAAAAAGGGCAACGGGATTACATGCTTAATGCCAGCAGGTTAGATAGTGAATCTGTCTATATATCACCGATTAACTATAATCGAGAGCATGGTCAAATTCAGATACCATACGTGAGCACCTACCGAGTTGCGAAGCCGGTATTTAATGAACAAGGAGCAATATTTGCTGTATTAGTAACAAATTATTTTGCTGACGAGTTATTTAATAGTGTTACTTTTAGTTCATCTGCTGGGGTTGATGTTTATCTGTTAAATGATCAGCAGCAGTTTTTATTTCACCCAGATCCTAAACTACGATTTGGTTTTGAGTTTGGTCAAGACATTACTTGGTCAAGTGTATTTAGTCAAAGCCAAGATATGAGCAGCCAAGCGACTTTACCTTTTCATGATTTACCAAGTCATTATTATTTAAAACAACGTATTAGTTTAGAAAATAACATTAGCATGTTGCCCCTTGAACTTGCGGTATCAATTAATACCGATATTTTGTTAACAGACGTTGCTAAGCGCCGTGATCATTTTGTGTTGGTAATTATTTCACTTTTCACTGCTTTGTGGTTATTAGTGTGGTTATACCAAAGGTATATAAACCGCAAATTAGAGCTTCACACCTTGAAGGAGCGTAATAACAAGATTATTGAAAATTCTCTCGATGCAATTTTAACAGTACAAGAGGATGGCCTTATCAGTAATGCTAATAAAACAGCATTACAGTGCTTTGATATCATTATTGATCACACCCAGTTTACGCAATTATTTTCGCTAGCAGAAGGTGATAAGTCATGTATTGATGAAACAATAGCACAGGGATCAAAACCATCATTTGAAGGCGTATTTATTGGCCCGCAAGATCAACAACACTTTTTCTCAATTACACTTACTAGCGTGTTTGATATCTTTACCCAGCGCTACCAAGTAGCAGCGATTTTACGAAACATTAATTCACTTAAACAGACCCAAGTTGAGCTTGAAAAACTCAATAGTACGTTAGAGCAAAAAGTGCAACAACGCACAACTGAACTTGAAAGTGCGATTGAACAAGCTTTGGCAGCCAGTAAAACTAAAAGTGATTTTATTGCTAATATTTCCCATGAAATACGTACGCCTATGAATGGTGTATTAGGGATGCTGGAAATGCTCAAAGAGGACACGCTAACGCAGCAGCAACAGCAATATTTAGATCTGGCCAATAGCAGCGCTAACTCATTAATGACATTGATTAATGACATCTTGGATTTTTCAAAAATCGAAGCTGGTAAACTTGATATTGATAATCACAGTTTTGATGTGATTACTGTATGCAGTGATATGATCACCTCAATGGCACTGCAAGCACAGCGTAAAGGCTTAGAAGTGTTTTTGTATACTGATAAAGTTATTGACCGTATGTTAGTCGGAGATAGCCACCGATTAAAACAAATATTAATAAACTTACTTAATAATGCATTCAAATTTACTCATCAAGGTGAAGTCAGTTTGACTGTTGGGTGTCAGTATCTTACTGAAGAAAAGTTATTAATGAGCTTTGTTATTGAAGACTCAGGCATCGGCATTGCTGAAAAAAATATCAATAAGCTGTTTGAGGCCTTTACTCAAGAGGACACCAGTACCACTCGCCACTTTGGAGGCACAGGGCTTGGTTTATCAATTTGTCGTAAGCTGGCACAATTGATGGGCGGTGATATTAGTGTAACCAGTGAAAAGGGCAAGGGAAGCTGTTTTACAGCGCAAGTGCAATTACATATTGCAGCTGAGAAAAGACTTAATACTGCCGTTGAGTTGGCAAAAGATATTCAGGTTGGCGTGCTGATAGATAGCGACAGTGTATATAACAATGTCACTAATTTATTGATTAAAAATTGCCAAGTAGCGGCCAATAATATTCAACGATTTGACTACCAAGCACAATATCAAGAGTTAAAAGTTGATTTACTGGTTGTTGATAATGATCACCCATACTTACAAACACTGATTAATTTATGTAATAAGCAGAATAAAAAATATGTATTAATCTTGCGTGATTTACTGCTTAGTAAAAAAGCCAAAGAGCAGGTACCTGAAAATTGCCATGTGCTAAATAAGCCGCTTACTCAAGATCAATTTAGCTATAAGTTAGCAAGTTTGTTTGGTGTTAATAATAGTTTTTTGGTTGCTAGCCAAGGTAGTGAGCAAACAGAATATGTTGAATACGATTTATCAAACTTTAAGGTATTATTGGTTGATGATAATATGATCAACCTTGAAGTTGCCAAAGCAATATTAAAAAATACCGGTGTCACTATTGTATGTGCCAGCGATGGCCTAGATGCGCTAGAAATATTAAATACAGAGCACACACCTTTATTTGATCTGCTTTTAATGGATTGCCAAATGCCAAGCCTCAATGGCTATGACACAACCTCTGCAATTCGCAGCAGCAAAGCTGGTGCTGACTATGCAAAAGTGCCTATTATCGCTATGACAGCCAGCGCTATGGCAGGTGACAGAGAGCGTTGTATTACAGCTGGTATGAATGATTATATTACCAAACCCATAAAGCCAAAAGTTTTGAAAGATAAATTAGCTATGTGGTTAAAATAAACCACACAGTCTAAATTTTAAGCTACTGATTTTTCAGGTTTAGCCTTTGGTCCACCAAGATTTTGATTAAGTTTGGTAATATCAGCAGAATTAATCACTGTTTGAGTGTCAGACCAGTGTAGCAATTCGATACGACCATTTTCTTGCTCTACTACTGCGGTACAACTTTCTATCCAATCGCCATCATTACAGTAAACAATCCCATCAACGACTTTGAGTTGTGGGTGATGAATATGACCGCAAATAATACCGTCTACGCCTTGCTTTTTAGCCTCATGAATAGCAGCATTTTCAAATGCCTCTATTGCTTCACGCGCTTTATGAACGCGGGCTTTTATCCAAGCAGCAAGTGACCAATAGTTACCACCATATAGGCGTCGAATACGATTAGTCCAGCGATTTAAAAACAGTAAAAAGTCATAACCTGTATCACCGGCAATACTGATCAGTTTGTTATACCTAGTTGCTGAGTCAAAATCATCACCGTGAACCAGAAGAAATCGTTTGTTGGCTTTGGTTGTGTGAATAAACTGCTGGTGGACTTCAATACCAAATAGGCTGTTATTGACGTAGTGTCGGAATGTTTCATCGTGATTGCCGGGAATATAAATCACTCGAGTACCTTGAACTGCTTTGGCTTGAATACAAGCTAATACTTGATAGTGACTAGGGTGCCAATAAAAATTTCGCTTCATAGACCATAAATCGACGATGTCACCCACTAGATAAAGGGTATCGCACTCAATACTATTTAAAAAGTCGAGTAGGTAATCTGCTCGACAATCTTTATAGCCTAAATGTACATCGGAGATCCAAACAGCTGGGTAGTACTTTTTATCACTTTTTTCGATGTCGTGCATAGGAGGTTACTCACGGTGTAATAACAACAAAGTTAAGCAACTTGAATGACGTTTATAAGACTGTTTGACGAAACATCTATGACAATTAATAATCGTGCAAAAACAAAAAAACCGCATTACGCGGTTTTTTGTTACAGAGGGTGCTGATGATTAAGCGTTCATGGCCGCTTTGATTGCTTCAACAGCGGTATCAATATCTATCATTAATTTTTCACCAGTACGGCGATTTTTCAACTCAACCTTGTTTTCATCAAGATTACGCTCACCAATTACCAACGTGAAAGGTACACCGAGTAATTCCATGTCGTTAAACATCACACCTGGGCGCTCTTTACGGTCATCAAATAACACGTCTAAGCCTGCGGCTTTTAAACCGTCGTAAAGGTTATTAGCGATATCCGGTATACGATGCGATTTATGCATATTCATTGGCACAATGGCTAAATCGAACGGGGCGATTGGCTGTGGCCAAATAATGCCGTATTGATCATTATTTTGCTCAATAGCCGCTGCGACAATACGCGATACACCAATACCATAACAACCCATAGTCATTATTTGGTTCTTACCGCTTTCGTTTAATACTCCCGCTTTCATCGCTTCTGAGTACTTAGTACCAAGCTGGAAGATATGGCCAACTTCGATACCGCGTTTAATATGTAAAGTACCATTACCACATGGACTAGGATCACCTTCGACAATATTACGTAGATCAGCAACTTCATACTCAGTTACATCGCGATCCCAGTTAATACCGCTGTAATGCTCGTCATCTTTGTTAGCACCAGCTACAAAATCAGCCATTACGTTGGCTGTACGGTCTACTAAAATTGGCATTGTTAAGCCAACAGGGCCTAATGAACCCGGTTTAGCACCAATGGCTGCAATTATGTCAGCCTCGTTTGCCATTTCCAGTGGAGAATCTACTAATGGATGTTTTTCAGCTTTAAGTTCGTTAAGCTCATGATCGCCACGTATTACTAATGCAACTAAACCACGTTGACCATCTTCATTTGGCGCGCCGTAAACAATCAGTGTTTTAACACTGCGATGAGGTTTTACACCATAGTGTTTCTTTAGCTCGTCGATAGTTTTCGCATCAGGTGTTGGGAATACTTTTAATTCTTTTGCGGCAGCAGGGCGCGCTTCACTTGGCGCTAATGCTTCTGCTTTTTCGATGTTTGCTGCATAGTCACTTTTATCACTAAAGGCGATAGCATCTTCACCTGATTCAGCTAACACATGAAATTCATGAGATACACTACCACCGATAGAGCCGGTATCAGCAATAACAGGACGGTAATCAAGGCCTAAGCGATCGAATATATTACAGTATGCTTTGTGCATTACTTGATAAGTTGCATCTAAACATTCTTCACTTAAATGAAATGAATAGGCATCTTTCATAGTAAATTCACGCGCGCGCATAACCCCAAAACGAGGACGACGTTCGTCGCGCACTTTTGTTTGTACTTGATACAAAGTAAGCGGTAATTGTTTATACGAACTTACTTCTTTACGAACAAAGTCGGTGATCACTTCTTCATGGGTTGGTCCTAACGCGAAAGTACGATTGTGACGGTCAGTAAAACGCATAAGTTCTGGGCCAAACTGCTCCCAACGGCCAGACTCTTCCCATAGATCCGCAGGTTGAATAACAGGCATCAACATTTCGATTGCACCTGATTTGTCCATTTCTTCACGCACAATGTTTTCGACTTTTCGTAACACGCGTAATCCAGAGGGTAACCAAGTATATAGGCCCGACGCGACGCGACGGATCATGCCCGCTCTTAACATTAATTGATGCGATACAATTTCAGCATCTGATGGCGTTTCTTTAAGTGTTGCGAGTATATATTGACTGGTACGCATGTTTATTCCGATAGTTATAAAATTATTATTTCAATTGGGCACTCAGTTTAGCAGCGGTTGCTTTTACACTAAAGCGCTAAGTGTGTTTTTCTAACTTTTTTCTATGCTAGTGACATAGTTATGCTCGTCGTTTACTTGCCAACGGATATTAAAATCATACAAGGTCATTCCATAACTTTGTTCACCCTCTTTTTGCTTTTTATAGGCAGGGCGAGGATCTTGCTTAAGTACATTACTAATAAAGTCATGCAACTCTGGGAAGTTGGTTTGCTGTTCAATAAACGCCTGCACTTGCGGGCTAAACTCAACGGTCATTTGCGTTTCTGGGCGCGTGTCAGCAAAGCCTGCAGTGGCATCAACCATGGCATCTGAATAAGGTAAATATGGTTTGATGTCTAAAATCGGGGTGCCATCAAGTAAATCTATGCCTGCCAATAATAAACACAGCTGGCCATTTTTATACTCTATGCCTTCAAGCTTGACGGCACTCATGCCTATGGCATTGGGTCTAAAGGTCGCGCGTGTGGCAAATACGCCTTTGCGCTCATTACCGCCTAAACGCGGTGGTCTAACCATGGCTGAGTAGCCTTTATCAGCAGTTTCATGAAAGCGAAACAATAACCAAATATGGCTAAATTCATCTAAACCACGAACAAATTCTTCACGGTTAAAATCAGCAACAAATACCAACTTAGCTTTTGCTTGTGGAACTAAACGCGGTTGGCGAGGAATGGCGAACTTTTGTTTATAAGGAGATTGAATATGGCCAATAGCCGTTAGTTGAAAATCGCTCATGAAACTCAATTACTGTTAAAGATACGATATTCTAACCGCTAACAACAAAAAAGGCAGCTCGAAGCTGCCTTTTACTGCTAAATAACCTCAGAACAGGTTAAGCATTCCTTAAAACATATATTGTACAGATACTGATGCCACGTCCATATCTGGATCAATATCGTCTTCTAATTCGTAACGCTCGTACTCAAAGCGTATTTGCATATTACTGGTAAATGCATATTCAATACCTGCACCGTAGAATATATCGCCACCACTTTGATCGGCTGATATTTCACCAAGGGCTGGAATATCACTGGTGACCTCGGCGTCCCATTCTAACCAACCACCTTTAGCGTAGACAGAAAAGCTTTCTGTTATTGGTGCTGCTAATCGTGCAGCAAGGGAGATACCATCTACCTCAGCGTAACTATCTATATCACTTACTTCATCAAAGTTTTGATAGGCCAGTTCTAAACTCAAATACTTATTAAATTGTGAACCAACATAGCCTTTGAGCATCTGTGAGTCGTCGTCAAAATCGATGTCGTTTTCAGAATCTTCAAATTGGAATGAGTATTGGCCGTAACCAATACCGGTATATACGCGAGGGTAATCCATGTTTGTTGTCTCTGCGCTAGCTGCAGTATTAAAACCTAACAATGCTAATGAGATAGCAGAAAGTGAAATTGATTTAATCATTTAATAGCTCCTTTACAAAATAAAAAATATAACCTTTAAATTACCGATTACTTTTAATATTGCATGGTGCGTGCCATGATTAATTTGGCTTTAAAACAGCCAGTTATAGTCTTTTATAGCATACAAAGTACACCAATGAGCGCTATTTAAACGCTCGTTCAGTTTGGCTGGAGAAAAGATTTCTGACTAGAGTGTAGCTTTTACAGATAGATAGTTTAGGTGATCAGGGTTCTGATTTATGCAATAAAGTTTCAGTTTCTATGGCAATCTCTTTCATCTTAATTGCGTAGTTTTCTAATTTTTTGTCTTCATTACTCACTGCGATGTATTCTGGCACTGCTACGGGGTAACCTGTTTCGTCCATGGCAACAAAGCTAATTACACAGTGGTTAGTCTCAACTAAATTACGCGTTTTCGGATCGCCACAGCGAACTTGTATAAAGATTTGCATACTGGTTTTGCCAGTGTGGGCAATTTTAGCTTCAACTTCAACAATTTGACCAACTAGAATAGGGCGACGAAATTTAACCCCAGCGACAGATACAGTGACACAGTAATGACCACTCCAACCAGCAGCGCAGGCATAACCTGCTTGGTCAATCCACTTCATGACGACACCGCCATGAACCTTCCCGCCAAAATTCACATCGGTGGGCTCTGCTAAAAAACGGAATACAACATTAGACGACGGCATAAAAATATCTCACTCATATATAATTCTTATTAGCATAGCGCAAAAAAGGGGCCGAAGCCCCTGCAATTTAGGATAGGTTTATAATTTATATGTAAAATATTATTTTAACGCTGTATCAAGCACTTTAATTGTATTTAGATTACATATTTGGGTAGTTGGGACCACCGGCTCCCTCAGGTGTTACCCAGGTGATGTTTTGGCTCGGATCTTTAATATCGCAGGTTTTACAGTGCACGCAGTTTTGTGCATTGATCACAAACTCGTCTTTGCCGGCAATTTGCTGTATCTCATACACACCCGCCGGGCAATAGCGCTGAGCAGGCTCGTCAAATTTAACTAAGTTAACATCGATAGGAATAGCGCTATTTTTTAGTTTTAAATGACACGGCTGAGATTCTTCATGATTGGTATTTGATAAAAACACCGAAGATAATTTATCAAAGCTGAGTTGACCATCAGGCTTCGGGTAATCAATGACACTGGCCTGATTTTTATCAACTAGCGTTGCGTGATCTGGGATATTATCTTTAAAAGTAAAAGGTAATGCCCCTGCAAAAATATTTTGATCAAGGGTGTTATACGCACCACCAAGAAATTTTCCTAGCTTATGCATCACAGGGCCAAAGTTACGTGATTGGTATAGCTCTTTATAAGCCCAACTTTGTTTAAATGCTTCGCTGTAGTCAACTAAGTCAGTATGCTGTTGCTCGTTTGTAAGCGCGCTAAAGATCACCTCAGCGGCAATCATACCTGACTTCATCGCTGTGTGGTTGCCTTTGATTTTGGCAAAATTCAAGGTGCCCGCGTCACAGCCGACCAACAAACCACCCGGGAAGTGCATTTTTGGTAATGAGTGCAAGCCACCTTTTGCAATCGCACGAGCGCCATAAGCAATACGTTCGCCACCGGCTAATACATCTTTAAATATTGGGTGGTGTTTCATGCGCTGAAATTCATCAAACGGGCTTAAATGCGGGTTTGAGTAATTTAAATCAACAATTAAGCCGACTACAACTTGATTATTATCACTGTGGTACATAAACGCACCACCGTTAGTATCTGCACTTAAGGGCCAACCGGTGCCATGAACTACCGTGCCTTGCTTGTGTTTAGCAGGATCGATTTGCCAAATTTCTTTAAAGCCTAAACCATAATGTTGCGGTGAGGCATCTTGATCAAGTGCAAATTGATTGATCAGCTGTTTACCTAAGTGACCACGACAACCTTCAGCAAATACAGTGTATTTAGCACGAAGTTCCATGCCAGGCATAAAGCCATCTTTTTCATTGCCATTGCTATCAAGGCCCATATCGCCGGTAATAATGCCTTTTACTGTGTCATCTTCAATAATCAGTGAGTGTGCGCTAAAACCTGGGAAAATCTCAACCCCTAGGTTTTCTGCTTGCTCTGCAAGCCAGCGGCATACATTACCCATAGAGACAATATAGTTATCAGTATTATGAAATGTTTTAGGTGCGGCAAAGTGAGGGATAGCGGTGGCTTTGCTGTCATTATTAAACCAATATATTTCATCACTGGTTACTTTAGTGGTCACTGGCGCGCCAAGTTCTTGCCAATTGGGCAGTAACTCGTCCAAAGCGGTGGTTTCAAATACTGCGCCCGATAAAATATGGGCGCCCACTTCAGAGCCTTTTTCAACCACGCAGATCATGCACTCTTGTTGTTTTTCTTGTGCTTGTTGCGCTAATCGTATGGCGGTAGCTAAGCCTGCAGGGCCTGCGCCGACAATAACGACATCAAATTCCATGGTTTCGCGTTCGACCATATTAACCTCTTTTATGTGACGGACCTGTGCCTTTACAAGGGCAATTTCATACTTGCAAATGAAACGTTACAGGCGATGAATAGTTTAAGGTTATTTTAGGTTGACGTTTACGTCAACAGGAAGTAGTCTGATTTCATAAAATAAATAGGTTGACGTACACGTTAGCTTGTAGGTTTAAATAATTATGGAGTTCCTATGAAAGTTCTCGTTCCAATAAAAAGAGTTATCGACTACAACGTAAAAGCACGCGTTAAAGCAGATAATAGCGACGTTGATCTAACTAATGTGAAAATGGCACTTAACCCATTTTGCGAAATTGCCATTGAAGAAGCTATCCGCTTAAAAGAGGCGGGCACTGCCACTGAAGTGATTGCTGTAACCATTGGTGCTAAAGCATCTCAAGAACAATTACGTACAGCACTGGCACTGGGCGCCGATAAAGCGATTCATATTGAGACTGACGAAAAATTAGAATCACTGCACGTTGCAAAGCTGCTTGCTAAAATCGTCGAGCAAGAAGCCCCTGAACTGGTAATTTTAGGTAAACAGTCGATTGATTCAGATAACAATCAAACAGGTCAAATGCTGGCGGCTCTTACTGGGCGCGGGCAAGGTACGTTTGCATCAAAGGTCGACATAGCAAATGGCACTGTTAATGTGACGCGTGAAGTTGATGGCGGTTTACAAACAGTTTCATTAAAGTTACCGGCCGTAGTCACAACAGACTTACGTTTGAATGAACCTCGTTATGCATCATTGCCAAATATTATGAAAGCCAAACGTAAACCACTTGAGGTAATTTCAGCTGATAGCTTAGGTGTAGACTTAACCCCGCGTATCGAACTTGTTGCGGTACATGAACCGGCAAAACGCAGTGGCGGTATCATTGTTGATGATGTAGCGCAGTTAGTTGATTTATTAAAAACACAAGCGAAGGTGATTTAAATGAAAACATTAGTTATAGCAGATCATGACAATGGCAGTTTAAAGCCTGAAACTTCTAAAACCATAAACGCAGCATTAAAGCTTGGTTTTGCTGTTGATGTACTAATTGCTGGTGAAAACGTAGCACCAATGAGTGAAATAGTGGCCAGTATTGCAGGTGTAAACACCGTGCTGGTGGCTGATCATAGCGAGTATGCGCATCAGTTAGCTGAAAACATTGCAGATTTAGTGTTATCGCTTGCGCCAGATTATTCGCATCTTGTTGCTAGTGCCACTACAACGGGCAAAAATTTCATGCCACGTGTTGCCGCATTACTTGATGTTGCACAAATTTCAGAAATCATTGATGTGGTTGACGCTGATACATTTAAACGCCCAATCTATGCAGGTAATGCCATCGCAACTGTAAAATCACTGGATAGCAAAAAAGTGATCACCGTTCGTGCAAGTAGCTTTGATCTGCAAGGTGAGCAAGCTCCCGCTGAGAGTCGTGTTGTTGATTCTGTGTTTAGCAGTGAATTAAGCGCATTTGTAAGTGTTGAGCAAACCGAATCTGAGCGCCCAGAGTTAACTGCTGCGCAAGTGGTTATATCAGGTGGACGCGGTATGCAAAATGGCGAGAACTTTTCATTACTTAATGGTATTGCCGATAAACTAGGCGCGGCAATTGGTGCGTCTCGTGCTGCGGTTGACGCCGGCTTTGTGCCAAACGATATGCAAGTGGGTCAAACCGGTAAGATCGTTGCGCCTAACTTATATATTGCCGTAGGTATTAGTGGCGCAATTCAGCACTTAGCGGGTATGAAAGACTCAAAAGTAATTGTGGCTATCAATAAAGATCCCGATGCGCCAATCTTCCAAGTGGCGGATTATGGTTTAGTAGCAGATTTATTTGATGTGCTACCAGAGCTTGAACAAGCACTCTAATTTATAACGATTCTGGTTGTTAAAAGCTGTTGTGATCAGTTCGCTGATCACGCGGCTTTTTTTCTTTTATTTTACCAATCATAAAGTCTGTATTATCTAACTAAGCAATTACCATGAATAAAGAGTATCACCTGTGGTTTAGTGAGTTGGGGGCATTATTTTTTAACACAGATTGCCTTTTTACACTTTTTTTGCACAAAATGTCAGGACACGCTAAGCTGAGGCTAAATGACTAGAAATTTAGAACTAAAAAATTAATAATCAATAAGCTAGCTTCACCCTTATCCCTTACATTTTTTAGAATACGTTGAGACCTCGCAGTGAAAACCAAAGCAATCCGCAATTTTTATATCAATGAAGAGCAGTCGGTCTATTTGCTTTCGCACCATGACGCCAAAAAACACCGCCAATGGTTGAATATCTGTATTAAGCAACTCACTAATTTAGGCTACAGCCAGGTTGAAATGATTGGCTCGGGTGCTTTTGGATTTGTATTTGCGGGTTTAGATGAGCGTAAACTTCCTTGGGTGTTTAAATTTTCACGTATCACCTTGGCGCAAAGTGTACGTGATCGACTTGAGGACGAAGCGTATATGCTCTCGCAAGTTGATAACCCATTAGTGCCTAAGTTTTATGCTTTTGAACGGATAAAAAAGCAGGGCATTTTAATGATGGCCCGCGCGTTAGGCGAAGACTTAGAAAAAGTATCACTTAAAAAAGGCCGCTTTAGCGCCGCAGCAATCACCAGTTTAGCGCTAAAACTACGTAATGTATTAATAGACCTACGCACTCAGCAAAATGGCATAACGCCACAACCGATTGTGCATGGCGATATCAAGCCCTCTAATCTAGTGTGGGATGAACATACCCAAGGCTTATCGCTGGTGGACTGGGGCAGCTCTGTGTATGCCCAAATAGACAGTAATGGCGAGCCAATCACCAGTAACTTTATGGATTTAATGTCTGGCGATTTAAGTACCACCAATGCGCGGATGGGGGATGTGTATTTTATTGGTGATGAGCAAATGTCAGGTGCTAAATCATCGCCGCGTTTTGATGAGCAAGGCGTGGCGTCGACCTTATACGCACTGGCTTCTGCACAATCATGCCGATTTGGCGCGCAAGTGATCCCAGCCAGTTCACTAGGACTCCCTATGGAGCTTGCAAAAGTGATTGACGGTATGCTCTCTAAAAATAAAATTACAAGAGACGGGGCGGGTGATTACTTTATGCGTAATATGCCCGCTATGGCAAAAGCATATTTACCAGAGCTCAATTTAGCTGAAGATGTGCGAGCCAATATTCCATTTTGGTTTGGTAACGATGACGAACTACCTGATACTGTGGTTTATAGCTCACGTAAACAATTTTTACGCCAAGCCGACCATAACCAACAACTGCTTGATGTAAATGACGCTCAATTGGACCGGTATTATAAAGAATTCCTGTTTGATACCGGTGATACTGAAAAAGCATTTTTAGCCTCTATCAGCCGATTAGCAAAATACCCAGTAGTAGGGGGCTTAAGCTTTCATTGGAAAGAAGAATCACTGTTCGTTGAATCATCACTGATCATGCATGATGAAAGTTTAGGCCATGCTTTTACCCAAGCGGTTAATAATACCGTGATGTTGGCACAAGGCATTCATCAAAAAGGCTTATTTAAGTGTTGTTTATTTGATGCAAGAAAGACCATTCAACTGGAGCGTGATGGCACAGGGGCATTTAAGTTTGAACAACTTCCAGAGCTTGACTATGAGGTAATGAATTTAAAAAGCTCAGAAGTCACCCGACCACATTCTTATTTTGAAGACGGTAAAGATCCGGACGAGCAACTGCAGCTACCTAAAAAAGTGATCAAATGCGTATTTGAGTTAAACCAAATACATCATACCGGCTGCATTATTTTTGAAGCTTTACCAGATAGAATGAAAATACATCATTACTATCGTTTGTTAGATTGCACTAAAGAAGCACAGTTTAAGCGCTTGCTTAATAAGTTGATGCAATATGCGGTGAGCATTACTGATGTGGGGGTTGCCGGGTTTATGAAACTACCTTACAAAAATACCCGTGAGTTTGCCTTGTGTGATCGCCAGCCTGATTTTTTCTATCCTAAAGATCCTAAACGTTTTGGCGCTTAATTTTGCCGTATAAATACGTTAAACTAATGCATCAAAAAAAGGATAAATAATGGCAAAAACTAAGCCCGTGATCACTATGCAAAGCTTTGGTATTTATACAAAGTGGGACTCATCATCAAAAGCCTTACCGCAAATTCAAGCATTTACCACAAAAGTACCCGCACAACTCGATGTGGAGTTTGGTTTTATCATTAATATTAAAAAAGCCAAAGGCGAAAAACTTCATTATTGTATATACCATCCTGATATACCGGATGCTGATGGTGAGGTAATGCCACCATTTGACGGCTTTGAATACGTTAAAGACAATGACTGGCACTTTTACCTAGGTGATACCTTGTGGCAACCCATCAGCAATAAAATAGGTGACTGGCGTATGACCATAGAGCTAAACGGCAAACTGATTGCCGATAAAACATTTTCAGTGTTTGAACAAGAGTCAATGTCAGAAATCGAATTTTGGCAAAAGCGCGGGTATTAAATACTTTATGTATATAAGCTTATTGTATTTGTAGTAAGTGTAATTGTTGAAAATAAATTAGGACGAGGTGGTTACTCCACCTCATGAAATAAATTAGATTTTAATTACTTTGAGCCAGCTCATTTCTAATAATCTCTGCGCCTGCGGTTAACGCATTGAGCTTACCTCTTGCAACTGCGCGAGGTAGCGGAGCCATACCACAGTTAGTACACGGGTAGAGCTTGTCAGCATCGACAAACTGCAGTGCTTTACGTAGCGTATTTGCCACTTCCTCTGGTGTTTCTATGGTATTGGTGGCAACGTCAATGGCGCCTACCATTACTTTTTTACCGCGAATAAGTTCAAGTAGTTCCATTGGTACATGAGAGTTGTGACATTCTAATGAGATAATATCAATATTAGATTGCTGCAGTTTTGGAAATGCTTCTTCGTATTGTCGCCATTCTGAGCCTAACGTTTTTTTCCAATCTGTATTGGCTTTGATACCATAACCATAACAAATATGTACGGCCGTTTCGCATTTAAGGCCTTCAATGGCTTTTTCTAAACACGCAATTCCCCAATCATTTACCTCATCAAAAAACACGTTAAATGCAGGCTCATCAAATTGAATGATATCAACCCCCGCAGCTTCTAGTTCTTTGGCTTCTTGATTAAGAATTTTGGCAAATTCCCAAGCGAGCTGTTCGCGGCTTTTATAATGGTCATCATAAAGTGTATCTATCATAGTCATAGGACCTGGTAGCGCCCATTTGATCGGTTGTTTGGTTTGGCTGCGTAAAAACTTAGCATCATCAACAAAAACCGGTTTTATACGACTAACAGGACCTACCACAGTAGGTACACTGGCATCATAGCGGTCACGAATTCTCACCGTTTTACGGTTTTCAAAATCTACACCGTTAAGGTGCTCAATAAATGTGGTAACAAAGTGTTGGCGTGTTTGTTCGCCATCACTGACAATATCAATACCTGCACGTTGTTGCTCTTGTAGAGAGATCCGTAATGCATCGTGTTTGCCGTCAATTAATTCATCACCTTGAAGTTTCCAAGGTGACCAAAGAGTCTCTGGCTCTGCAAGCCATGAAGGTTTAGGTAAGCTGCCTGCAGTTGAAGTCGGTAATATTGTTTTGCTAATAGATGTTTTCATAATAAATAATGCCATTTATTTGGGTTAACTTTTTAAGTTGCGATTGAATCTAACGATTGAACTCGCTATTACGCGTAATTAGCAGACCATTGCTCAAGCACTGTTTGATATGGCTTGATGAAGTGCTGCTCAGCAAATTTCCCCTGTTCATTCGCCAATTTACTGCGCTCTTCACGGTCATAAACAATTTGCGTGAGTGAATGATCTAGGTTCTTCAAATTTGGTTGATATGATTTCCCCGCAGTCGCATTGGCATTATAGATCTCTGGTCGGTAGATTTTTTGAAATGTCTCCATTGTGCTAATAGTGCTAATAAGCTCAAGATGAGTGTAATCATTTAGCAAATCACCAACAAAATAAAAGGCTAAGGGCGCTACACTATTTGGCGGCATAAAATAACGCACCTGCAAGCCCATTTTTTTGAAATATTGCTCAGTCAAAGACGGTTCATTTGGCTGATATTCAACACCTAACGCAGGGTGTTGATTTTCAGTACGATGATAGGTCTTGTTATCCGAAACACTTAGGCATATTACTGGCGGCTTTTTAAAGTGCTTTTTGTAGCTGTCAGAACTAATAAAATATTTAAATAGTTTGCCATGCAGCTCGCCAAAGTTATCAGGGATACTAAATTTAGGCTGATCTTTATTATGTTCTTGCAGTAATACACTAAAATCATAGTCGCGCACATAGGAGGAAAAATTATTTCCTACAATACCTTCAATGCGTTTGTTAGTGTGATGATCAACAATATTTGTTTTCAATATTTCAATCGATGGAAAGCTATTACCACTGCCAGCAATATCCATATCAACAGAGATGATTTCAAGCTCTACAGAATAACGATCCGCTTTTGGGTTATCCCACTGCGCCAAGGCATTAAAGCGGTTATCGATCATTTTTAAGGCGTTGCGTAAGTTTGCTTGGCGATAACTGCCTCTGGCCAAGTTTGCAAAATTGGTAGTGATACGTGTATTAGCTGCTGGATGATAATTTTCATCGAGACAAATACTCTTAATAGTAAATGTGAAATCTTTAGTCATTGTGATCTGTATCCAATTATCTGATTTAAAACCTGCGTTTATGCTGTGCTCTTGAGCGAATTAACGTTACTGATCTCTCGGTAAGTGATGTTCACAGTTTTTGTGTTGTGCCTGATGGCTTGATTAAAACCGCTGTAAAACTGTGTTGCCTCTAAGAGTTGAGCTATTTATACGTGTATCGGTACATGAATAAAAACGGTTTAATTTCACCTAAAACATGAGCTGTATTCATCAACTAATAATATTGCACGCCATTAGCGATAAATTATCTGAAGTGGCACTTGAAAAAACAGAGTTCCAACTTGGCTATCCAAACACTTAGACTTCTAGGTGGGTGTCTTGTATTTATTTCATCTAAAACATGAGGATTATTCAGGGCTTAATGTAGCCAAATATATCAATAGGCATCAGTTATATTGATATACTCGCGGCCAATATGGTGAGTGATAGCTGCTCAATAGGAAATAGAATCGCATTCATTTAGCATGAGTGCTCCCAAATTATAATAAGAGATAAACGCAATGAGTGAATTGATAATGTTGATTTTATACTGCGCCTTACTTGGCAGTGGCGTAGGTTTTTTAGCAGGGCTGCTAGGTATTGGGGGCGGACTGGTGATTGTTCCTGTGTTGAGTATTATTTTACTGCATTTTGAAATTCTACCAGCTGAGCAAGTCGTTATTGCCGCAATTGCAACGTCATTAGCATCAATATTATTTACATCAACGTCTTCCGCAATCGCACATCATAAAAATGGCAATGTTCCATGGACTCTTGCTCCTTGGGTAATGACGGGCGTTGCACTGGGGGCGCTTATCAGTGGCTTTATAGCGGCACTATTACCTGAGCAGGTTGTTCGCTTAGTGTTTGCTGTCACAGTGGTACTTATTGCGATAAAGATGTTTGTAAGTAATAAGCGTGAGCCATCGGTTGAGCGTGACATGCCCAATAAAGGTGTGTTAACCATTATGACCACTATCACCGGCGGCTTGTCTGCGATGATCGGTATTGGCGGAGGCGCGCTTTTGGTACCATTGTTAACGTTCTTCTCAGTCGATATGAAAAAAGCCATAGGGTGTGCATCCGCATGCGGCATTGTTATCGCATTATTTGGTTCAATTGGTTACATCAGCTCAGGTAGCGGCCATTTTGCACTAGAAGATGGATTTGCTGGATTTGTGTATTTACCAGCGTTATTCGGTATTATTTGCACATCCTGGTTTACCGCCCCGTTAGGCGCCAAAGCCACCCATTACTTACCAGTCTCGTTAGTCAAAAAAATCTTCGCCGCATTATTGCTAGCAACCGCTGTCAAAATGATTATGTATTAAATGAAAGGGTGCTGCAGTGATACGATTAGAGCCAATAATTAATCAAATCGGTTCTATTTGCGTAGGCTAGCTCTTTAAGCGCAGCGAACCTTAATTTCTTTGTGAATAATTCACTAAAATTTTATTGCACAAAGAGGAAAGAATGAGAAATAAATGAGGGCTTAAATCTGAGAAAGCTAAGTCGTTTTTTAAATGAAAGTACATTAGAACATTTATGAAAAGTATCCGTATAAACGCAAAAAAGCTGGCACTGCCAGCTTAATTATTAAAACATTTGTTAGCACCTAGCACCTAGCACCTAGCACCTAGCACCTA
>NZ_JACJEE010000030.1:0-52887 GCF_014163915.1 Pseudoalteromonas sp. SR41-8
ACTTCGCTATCTTGTGCTAGCTCGTCTCCAGCCTACGCCTCATATGATGTTTTTGTTCATCAGCTCACAGATTTGCTAACGGCTTCCTCCAGACTATCTCTCGCGATTTAGCCCTTGCCATTCGCGAGTGTCTATCGTTTAATAACAGTATGTTATTTAAACGGTGATCTTCCTACAGAGGACTTTCACCTCATAAGTCAATGCCCATGTCGGGCGTACATAAGCCAAGCCAGCGGGAATTTTACTCGCTGAAAAACGCTCATAAAATCCCCTGCTTGGGGCGTTAAGGTTTCATCATGTATGAAGAAGAAATCAAGTTTTTAAAAATGGTAGAAGATCCGTCGGATGAAAATAACAAGCGAGATCTTCTCTCTGAAGATGAGTGTTCCTCACTTAAATCTAAATACCAAGGATTGCCAGAAGAATACACTGCATACTTAATGGAAATTGGCGCTGGCTCTGCTAGGGAGGATCAATACATGATCTACAGCTTGCCAACTCTATGTCATGAGGATAATGATTTTTCTTGGTATGAAACAAAGGGGGTTAACTACTTAGTTATTGGTGATGACTTTGCAGGTAATTTGTATGCGTTTAATATTGATGAAGGCTATATACCTGTCTTGTTAGATCACGAATGTATGGATGAATTCATTCACCAAGGCAGTAAAAAATCTTTCTTCAGAAAAATGATGCTTATTGATGAAAATGGCGTTGACCAAAGAGAGCCTTAATCGGGTAGCCGGAGGTCTCTAACCTCCAGCCCCCACACCACCCATCATGCACTATTTATTAACAGGAAGTGCAATGGGCGGTTCATCTCCCGTAATGAGTATTGATCCAAATATCTCTCAATGACACCAAATCTTGTGAAGCTAAATAGTCATTGCCTAGCGCAATGTTAATTTTTTTGAGCCCTTTTCAACTCAAATAAGCCACTCAAGCACTGTAATCCCTTGCAAAACGCCAATTAAAGCAACAGCGAATCCTTTTTATATTTAACGTATCATCAAAGTAACTGATTGAATCAAAATAGGAACTCCGCTATGGTTTAATCATCAATAAAATAAATTAAAAAACGAGTTAATCTACAGGCTCGTTATGTGTCAAAAGGAAATTTATGAATCAAGCACTTATAATTAACGGACTACTTTTGTTTGCAGGTCTTTTCTTCTTATCTAGAAATTTGTTGTTACTAGCTAATGAATCACGTTTAAAAAGCTACTTAGAAACAAGTCCTAAAGGCATTGTATGGGTTCAGAAGTATGGAATGGAAAAAGCTATACAACACTCCAAACAAACCTTAATACCTATTGGCTGCGTCGTTGGTTTGACATTGTTAGGCTTTGGTTCATATAACTTATTTCGTATGTTGTGGTAGTACTTAGTAATACCATATAACAAGCCAAGTTAGCGGGAATTTTACTCGCTAAAAAACACTCATAAAATCCCCTGCTTGGGGCGTTAGCCTTCAAAGGAGTTCACTTGAATAAAGCAATTATAGTAGGAATTTGTTTAATACTTTTCAGCTGTTCCAGTATCCCTGTTGGGACAATGTTAAAATTGAGCTCTTTAGATGGTGATAGCTTTTTGAAACTAAAACCTAAAGAGCTTAGAACTAAAATTCAAATTGACAAGCCTATGGAGATAGACGTTACTAAAACGAAATTATCATTGGAATTAGAAACGTCAAAGGGGAATATAATATTCAATTTTCCTTTAAATGTTGTCTATGTAAAAGACATTCTACCAGAAGAAAACTGGTTAACGGCTATCCCTGAACGAAGTGAATATGAGCTTTCTCTTTCTGAAGAGGCTATTAAGAATTTTAAAAATCTTCAGGTTAAAATGAAGGCTGAACAACCTAAAAGATTTAGCTTTAATGTAGATACAGATGTTGAAAACAATCCTATGAACCAAGAAGCTATAACATTGTCAATTTTTGTTAGGTTCTCCGAGAACAGTGACTATATAACTCTGTTTGACAGAGCCTCAGTTAAAATTGAAGATAACGACTAACAAGTTTATTGAATATCATTACGGCCAAAAAACGGCCTTCATTAGACGCGCAAAAAACGCGCGCCATTTATAAAAACGTTAGGCTCAAAAAATTTAAATGTTATGTCCGAATATGGCGAGTATTAAATAAGTGAGTATTTATAATCAGATCACTTTATATAAATAGGTTTAACAAATGACAACTAATTTTTTGATAAAAGCACTAACTACAGATAGCTTTCATGAGCTAATGCTCAAAAATAATGATGAATTAAAACTTTTTGATGCAGCTTGGTTTACTGTAGATGCTGAACCAGGATATCCGTGTCGTGTTTCTCTCACGGATGCAAAAATTGGAGAGAGAGTGTTAGCCTTATCTTTCTGTCATCATAATGTCAATTCACCTTACAAGGCATCTGGAGCAATATTTGTCCGAGAAAATGCACCAACAGTTAAATTAAATATTAATGAAGTACCTAAAATGCTACGGCATAGATTACTTTCAGTAAGAGCTTACAACTCGCAAAAGCTAATGATCGAAGCTGAAGTCGCTCAAGGAACAGAGCTAGAATCTACAATCGGCAAGCAATTTCAGAATAGTAAAGTTGAATATATTCATATTCATAATGCAAATCAAGGTTGCTTCAACTGTAGTGTTCATAGAGCCTAATCGGATAGCCGGAGGTCTCCTCTAGCCCCTACACCACCCATCATGCACTTTTTATTAACAGGAAGTGCGATGGGCCCGTAATGAATATGTATCCAAATATTTCTCAATGATACTAAACCTTGTGAATCTAAGTCATTGCCTAGCGCAATGTTAATTCCTTTTGTTTTCGAGCTTATACGGTAAGCGTATAGCTAACAACACCTAGTTTACTCAATGTTCCAAGGTAACAGCGGCTCAAGGTTATTAGGCTGCTCAGTAAGGTGCCCAAGCAAGTAGAAATATAGTGCTAAAAACTGGACTAGCATTGGCACTAAACGATAGCTGAGGCGAAAGCTAAGAACCTTAATTAATTATTTATGAGCAACTGTTTAAAAAATCAATAACGTCCTCTTGTAAGTCACAATACTCATCATCGTTCAGATGCAATACATCTAAGACTTTTGATTCTATAATACCCCACTGTGGTATAGGCGAGCCTCGTCTGACCATAGTCACTAAGTTTTCAGACATTTTCAAAATAGCAAAGCAGATTTGCTCATCTGTATCTGTCACCTCAGCAAGAATAGCTGCATTGTGGTGGTTGAGGATTAACTGGCATATCTCTTTTGGTAAATGCCAACTATTAGCAAAATAATAGCCAACAACTGCATGGTTTGTTTTATATAAACGCTCTTCAATCTCAATAATAGTTTCTTTGTCTGTTTGATTAGCGCAGTGCAAAGCGGTTAAATAATTATCATATTTTATTGCCATAGGAGGCACACCGCAATCATGAAAAAGCCCAAGCGTATACAAGGGCTCTATGGCTATTTGTTTTTTAATACGCTGACCTATCATCATGTTTACATTAGCAATCTCGGTTGAAGTATCCCAAAATCTTTCTAAACTAATACAGCTGTTATCGGTTGCAAACATTTCTTTTAATTTCAAGCCCTGTGCAAGCGCATTGACTCCGTCCCAACCAAGAAACATCACAGCTTGTTTTATATCAGCCACAGTACGAGATAAGCCATAAGCAGGAGAATTTATTATTTTTAGTATTGCTGATGAAATTGCTAAATCTTTTACCACTACCTTAGCGGCATCAGCAATAGGCGCATCGCCAGTTGCTATTAAATTTTGTAACTCAGTTAATATTTCAGGTTTAGGAGGAATAATAAAATTTCTATTTATATCTTTCAGTATCTGTTCGTTTATCTCAATCATGTATGTTTGATCCCTGAAGGTGCTTATCATTATAAGAACAAATAGATAATTAATAGTAGAAGTTCATCGCAACTATGACAACTAAAATAGGAAGCGCTAGATGAATTACAGCTCAAATAGTTAAGCTATTACTGACAAACAAAAAAGCACTGTATATACATACAGCACCATTTAAAATGCTACTTTATTAACCAATTAAGTTATAAAACAAAAACGGCAAGCCGAGGCTTGCCGTTTTATTACACTTAAAAAAGGTTTACTTACAAACGAATACCGCCGTCAATCTCAACCACGCGACCGGTGAAGAAGTCGTTTTCGATTATATACTGCGCTGTGTGCGCAATTTCATCCGCTTCACCAAAGCGCCCCACGGGTGTTACTGCTAGCATACGCTGCTTGGCTTCTGGTTTCATAGCATCAGTCATATTAGTACGAATAACGCCTGGTGCAATGGCACCTACACGAATACCAAAACGGCCAAGCTCTTTTGCCCAACCTGTAGTCATCGCTACCACACCCGCTTTCGACGCAGCGTAGTTAGTTTGACCAATGTTACCTGCACGAGCAACACTCGACATATTAACTATCACGCCACCTTTACCCGATTCAATCATATGACACGCAGCTTCACGCCCCGCTAAAAACACGCCGGTTAAGTTTACATCAATCACTGACTTAAATTGATCAAGCGCCATTTTAGCAACCACTTTGCCTTCTTTAGCTTTGATAAACATACCATCGCGTAAAATACCGGCATTATTTATCAATACACCAATATGACCAAAATCTGTATTGATGGTATTAAATGTATTTACCACCGCATCTTCATCAGTCACATTGGCAACATAGGCTTTTACAGTTACACCATGTTGGCTAAGCTCAGCAACTGCATCATCTAACAGCGCTTGTTGCATATCAATTAACGCAATATTAGCACCAAGCGACGCAAGTTTATGCGCCATTGCAAATCCTAAGCCTTGCGCGCCACCGGTGATCACCACGGTATTATTTTTAATTTCCACCTGTTACTCCTTCGAGAATAATTTAAATATGGCGCTAAAGTCTTCGCTGCCCGCACCTTGGTGTTGCAACATGGTATAAAGGTTTTTAGCCATTGACCCCATCGGGGTTACTGAATTACTTTGCTGCGCGGCTTCCATCGCAAGACCTAGGTCTTTAGCCATTAAGTCAACCATAAAGCCTGGTTTATAATCATTACTAGCAGGGGCTGTGTCCATCACACCTGGGCAAGGATTGTAAAGCTCAAGGGTCCAGTTACGACCAGAGCTGGCGGTCATAATGTCGCTCAGCACTTTTGCGTCAAGGCCATTATTTATACCCATTTGAATTGCTTCACTGGTTCCCGCCATAAGAATACTCAATAGCATGTTATTACAAATTTTTGCGACTTGTCCTGCGCCAATATCACCTGCATGAAAGATATTTTTACCCATATCAGCAAGCACCGGCTGGGCCTTAGCAAATTGCTCATCGCCACCACCGACGATAAAGGTCAGTGTACCTGCCGTTGCACCGGCAACACCACCGGATACCGGCGCGTCAACAAAGTCGATACCATGCTCACTAAGCTCAGCGCCTACGTCGCGTGCTGATGCTGCATCAATCGTTGAACAATCAATTACTAACGTTGACTTTGCTAAAATATTTACAAGTCCGGTATCACCTAAATAAAGTGACTTAACGTGCTTACTGGCCGGTAGCATGCTGATCAATACATCCACATCCGTTGCACAATGTTTAGCATCATCCGCGGCGATCGCGCCATTTTCAGCAAGTAGATTTACGACCGTTCGGTTTAAATCAAACACCTTAACCTGATGACCCGCTTTAACTAAGTTGGCAGCCATTGGGCCACCCATGTTACCTAAACCAATAAAACCAATAGAAAGTGACATAACATTATCCTTGTGTAAGTTGTTTTAGTGGATGTGAGTCGTGATCCCAACGTTGAACAAAAAAACTCTCGACTAATTCATCAGGGATCTGTTCAATCGTTTTAAACTGCCAATTAGGCGCGCCGTCTTTATCAATCAGTAACGCACGAATACCTTCTTGAAACTCGCCGACTTCACCACAGCGAACCGACATACCCAGTTCCATTTGAAAACATTCGCCTAAACTTTTACCTTTTGAACTGGCAAGTTGACGCTCAACTAAGGCGCAACTGAGCGGGCAACCGTGCTTTAATGCTTTTTGTGCTCGGGTAAGCCACGTATCGTCAGTTTCTAGATTTAAGATATAATTTACTTTATCGCGTAGTTCAGTAAATTCACCCAATTTTTGAATGGTGGCTAAATGCGCCTTTACATTGCCTTTTGGCATTCGCCCAGAAACATTATCAAGTTCGGTAAGTAAACTGGTCAGCTTCTCGTGATTCAATGAAGCCGTTTTACCCCACTTAATGCTGCACAATTGCTCAATCAGAGTGTCGTATTTATCCGCCTTGAGGTAGTGATCAGCCAATGCCACATACATTGCATCGTCACAATTAATAGACGCTGCAGTTAACCCCAAAAATAAGCCGACATGTTCAGGCATTTTATGTAGAAAATAACTACCGCCTACATCTGGGTATAAACCAATTGTTAGCTCAGGCATAGCTATACGTGAGTTCTCAGTTACCACACGATGACTTGCACCCGCCATTAAGCCTAAACCGCCGCCCATCACAATACCATTACCCCAAACAAGGATCGGTTTATCATAACAATGAATGAGGTGGTCAAGGCGATACTCGTGAGCAAAGTAATCTTCTATTAGATTTGCCGGTTCACCGCTGTCCATAGCATTATGCAGGCTGACTACATCACCACCGGCACAAAATGCTTTATCCCCTGCCCCTTTAAGTATCACCATCGCAACACTACTGTCAGCCGCCCATGCGTTAAGTTGCGGCGCTAATAATTTGATCATCTCAAAATTAAGTGCATTTAACGATTTAGGGGAGTTGAGCGTGGCAAAACCAATGAGTGAGCCGTTTGCAGCGCTCGCAGTTTCAAACACCACGGGCGCATCTGGTGAATTTAATTGCGTTAACTCAATCATTAGCCATTCACCCAATTTGCTTTGCGTTTTTCTAGGAAGGCATTCACCCCTTCTTGTTGATCTTGTGTATCAAACAAACCAACAAATAACTCACGTTCAAGCGGTAATACATGCGCCATTGGCTGAGTGCGGCCCTTTTGGATCAGGGTTTTACAGGCACTAACAGCAACAGGACTTTGATCTGCCACTTGAGTAGCTAATTTAATTGCCACAGCAAGACTTTCGCCTTGTGGTACCACTTCTTCAACTAAGCCAATTTGCAGGGCTTTATCTGCTTTTAGACGCTCACCACATAAGATCATACGTTTAGCCCAGCCTTCACCAACTAACCATGCTAGGTTTTGCGTGCCACCCGCACACGGTAGTAAACCTACTTTGGCTTCTGGTAGTGCCATTTGTGCTTGCTCTTCTGCAATGCGAATATCACATGCTAACGCTACTTCTAGACCACCACCCATGGCATAGCCATTGATCGCGGCAATGGATACGCCTCGAAATGCAGTTAATGCTTCAAATGCGTCACCAAATACTTGCGACATAGTCGCTGCTACGCCTTTATCGCCACCAGCAAATACATTTAAATCAGCACCAGCACTGAAGAATTTTTCACCTTCACCGGTGATCACTAAGGAGTAAACATTTTTATTGTCATTGAGCTCATTTACCATATTTTTTAAGGCAATTAACGTGTCTTTAGTCCAGGTATTCGCTGGCGGATTAGACATGGTTAAAATCGCTACGTGACCTTCAATGGTTAATTCAATACTTGGGTTTGACATTTCGCGCTCCTTATAGAATATCGGCTGCTGATTCAGCTAAAATACGGCGTGCAATAATCACCCGCATGATCTCGTTAGTACCTTCAAGAATTTGATGAACGCGCACATCACGTACATGGCGCTCCAGTGGGTATTCTTTGATATAACCATAACCACCATGAATTTGTAGTGCGTCATTACACACAGTAAAACCGACATCAGTGGCAAAACGCTTTGCCATGGCGCAATAAGTGGTTTTTTCGCTGTCATTATTATCAAGTTTAAAAGCCGCTAAACGCACCATTTGACGCGCCGCAACAAGCTCGGTATTCATATCGGCAATTTTAAATTGCAGCGCTTGAAAAGCAGCCAACGGTTTACCAAATTGTGTGCGTTCTTTTAAGTATTCACGGGCTGTTTCAAGTGCCGCTTGGGCAGTGCCAATTGAACAAGTTGCAATATTAATACGCCCGCCATCAAGGCCTTGCATTGCAAACTTAAAGCCTTCACCTTCTTGACCTAATAAATTATGAGCAGGTATGCGTACATCTTCAAAACTAATTAGTCGTGTTGGCTGCGCATTCCAGCCCATTTTTTCTTCTGCTTTACCGTATTCAACGCCTTTGGCATCAGCCGGTACTACAAACGCAGAAATACCCGCCGCACCTTCACCGCCAGTACGCGCCATAACTACTAACACTTCGGTCTCGCCTGCGCCTGAGATAAACATTTTTGAGCCATTGATCACGTAATCATCGCCATCACGAACCGCTTTTGTTTTCAATGAGGCTGCATCGGAGCCTGAACCAGGCTCTGTTAAACAATAAGAAGCTAGTAGCTCACCCATAACAAGTTGATCACAATATTGAGCTTTTGTTTGCTCAGTACCAAAACTTGCAATCATCCAGGTCGCCATATTGTGAATGGTCAACATTGCGGTTGTAGCTGTACAACCCATCGCCAACTGTTCAAAAATAATACTTGAATCTAAGCGCGACAGGCCTAAACCGCCTGCTTCCTCTGGCGTATACAAACCACAGAAACCCAGTTCACCTGCAGCTTTAATGGTATCTTTTGGAAAAATATGTTCGCGGTCCCATTTTGCTGCATAAGGAGCCAGTGCTGATTCTGCGAATTGACGAGCTGTTTGAGCAAATGCTTGCTGATCTTCTGTTAAATTAAAGTCCATTGGAGACCTCTTGTTTATAATTGCGTTGTCAAATTAGATATTCGTGAAGAGCAACGAAGGCAATATTGTGTGTGAAATAGCCTTCGTGCCCCTCTTTTTTATTATGTGGAGTAAGTTAAATTAGTTATTTAAGATTAATGCTCATGTTTGGACCAGAGGCAATCTCGTCTTCAAACCAACGTGAAGTAATTGTTTTGGTCTCAGTATAAAAACGAATACCTTGCTTACCGTACGTATGCGTATCGCCATAGAATGAACCTTTCCAACCGGTGAACGAAAAGAATGGCAGTGGCACAGGAATTGGTACGTTAATACCCACTTGACCGACTTCAATCTCATGTTGGAACTTACGCGCAACCGCACCACTTGAAGTGAATAATGACGTGCCATTACCAAATGGAGAATCATTTATAAGCGCGATTGCTTCATCGAGCGAATCAACAAACATACACGCCAGTACTGGGCCAAAAATTTCTTCTTTGTATAAATCCATCTCAGTGGTGACGTCAGTAAATAAGGTAGGTCCTACCCAGTTACCTTTTTCATAGCCTTCAACAGTAAAATCAGAGCCATCAATTAAACACGTTGCACCTTGCTCTTTACCTTGTGCAATCAGTGACAAAATACGCGCTTTGGCTGCGGTCGATGTTTGCGGACCATAGGCTGCATCTTTGTCATCCCACACACCCGGGCGCACATTGGCAAAACCGGCTTTGATGTCTTCAACCCAGTCTTTCGCTTGGCCAACAAACACCGCCACTGAAATACCCATACAACGCTGACCCGCAGCACCAACAGAGGCACCAACAAGGTTATTAACTACATGTGAGCGACTTGCATCAGGCATTATCACCATGTGGTTTTTAGCACCGACACAGGCTTGTACACGTTTTAAATTAGCAGTGCCTTTAGAGTAAATGTATTCACCTACGCCACACGAGCCAACAAACGAAATTGCACGTACTGCGGGATCTTCTAATAAGCGGTCAACTTGTACTTTAGTGCCATGAACAACTTGTAATACACCTGCTGGTGCGCCGGCTTCAATGAACAGTTCAGCGAGTCGCATTGGCGTCAGCGGATCTTGCTCAGAAGGTTTTAAAATAAAGGTGTTACCGCACACAATCGCCAGTGGGAACATCCATAGTGGGATCATCGCTGGGAAGTTAAACGGCGTAATACCCGCGCACACACCCAGTGGTTGCATGTATGAGTAAGTATCGATTTTACGGGCCACGTTTTCCATGGTTTCGCCCATCATTAAAGATGGCGCATTAGCTGCTTGCTCAACCACTTCAATACCACGCCAAACATCGCCTTTGGCATCTTCAAAGGTTTTGCCTAATTCATGGCAAATAATGGTGGCTAGTTCATCGTGGTGCTCTTTTAAAAGTGCTGCATACTTCATCATAATGCGCGCACGTTCAGTAATTGGCACATCTTTCCAGCTTTTAAAGGTGTCTTTGGCTGATGCGATAGCCGCATCCATTTCAGCGTCGGTAGCACACGGTACTTGTGCTAACACTTCTTGGTTTGCTGGATTAATAACGTCAATCAGTTGATCTGATGTTGATTGAACAAATTCGCCGTTGATCAGTAATGGTACTTGGTGCATAACGCACTCCTCCCCAGAGGGTAATAAATTAAGCCGCAGTAGTTATTGTTAAAAGAGCCTACGGCTGTAAGAGTTTAAATTTAACTAATTTATAGTGCTTCAACCGCCAGTGCGACCGCCTCGCCACCGCCAATACATAAAGACGCTATGCCTTTTTTCAGGCCACGATTTTTAAGAGCATGGATAAGTGTCACTAAAATACGTGCGCCGCTAGCACCAATTGGGTGGCCAAGTGCACAAGCACCACCATTAACATTCACTTTGCTGGCATCAAGTTTTAATTCATTAATCGCCAACATTGTTACCATGGCGAATGCTTCGTTAATTTCCCATAAGTCAACGTCGTCAGTTGTCCAGCCTGCTTTTGCAAGCAAAGTATTCATTGCGCCAACAGGAGCAAGAGTAAACTCACTTGGTTTTTGAGAATGGGTACTGTGCGCAACAATACGACACAGTGGCGTAAGCCCTTGTGCTTTGGCGTGCGATTCACTCATTAAAATAAGGGCTGCGCCACCGTCTGAAATTGACGATGAATTAGCAGCAGTGATGGTGCCGTCTTTTTTAAACGCAGCACGCAAACCGGGAATTTTTTCTGGGCGTGCATTACCTGGTTGCTCGTCAATGCTGATGGTTACATCGCCCTTGCGAGAGCTAATAGTGTGCGGCGCAATTTCATTTACAAAATCGCCATTTGCAATCGCAGCATTTGCTTTGGTCAGTGAATTAAGTGCAAATTCATCCATTTGCTCGCGGCCAATACCGTATTCATCAGCCGTATCTTGAGCAAAACAGCCCATCGCTTTATTATCGTATGCGTCTTCTAGGCCATCACTCATCATGTGATCTTTAATTTCGCCATGGCCCATACGCATACCGCCACGCGCTTTAGGAATAAAATATGGCGAGTTGGTCATGCTTTCCATGCCACCTGCAACCGCGCTGTTAATTGAACCGGCTTTAATTAAATCATGTGCAAGCATGGCGGCCTTTAAACCTGAACCACATACTTTGTTGATGGTCGTAGCGCCAGTACTGCGCGCAAGACCTGCTTTTAACATTGCTTGACGTGCTGGCGCTTGACCTAAACCTGCCGGTAATACACAGCCCATGATCACTTCATCAATAGCTGTATCGCTTAATCCGGTGTCAGCAAGCGCACTGGCAATGGCTGTTGCACCTAACTCAGTGGCGGCTGCATCACTAAGGGCTCCCATAAAACCACCCATTGGGGTGCGTTTTGCTGCTACAATAACAACGGCTTCGGTAGTCATAAAAAAGGCTCCATTTTATAATTGGCTATATTCATATGCAGAGATTAGCCAAACACTGTATTTATAATCTGCTTATGAGCATACATAATATTTACGTTTACGCCAACGTAAATCTAAAATCAAGGTTTTTGCGCCCAACAAAAGTGTAAACATATCTTTATTTTGCTGTAGCCTAATACAAACAGCGCCCCTGCAAGCTGCATTAATAAAGGTTACACCTGCTATTTATGGCTTTAGGTTATTAGTCTAAAGTATAAGTTCTACAATCCACTTTACCTTTACGTAAACTTCACTTATATTGGAGTTATTCGAATGAGGTAAAAACACTATGAATCAAGATAATCAAACAAACTTTGCAAGTTCAGCCGCCGAACCGGCAAGCAATGAACAAACCTTTAGTATCAGTGAACTGGCTAAAGAGTTTGATATAACCACCCGCTCAATTCGCTTTTACGAAGATCAGGGCTTAATTTCACCTGAGCGTAATGGCCAAACCCGTATTTATTCAAAACGCGATAAAGTGCGTTTAAAACTTATTTTACGTGGCAAGCGGTTAGGTTTTACCTTAGCTGAAACAGGCCGTTTGTTTGAACTTTATGATGCCGATAAATCCAGCGCTAAACAGTTAGTGACTATGCTTGACTTAATTTCAGATAAAAAAGCTGATCTAAGCCAACAAATGGATGACATTAAAGTTGTCTTGATGGAATTAGTAACCGCAGAGCGTCGTTGTCGCGACACCTTAAATCAATTAGATGAATAACTAGTTTTAAACAATAACGATTAAATGACTATTCATTAACAGTCTCTCACACAGGAATGAATCATGAGCACTATTTCACTATATAAAGAAATGAACTTTGGCCTTGGCGAAACCGCAGATATGATCCGCGATCATGTAAACAGTTTTGCTAGCCAAGAAATTGCCCCTTTAGCTGAAAAAACCGATCTTGATAATGCGTTTCCTAATCAGCTTTGGCCACAACTTGGCGAAATGGGTGTATTAGGTATGACCGTACCCGAAGAGCTCGGTGGTGCGGGTTTAGGTTATCTAGAGCACGTAATCGCAATGGAAGAAATTAGCCGAGCGAGTGCCTCTATCGGCCTAAGTTACGGTGCTCATTCTAACCTGTGTGTTAATCAAATTAATCGCAATGGCACGCAAGCACAAAAAGAAAAATACTTACCTAAATTAATTAGTGGTGAGCACATTGGTGCCCTTGCCATGAGTGAGCCTAACGCAGGCTCTGACGTAGTATCAATGAAACTTAAAGCCGAGAAAAAAGGCGATAAGTACATTTTAAACGGTAATAAAATGTGGATCACCAATGGTCCAGATGCGCATACTTTAGTGATCTATGCTAAAACTGATTTAACCGCTGGCGCTAAAGGCATCACCGCATTTATTGTTGAGAGTAATTTCCCTGGTTTTTCTACCGCCCAAAAACTCGACAAACTCGGGATGCGCGGCTCAAATACCTGTGAATTAGTGTTCGAAAACTGTGAAGTACCAGAAGAGAACATCCTTGGCAATTTAAACGAAGGCGTTAAGGTACTAATGAGTGGCCTTGATTATGAACGTGTTGTGCTAGCGGCAGGCCCGCTGGGTATCATGCAAGCCTGTATGGATATTGTTGTACCTTATATTCATGAACGTAAGCAGTTTGATACACCGATTGGTCAATTTCAGCTGATACAAGGCAAAGTAGCCGACATGTATACACAAATGAATGCAGCTCGCTCTTATGTATACACTGTTGCGCGTTCATGTGATCGCGGTGAAACGACCCGTAAAGATGCCGCAGGCGCAATTTTATATGCGGCAGAGCTGGCAACTAAAATGGCACTTGATGCTATTCAAATTCTCGGTGGTAACGGTTATATCAACGAATACGCCACTGGCCGCCTATTGCGTGACGCTAAGCTTTATGAAATTGGTGCCGGTACCTCGGAAATTCGTCGCATGCTAATTGGTCGCGAATTATTTACTGAAAGCCGTTAAGGATAAGCGCTATGACTATTTTAAAATCAAGCGTCAACCCTCACGACCCGCAGTTTTTGCAAAATCATAAAAATATGGCGGCACTGGTTGATGATTTACGCGATAAAGTAAGCGAGATCAGCCAAGGTGGTGGCGTAGCGTTAATAGAACGCCATGAAAGCCGTGGTAAAATGTTCGTGCGTGAACGCATTAGTACCTTACTTGACGAAGGTTCACCATTTTTAGAGATTTCACAATTTGCAGCCTTTGGTGTTTATGAGCAAGCGATTCCTTGTGCCGGTGTAGTTGCTGGTATTGGCCGTGTTAAAGGCGTTGAATGTATGATCATCGCCAATGATGCGACAGTTAAGGGCGGCACCTATTTTCCACTAACCGTTAAAAAACATTTACGCGCACAAGATATTGCCGAGCGGTGTCACCTACCGTGTATATATTTGGTTGATTCAGGTGGTGCCAACCTACCTGAGCAAGATGATGTATTTCCTGACAAACTGCACTTTGGTCGTATTTTTTATAATCAAGCGCGTATGTCGGGCAAAGGCATTCCACAAATTGCAGTCGTTATGGGTTTATGTACCGCAGGTGGCGCGTACGTGCCTGCAATGGCCGACGAAAGCATCATTGTAAAAGAGCAAGGCACAATATTTTTAGCCGGCCCACCGCTGGTAAAAGCGGCTACAGGTGAAGAGGTAACCGCAGAAGAACTTGGCGGCGCTGATGTCCACTGTAAAACATCAGGGGTTGCCGATCATTACGCTGAAAATGACGCTCATGCGTTATCAATTGCTCGCCAATGTATTGAACGAATTAATTATCAACGCCCTACTTCGCCAATATTAGAGCAAGTAAAAGCACCGCGTTATGATATTAACGAATTATACGGCATTGTTGGCACCGATCTTAAAAAGCCATTTGATGTTCGCGAAGTGATTGCACGTACCGTGGATGACTCTTCGTTTGATGAGTTTAAACGTTACTTTGGCGATACCTTAGTGACTGGGTTTGCGAAAATCTATGGTCATCCGGTTGGGATTGTTGCTAACAATGGCATTTTGTTTAGTGAGTCAGCTCAAAAAGGCGCGCACTTTATACAGCTGTGCGCACAACGAAATATTCCACTGGTGTTTTTACAAAATATTACCGGCTTTATGGTAGGTAAAAAATACGAAGCCGAAGGCATTGCTAAACACGGCGCTAAAATGGTGATGGCTGTTTCGTGTGCTGATGTTCCAAAATTTACCGTATTAATTGGCGGCTCTTATGGCGCAGGTAACTATGGCATGTGTGGTCGTGCGTTTGAACCGACTATGATGTGGATGTGGCCTAATGCGCGTATTTCTGTGATGGGCGGCGAACAAGCAGCAGGCGTTATGGCGCAAGTCAAACAAGATGGTTTAGCCCGTAAAGGCCAAAGCATGACTGATGAGCAAATCAGCGAGTTTAAACAGCCGATTATCGAGCAATACGAGCAACAAGGTCATCCATACTATGCCAGCGCCCGTTTGTGGGATGACGGTATCATCGATCCAGCAGATACCCGAAGTGTGCTAGGTTTAGCTCTCAGTGCTGCAGCCAATGCACCAAAACGTGATTCGCAATTCGGCGTATTTAGAATGTAAGGACGTGAGTATGTCAGTAACACTACAAATAACTAAATCAAATGTGGCTGTACTCGTTTTAAGTCGCCCTGAAAAGCGCAATGCCTTTAACGAGCAAGTGATCCAAGAACTTATTCAATGTATAGAGCATGCTAATAGCTTAAATGTACGCGCCCTTGTTTTAAAAACTGAGGGAGAGCATTTCTCTGCAGGGGCTGATCTTAATTGGATGAAGTCCATGGCAAACAATGACTTCAGTGAGAATCTTGCGGATTCAAAACAACTTGCCAAATTAATGCATGTATTAGCCAGCAGCCCACTGCCAACGGTATGTGCTGTGCAAGGCGCGGCATTTGGCGGCGCACTGGGCTTAATTGCCTGTTGTGACATAGCCATATGCCAAGACAATGCACAGTTTTGTTTAAGCGAAGTAAAACTTGGCCTCATTCCAGCTGTAATCAGCCCGTATGTGATCAGAGCCATTGGCGAGCGCGCTGCACGTCGTTATTTTTTAACCGCTGAGATTTTTGATGCCCACACAGCCAAGCAATTAGGCTTAATTCATCAAGTAACCGGTAAACTTGAATGCGCGCTTGATCAGCTACTCGAAACACTGATCAACAACGGCCCTGTCGCGGTTCGCGCAGCAAAACAATTGATCAACGATGTAGCTGGCCATGATATTAATGAACAAATCATAAATTTAACCGCAGAGCGTATCGCCAAAATTCGCGTATCTGAAGAAGGTCAAGAAGGGTTATCTGCCTTTTTTGAAAAACGCCCACCAAATTGGCAAAAATAGGGATCACCATGAGCACACAATCATTACAAAAAATTCTTATTGCTAATCGCGGCGAAATTGCCTGTCGGGTTATGCGTACCGCAAAGCAAATGGGCTTAACCACTGTGGCGGTTTACTCTGATGCAGATAAAAATTCACAACATGTAAAACTCGCCGATGAAGCCTACCATATAGGCGCAGCGCCGAGTAAAGACTCCTATTTGGTAGCTGATAAAATTATCCAAGTAGCACTGGATGCAGGTGCTGATTGCATTCACCCTGGTTACGGCTTTTTATCTGAGAACAGTGAATTTGCAAAGGCCTGTGAAGCCAATAATATTGCGTTTATAGGCCCACCAGCGAGCAGTATCGAAGCAATGGGCTCAAAAACCCGCGCCAAAGAAATAATGGCAGCCGCGAATGTACCATTAGTACCTGGTTATTATGGTGACAAACAAGATCCTGCGTTTTTACAAGCTGAAGCTGAAAAAATTGGTTACCCAGTGCTTATCAAAGCAGCCTTTGGTGGCGGTGGTAAAGGCATGCGCGTGGTTGAACATGCAAAAGACTTTATCAGTGCTCTACAAGGTGCACAGCGTGAGGCAATCGCCGGTTTTGGTAACGACTTAGTACTACTTGAGCGCTATGTTAATAAACCACGCCATGTTGAAGTGCAAGTGTTTGCTGATAATCACGGTAACTGTGTGTACTTAGGTGATCGTGATTGTTCATTACAACGCCGCCATCAAAAGGTGATTGAAGAAGCCCCCGCGCCTAGTTTATCTGACGAACTACGCAAAGAAATGGGCGAAGCCGCAGTACGCTGTGCACTTGCGATCAATTACCGAGGTGCAGGCACGGTGGAGTTTTTACTGTGTGGCGATGAATTCTTCTTTATGGAAATGAACACCCGGCTGCAAGTTGAGCACCCTGTTACTGAAATGGTGACTGGTGTCGATTTAGTTAATTGGCAAATTAACGTCGCCGCAGGTAACCCATTACCCATGCAACAAAGTGATATCCAATTACAGGGCCACAGCTTTGAAGCGCGTATTTACGCCGAAGATCCAAGCAATGACTTTATTCCTTGCTCTGGTACCATCAATGGCTTGTATATACCAGTTCAATCTGAGTATGTACGCATTGATACTGGGATCATGCAAGGGGATGAGATCAGTCCATTTTACGATCCTATGATCGCTAAATTGATCGTTCATGATGACTCGCGCGAGCAAGCTTTAGCACGATTAAGCACAGCCCTTGAACAATTTCATTTAGCGGGCTTTAGTTGTAATGTGAGCTTCTTACACACCCTTGCTAACCATGCAACCTTTAAGCAAGGCGCTCCTGATACTCACTTTATTGAAGAGCAAGGCGATGCGTTGCTTAAAGTTAATCAACAACACGCTGTTAGCAGCCGCATTATAGCTGCATTTAGCTATTTAACTGGGCTTAATCGTCAAGGAACTCAGAACGCATGGGACAGTCTAGCTGGTTTTAAACTCAATGCAGAAGCAACAATCAAGGTGCCATTCGTTGATAATGCGATCACTGCAACAGCTCATCAAGCGGGGTACACAGTCCGCATCGATGAGGTTGACTATACAACCTCTGGCAGTATCGACAATAACCTGTGTAGTGTATTTATCAATGGCAATAAACATATCGCCCATGTGGTTACTGCAGACAATAGCATCACAGTAATGTACAAGGCATTGCAAACTACCTTTGATATTTTTGATAAACACTATATCAGTGATCACGAAAGCGATGCCCTACCGCTTGCAGCACCACTTAATGGTACCGTTGTAAAACACCTTATTGACGTTGGCAGCACCATCACAAAAGGTGATGCTGTGGTGATCATAGAAGCAATGAAAATGGAATATACGCTTACCGCCCCCCATGATGGTGTATTGCAAAGCTATTGTTTTGCAGAAGGTGCTCTGGTGAGTCATGGTGCCCTATTAGCAATTGTCAGCGATGAGAGCGCAGCAGATGAATAGTACACTACCAAGTCATGTTCGCATTGTTGAAGTTGGTGCCCGTGATGGCTTACAAAACGAGCGTGCAGTAACTACCCAAGATAAGGTAACCTTAATTAACGCTCTTGCTGATGCAGGTGTTAAAGACATTGAAGCAGGCGCATTTGTATCACCGAAATGGGTGCCACAAATGGCCGATTCCAGCAATGTGATCAGTGCGCTTGATTTACCTACGACTAATTTAACGGCACTTACGCCTAACTTAAAAGGTGCAGAAGCAGCCCATGCTGTAGGTATTAAAGAATTTGCTATTTTTACCGCTGCCAGTGAAGCCTTTTGTCAGAAGAATATTAACTGCTCAATTGACCAAAGCATAGCCCGCTTTACTGATGTAATGGCCTTTGCTAAATCACATAATATTCGTGTTCGTGGTTATGTTAGTTGTGTGCTTGGCTGCCCATACGAAGGCGATATCGATCCGCAGCGCGTACTACAAGTATGTCAAAAGTTATTAGACCTTGGTTGTTACGAAGTAAGCCTAGGTGACACTATTGGCGTAGGTACCGCAAAAAAGGTCGATGAGCTGTTGGACGTGCTACTAGCTGAAATTGATAAGTCATTGTTAGCTGTTCATTTTCACGACACTTATGGTCAAGCGCTCACAAATATTTACACTGCCTTAAAGCGAGGTATAGCAACGGTTGACAGTGCGGTTGCAGGCCTTGGTGGCTGCCCTTATGCAAAGGGTGCGTCAGGAAATGTTGCCACTGAAGATGTAGTTTACTTACTACAAGGACTTGGCATAGAGCATGGAATTGATTTAGAAAGACTGGCTAAAGCTGGTTGGGCAATTTGCACGGCATTAAATAAACAACCTGTGAGCAAGGTATCCTTGGCACTTAAAAATCAAACTACTGATCAATAGTCTATATTTAGCCTTAAATTAGTAGTCATATAATTACAAATAAGGAGTGGGCCCATGGCCGGTTTCGATAAAGTGGTTTCAAGTTATGAAGCTGCAATGGAAGGCTTAAAAGATGGCGATACCATTATCGCTGGTGGTTTTGGTTTATGCGGTATCCCTGAGGGATTGATCAGCGAAATCAAACGTAAACAAACCAAAGAACTTACTGTGGTATCGAATAACTGCGGTGTAGATGATTTTGGTTTAGGTATTTTATTGCACGACAAGCAAATTAAAAAAATTATTGCCTCCTACGTGGGTGAAAATGCCCTATTCGAACAGCAATTGTTGAGCGGCGAAATTGATGTCGAGCTTACTCCGCAAGGTACGCTGGCTGAAAAAATGCGTGCCGGTGGTGCTGGCATTCCTGCTTTTTATACAGCGACAGGTTACGGTACGCCTGTGGCAGAAGGTAAAGATGTAAAAGAATTTAACGGACGCCCTTATATCTTAGAAGAATCAATCACTGGTGAGTTTGCCATTGTAAAAGCATGGAAAGCGGACCGTTATGGTAATTTAGTGTTTCGCCATACTGCCATGAACTTTAATCCAATGGCCGCAACAGCAGGTAAAATTACCGTTGCCGAAGTAGAAGAAATTGTTGAACCGGGTGAATTAGAACCAAGCCAAATTCACACCCCTGGTATTTTTGTTAATCGCGTGATCAAAGGTAACTTTGAAAAACGCATTGAACGTGTAACCACTCGCGATTAAGGAGCAATAATTATGGCATTATCACGTGAACAAGTCGCAATGCGCGTTGCACAAGAACTACAAGACGGTTATTACGTTAACCTCGGTATCGGTATTCCTACGTTAGTGGCAAACTACGTACCTGATAACATTGAAGTGATGTTACAGTCAGAAAATGGCTTACTAGGCATGGGGCAATACCCTACTAAAGCAGAGCTTGATGCAGATATGATAAACGCGGGTAAAGAAACCGTGACAGCAGCTAAAGGCGCAGCCATATTTAATAGTGCAGATAGTTTTGCAATGATCCGTGGAGGTCATGTAGACTTAACTGTTCTAGGTGCATTTGAAGTTGACCAAAACGGTAGTATCGCATCGTGGATGATCCCTAAAAAGTTGATCAAAGGCATGGGCGGCGCGATGGACCTTGTCGCTGGTGCAAAAAATATTATCGTTACTATGACCCATGCAAGTAAACATGGTGACTCGAAACTGCTAGAAAGTTGCTCTTTACCTTTAACTGGTGTTAACTGTGTAAAGAAAATAGTGACAGATTTAGCCGTGTTAGAAGTCAAAGACGGCGCATTTCATCTTTTAGAACGCGCACCGGGCGTGTCAGTTGATGAAATTATTAGTAAAACAGCAGGTAAATTACTTGTTGATGGTGAAATCCCTGAGATGGTTTTTTAATTTAACGCTCAGGTTCACCCTGTACCGACCTCATTCCCAGTGCCAATGGCGCTGAGTTACCCAAAATCCCTCGCAAGAGGGATTTTTTTTACCCTATTGCTAGGTTGCACTATGTTATGGCAAAAAAACTGTTTGTGCCCCATAATTGTGAAAAACCACCCGCTATCTGTAATGCATAAAAAGTAAAATAACTAACTATTTAGCTGTCAAACTCAGCTTTGTAGATTAAATAAACTTTTAAAGTGTGCTTTTTAAGCATAAATGCACTAATTCACGATAACCCATACAAATCTTGTGCGTACTTTGCAAATTGGGTTAATAATTGCTTAACTAACGGTATGAGTTAATTAAATAGTATTATCATGCAAACACCTATCAGAGGATTGCGTTCATTTTGTTTTGCGGCAAGAACGCTAAGCTTTAAAGAAGCCGCCAATCAGCTTTATTTGACTCCATCTGCTGTTAGTCATCAAATAAAGCAACTAGAAGAACAGTTAGGGATTGAGTTGTTTGAGCGCCAAACACGCTCGATCAGACTTACAGCTGCGGGGAAAAACTTTTATGACTCGGTATCACCACTTATAAAAGCACTCGAAAAAACCATTAACGAATTTAGTCAGCTGCAAGAAAATATAACCATCAGCATTACTTTGCCAGAGTTTTTTGCCAGTGAGTTATTAATGCCGAAACTGAGCGAGTGGACTGTTGAGCACCCTAAAACCAATTTACAACTAAACACCATGAAAACGCGTAAAGAGTTAACTAAACAAAGTGATTTATCTATTGTGCTGTCGTCTTCGAAGCCAATTGAAGGCGTTGTCCACGAGCTGTTTTCATTACAATACACACCGGCTTGTAATAAAGAAAATTGGCAACAGTGGCACAAAAAGCCACTTGAAGCATTACAACAAGTGCCGTTAATTTTGCACAAAGCGCGTCCTTGGGCTTGGCATCAATGGGCTGAACATGCAGGCCTTGATGACTTTTCACCCAAGCAAATTATACAAGTAGATAGTATGTTTGGTGTTGCTCGTGCAGCGCAACAAGGTATGGGTATAGCGCTAATTCCTTTGCCTATTAGTCAAACATGGTTTGACGAAGGCTGGTTGTGCAACTTTACTGATGAACCATTAGTAACCAAGGATAAATACTATTTAGTACAGCACTACCCTGGCGAGGCAAATGCACAGCTTGAGCTATTTATAAAATGGCTGCTAGACACATTTAAACACTTAAAATAAAGCCAATAACAGTGATGATCCGACATTAATTGTACTCTTATAATTTGATATACAACTCATTAAATACGATAAACCCAGCTCAATGGGTTTATCGTAAAAATAGTTTATTTTGAAGCCTTACTCTGCATTTCCTCAGCCATTATTCTAAACTGTTAGGTGTCTTTGCGAGCGACAAAATCTAACACAGTTGCATTGATACAATAACGATCTTCACCTTTTGGGCCTTCACCTGGGAACAAATGCCCTAAATGAATACCCGTAGATTTAGATTTAATTTCAATACGTTGCATACCGTAACTATTGTCTTCATGCATGGTCACACTGTCTTTGATGGGGTGAGTAAATGACAGCCACCCGGTGCCCGATTTGAACCGATCCCGAGTATCAAACAGTGGTACACCACTGAGTTTGTCTATAAAAATACCGTCCGGGGTATTTTTAAAAATATCGTACTGTTTACAAAACGGACTATCTGTACGGGCCTTAAATGCCACTGTATATGCTTCACTATCCCCTAATTTAAATGCGCCAAGTGCTTTATAAAACTCTTCGCTAGACACATAACCTTGGCGACCATAAACCTCTTTACCATCTTCTAAAAATAAGATTGTTGGGGTGGCCCACGTCGCTGATTTAATCGTTAAACCATCAAGTTGATCGGCTTTACGATAAGTGACGGCAATGGTTCCTTGATAATCATTTAACACATCTTTTTTGAGTTTTTCACAATAAGGGCAGTAATCTCGTGAATCAATGATCACTATCTGCTTTCCTGCGAGTAAAGCCGTATTATCAACTTTATCATCACTGCGTTTTTCAAAAACAACGCCTGTTGAATGATCAGGGCAATAGCCATTAGGATTTTTAACTAAGTAGTCTTGGTGATATTCCTCAGCCGGAAAAAATACCGTTAATGGTTTTATAATGGTTTTTATAGAGCCATAACCAGCTTGGGTTAGTTTATCTTGATACTGCTGTTTTAATTCTTCAGCCAGTGCAGCTTGTTGCTCAGTAGTAGTTAAAATAATTGAACGGTACTGCGTACCAATATCATTTCCTTGGCGATTTTTTTGCGTTGGATCATGACTTTCAAAATAACTTTTTAATAACGTTGCAGCACTGATTATATTGCTATTGTAAGTAACCTGAACAACTTCAGCGTAATTATTTTCATCGAACTTGCGCGATGATTGGGTAATATTACGATAAGTTGCTTTAAAACCCTTACCATCGGCATAGCCTGACTTTGCATCAATTACACCAGGAAGCGCTTCATAACGTTTTTCTGCCCCCCAAAAGCAACCAGAACCAAGTACCATGGTTTCTAAATGCATTGTTGCTTGAATATCATTATCTTTTTCATTGTTAAGGGAAACACCATAACTTGCCGCACTGAACAAAATTGTTAAAGTGGTTAATTTAAGCCAATTCTTTGCTGCCAACATACTCTACCTCTTTCTATTTGTTGCTTCATTTTAGTAGACCTTGAAGCAGAACATATTATTTCAGGAATGTGGGTTATTTTATCGCTCATTATTGCGGCTTTACCGAATCCGACTTAACCTATGCGAATAAATGAGGTAAAACGTGTTTATTTAATAAAGGTACAAATATGAAAAACCTTATTGCTTTTTCTGCATTATCAATTGCCCTTGCACTTAGTACGCAAAGCCATGCTGCAGAGTTTAATTTTTCTTCCAAGCTTGATAGTAATGCACAAGCATTAGTGTTGTTTTACAGTGAGGATGGGAGCAATACCGCATTTAACTCAATCAATAAAAAGTTCAATGCTCAATTACAGCACGCTATTGAAAATGAAAGTTTTAGTGGCAAATACGCCAGTACTGTTGAATTAATTGCACCTTATAATAGTGACTATAAACGCGTGCTAATTGTTGGTACCGGTAAGCAAGATAAGCTTGATAGAGCGTTAATGACCAAACTAGGTGGTAATATTCATGCGCGATTAATGAGCAGTAAAACAACAACTGCTGCGGTTGTATTCGATGACGTTGAAGGCGTAAACAATAACAGTGTACTTAGTGCTCACTTTGCACACGGTGCAAATTTACGCGACCATCGTTTTGAAAAATATAAACAAAATCCGAACACTCACACTGTCAGTTATCATTTTGACGTTAGTAATTCCAAGCAAACAAAACGTAACTATTCTGAACTTGAAAGCATTCAAGCAGGAGTGTTTTTAGCACGTGACTTAACCTCAGAAGTGGCCAGCGAAATGACTCCTGTTGACTTTGCTAGTGCGGCAAAAGAGCTTGAGTCTCTAGGTGTAGAAATCACTATTTTAGAGCCTAAGCAATTAATAGAACTAGGTATGGGGGCACTTGAAGCTGTCGGGCGTGGCAGCGAACAAGGCGCTCGCTTAGTCGTTGCACATTACAAAGGCTCAAACGCGACCCCTATTGCTCTGGTTGGTAAAGGGATCACCTTTGACTCTGGTGGTTATAGTATCAAAACAGGCGCATCAATTGCGCGTATGAAATCTGATATGGCTGGCGCCGCCGCTGTACTTGGGACTATCAAAGCAATGGCGCTTGCAAAAGCTGACAAAAACATTGTTGCCGTTATGGGTATGGCTGCCAATATGGTGTCGCAATACGCTGTTGCCCCTGGTGATGTGGTTCGCACCGCAGAAGGTTTAAGCGTTGAGATTGTTAATACTGATGCAGAAGGACGCTTAGTATTAAGTGATGCAATGTGGTATGCACGTGAATATTTCAAGCCGGAGATCATGATAGACGTTGCCACCCTTACCGGCTCTAAAATCAAAGCCGTAGGTAACGATTATGCGGCGGTGTTTTCTGATGACGATACGCTTGTTACGCAACTCACTTTAGCTGGAATGCAAGTAAACGAAAACCTATGGCGCTTACCGCTGGGATATAAAGAAACCTTAAGTTCAGACATTGCCGATCTTAAAAACCTAGGCTCAAGTGGCCCCGGAGCAACAACGGCCGCCAGCTTTTTGCAACATTTTGCTGGTGAAACTCGTTGGGTACACATAGATATTGCAGGTAATGCACTAGCAACTAAAGGAAAAGATGAAATTTCACCAGGCGGCACAGGTTATGGTGTGCGCTTGCTCAGTGAGTGGCTGTTAAGTAATTAGCAGTAAGCTATTATAACTTAATGCATTCTACTAACATCATTAGTTGTTATAACAACTGTGGCATTATCAAACACCTACTCTAAGCAATAGTGAGTGATATGCCACAGTTTTTTATAGTCTGACTCACATATCTAGTTTACGTGTATTAGTCCAGAACATTCCATAACCAAACTAATGTGTTTGCGCTACACTGGGTAATGTTAATATTGCAAGGTTGTTAACTAGTCGCATCGCTATAAACATTTCATACGTTATATGCTAGTTTGAGGTATTCAAGAATAATAAATACATTTGGCTATGGATCAACAAACTATCTCTCCAACTATTAGTGTCCTCAGTAATAACAGCATATTGCTTGATGCCACTGCCCTAAACGATGACAGTCTGAGCATTCAAAAAAAAATCTGGGCACTAGTGCAACAATGCAACACCAGCGACGCCTTTATAGATGTAGTACCCGCAATGAACTCGCTGACAGTTTATTTAATAGACCCTACTTCGCTTGCTCACTGGCAAGCTCAGTTAGCACTTTGGTGGGCAAATATAAATCCGCACGACTATCAGGGTAAGCATCATAAAATTATTACCCAATACGGTGGTGACTATGGCCCAGATCTAGACTATGTAGCTGAGTATCACAATTTATCGCCACAACAAGTAATTGATATACATAGCCAAGGGCATTATCAAGTATTGTTTTTAGGCTTTCAGCCAGGCTTTGCATATTTGCACGGTCTGAATAGTCAATTACATACTCCGCGCAGAGCACAGCCGCGAACTCGAGTGCCCAAAGGTTCGGTTGCCATTGGCGCTAATCAAACCGCGATTTACCCAGCTGATTCGCCCGGTGGTTGGCATATTATCGGCCACAGTGATTTTGCATTATTTGACAGTGAAAATACTCCACCATGCGCAATACAACCGGGCGATACGCTGCAATTTATTACTAAGGAGTCGGTATTATGATCACCGTAATAAAGCCCGGAATGCAAATGACGATTCAAGATCTTGGTCGTCATGGCTATCGTCATTTAGGAATTGCCCAATCTGGTGCGCTTGACCCTTATGCAATGATCATTGCCAATCGTTTAGTGGGCAATGATGACAATCAAAGTGTTATTGAGATCACTTTAGGCTTAGCGCAATTGCAGTTTCAATGTGCCACTGTTATTGCGCTGCATGGCGCTGATATGCAAGCAAAGCTTGATGGAGTAAGTATTTATCCCGGCTGGAGTTATCCAGTAGAGCAAGGACAAACACTGACATTTGCCACCGCTCGGCAAGGTTTTCGCAGCTACCTCGCAATTAAAGGCGGCATTGATTGTCATGCAGTGATGAATTCAACAGCCACCGATATTGCAGCAGGTTTTGGTGGCCTAACGGGCGCGCCTTTACAAGCCAATGATCAAGTCCCAATCACGCCATTTGATGGCAATTGGCCGCAACGTGGTGCGATTGCCCCCGCTAAGCGCAGTGTGATCCGCGTCCATTCAGGCCCACATCAACAATTACTATCACAACAATTTAGTGATTTTTTTGCCCAGACGAAATGGCAAGTCAGTCCGCAAAGTAATCGTATGGGAGTAAGGCTCAGTACTGAGCATAATCAATTAATGCATACACATTCATTGCCTTCTTTAGCTGTTAGCCCGGGCTCTATCCAACTAACACCCAGTGGTGAGCCTATCGTATTGCTAAATGATGGCCAAACAACCGGAGGATACCCGCTACTTGGTACTATAATAAGTGCGGATCAACACCAATTTGCACAACTTAAACCTGGTGACTTTGTGCGATTTGAATTCGTCAACCTAGCAGCTGCAAATACTGCGCAGCGAAAACTTGACGCTCACCTACAACAATTGACTATTGCACTAATAAACTTGAGCATCAGATAACCAATCACTAAATAAAAGCTCAGCTTAATAAATAATAATAAACACAGCACAGTGTAGGAACTATGATGTTTGATCTTAATTATTGGCCATTAATTGGCATTCCAGTGGTTGTGCTAGGATTTGCCTTGCGCTTTAACCCACTGATTGTAGTAACCGTTGCTGGCCTTGCAACTGGTTGGGCGGTAAATTTAGATATCCTCACCCTTTTGCAAACCTTTGGCGAGAAGTTTATGAACTCTCGTCAACTGGCCAGCTTTATTCTTATTTTACCCGTTATCGCACTGCTAGAGCGCTATGGTTTACAACAGCATGCGAAAAACTGGATTGCACAAATTCAAAGTGCCACCAGCGCACGTATATTAGCCCTGTATTTTATCGTTCGAGAATGCTCAGCAGCCCTTGGGTTATTAAGCCTTGGCGGTCAAGCACAAACTGTTCGTCCATTATTAGCCCCCATGGCATTAGGTGCCGCGACCAATAAACACGGTGAGCTGCCAAAACCCATAAAAGACATGATCAGCGCCCATGCAGCTGCCGTTGATAATATTGCGATGTTCTTTGGAGAAGACATTTTCATTGCTTTTGGTGCTGTACTATTGATGGATGCCTTCTTAAAGGAAAACGGCATTGCCGGTATTGAACCGCTGCATATTGGTTTATGGGCTATTCCGACCGCCATTGCCGCACTCATTATTCATTTATTTAGATTATCTCGTTTAGAAGCAAAAATAGCTCTGGCTGTTGCTCACTACAAACAGCAGGAAGTGTGATGAGTAAAGTACTAACAACCGATGTAACTAACTCAAACGCTACAATTATCACCATTGAGAACATTTATTTATTAATTGGTCTCGTTGTGATGTTTTTAGTTGTTCGAACGCTGCAAGACACAAACCATCCAAAAAGGCTCACCACAGCATTATTTTGGTTGTTATTTGGTAGCAGTTTTTTATTTGGTGATGTATCTATTGCCTTGTTCGGCAAAGCCAACACTTATTTATGGGTTGGTGTGAGCGTAGTATTAATTGCCCTGTTAGCGGGCTTAAACCTAGTAAGCATGGGCAGTTATCAACCACTCACTGAACAGCAACAAACACAATCGGCCTCTCGCCTGGGCAATAAATTATTTGTTCCCGCATTAATGATACCCGTGATCACGGTATTACTGACTGTTTCTTTTGATGGTATCGCAATTGGTGATTATTACTTACTTGATCAACGTCATTTAACTCTCGCATCGCTCACTATAGCGTGTGTGTCTGCGCTACTGATTGGCTGGAAAATTACTGGGGGAAATCCAATTGAAGCTGTCACTGAATCCCGTCGGCTGCTAGATTCTATCGGTTGGGCAGCAATACTGCCACAAATGCTAGCAATGCTTGGTGGCGTGTTTATTGTGGCGCAAACAGGAGACTCAATTAAAGAGTTGGTTACTTTATTTATAGCGCCAGAGAATCGTTTTATGCTGGTGGTGCTGTATTGTGTTGGCATGGCGTTATTTACCATGGTGATGGGAAATGCGTTTGCTGCATTTCCGGTAATGACTGCGGGTATTGCTATGCCTTTTTTAATCGAAGGTCATGACGCCAGCGCCGCACCACTGGTAGCAATTGGGATGTACAGTGGTTACTGTGGAACGTTAATGACGCCAATGGCAGCAAACTTTAATATCATTCCAGCGGCATTACTCGACCTAAAAGACAAATACCATGTTATAAAGGTGCAAATACCTACTGCGCTGGCCTTATTAACGGTCAATATTATTTTAATGTATATGGTGGTTTTTAATGACTAAACTGACATCAAGCATGCCCTGCGTATTGATAACTGGGTTTGCACCATTTGGCGGCGAATCGCTCAATCCGTCGTGGCAAGCGGTAAGCAAACTCGACGAACATTTAATCGCTAAGCACCGAGTAATAGCCCTTGAGCTACCGTGTGAGTTTAATACCTCATTAGAGGTGCTTTATAAAGCCATAGAGCAGCATCATCCGGTTCTAGTATTATGTATCGGGCAAGCCGGTGGCCGCAGTGAAATAAGCATAGAGCGTATCGCGATTAATATTGATGATGCCCGAATTAAAGACAACGCAGGAAAGCAACCCATTGATCACCCCGTCGTCAAAAATGCTCCTGCCGCTTATTTTGCACAATTACCTATCAAACGCATGTTATTAGCACTGCAACAAAGTGAGATCCCAGCCGCCATTTCTAATACAGCGGGTACATATGTGTGTAATCACGTTATGTATGGTCTATTACATCATATCAATGAGCATGAACCACACATCAAAGGGGGCTTTGTGCATATCCCTTATTTACCAAGCCAAGCTGTGCACCATAATGGCGCACCGAGTATGAGCGAAGAAACCGTGTTAAGCGCGTTAAAAGTAATGATCAACGAAGCTATTGTTGCAAAACAAGATGTAAAAGTCGCGGCTGGCACCACCCACTGACCAATTTGGTGCATCAGCGGCCATGCTGGTGCATAAATTATTCTGAAAATATTGTAAAAGCTATGTGACTTAGTTAATTATTTCTGTTAAAACAAACGTGAATGGTTAGGTATTATGACCTAACTAACACACATGATAGGAATGAGGAGTTACTATGTGTTCAATTTTTGGTGTATTAGATATAAAGTCTGATCCCGCTCCATTGCGTACGCAAGCAATTGAAATGTCAAAATTATTACGTCACCGCGGGCCTGATTGGTCTGGTGTATATTCATCAGAGAAAGCGATTTTAGTGCATGAACGTTTAGCCATTGTTGGTGTATCAAGCGGTGCGCAGCCTTTATACAATCCTGAAAAAACTCATATTCTAGCGGTTAATGGCGAAATTTATAATCACAAAGAACTTGCCGCTAACCTTGAAACCGATTTCACTTTTCAAACTCAATCAGATTGTGAAGTTATCTTAGCGTTATACAAACAGAAAGGGCCTGAATTTTTAGATGATCTGAACGGTATTTTTGCTTTTTGTTTATATGACGAAGAACAAGACGCTTATTTAATTGGCCGTGATCATATTGGTATTATTCCACTTTATACTGGCCACGATGAGCACGGTAACTTTTATGTTGCCTCAGAGCTAAAAGCACTTTCACCAATCTGTAAGCATATTGAAGAATTTCCTCCTGGACATTTTTTATGGAGTAAAGATGGTCAATTGCGCCCATATTATGCCCGTGATTGGCAAAGCTTCGATGCAGTTAAAGATAACAGCGCAAAAGCCGAAGACGTCAAAGATGCACTTGAAGCCGCCGTTAAACGTCAATTAATGTGTGACGTACCTTATGGCGTGTTGTTGTCAGGTGGTTTAGATTCATCCGTTATTTCAGCTATTACCCAACGTTTTGCAGCAAAACGTATTGAAGATAATGATGAAAGCGATGCATGGTGGCCTAAACTGCACTCTTTCTCGGTTGGCCTTGAGGGCTCCCCAGATCTAGCGGCTGCACAAAAAGTAGCTGATATGATAGGAACTGTTCATCACCCGATTATATTTACGATTCAAGAAGGGATTGATGCCCTGCGTGAAGTTATTTATCACATTGAAACCTACGATGTAACTACGATCCGTGCTTCTACTCCGATGTACTTAATGGCTCGCCAAATCAAAGCGATGGGTATTAAAATGGTGCTCTCTGGTGAAGGCGCTGATGAGCTATTTGGTGGTTACTTGTACTTTCATAAAGCACCAAATGCACAAGAGTTTCATGAAGAATTAAACCGTAAAGTATCTAAACTGCACATGTTTGATTGCTTACGCGCAAATAAATCAATGGCGGCATGGGGTGTAGAAGCCCGCGTTCCCTTCCTTGATAAAGAGTTTGTTGATGTTGCTATGCGTATCAACCCTGAAGCTAAAATGTGTAAAGATGGCAAAATTGAAAAGCATATTTTACGTGAAGGCTTTGACGGCTACTTACCTGATGAAGTGTTATGGCGTCAAAAAGAGCAGTTTTCGGATGGTGTTGGCTACAGCTGGATTGATACATTAAAAGAGTTTGTAAACGAGCAAGTAACCGATCAAGAGCTTGAAAACGCAAAATTTAAATACCCTATTAATACACCTGATTCAAAAGAAGCGTATTACTACCGTACTATTTTTGAATCTCACTTCCCAGGTGATGCAGCCGCTAAATGTGTACCACACGGTAAGTCTGTAGCCTGTTCAACGCCTGAAGCGTTATTATGGGATGCATCATTTCAAAATAATGCCGATCCATCAGGTCGTGCCGCAGGTATTCATAACGACGCCTATGCACAAAAGAAATAATAAGCCTAGTCGCTTATTAAATCTGGCATTAACTCACAGACTGCACAAAGCCCCGCGCTTTGTGCAGTCTTTTGCTATTGAGCAAGTTTTTAACGATACAGCGAGACGCTGTAAAGGTTCGTCTGCGTTAATTGTTATTTATAAAACAGGGTTAACAACTCGACTAATGCAGCGCATTGCAAAAAACACCGCTCAGCCCGCCACCGTATTTTTAAATCAAGCCAATATCAAAAAAAATCGATGCCCTATTCGTTGGTTTAATCACAGCCATGAGATCAGCCGCTGTGGTCATGGGACACTCGCCGCTGCACTGTTTTTACAAAAATGGCAAGGGTTTAGCCCAAACACCTTTTATACAAATACAGGGGAAGTATTTGAAACCAGAATACATCAACGCGCACTGCAACTACAATTAGTCACCATTGATAGCACCGAGGTACAAACAGAGGTTCTGCTGCAACAAGCCATTCCTACCTCAATAGTGCAAAGCTATAAAACAGCAAAAATTAACGGCTACAGTACTGTGATGATTAACAGTGTTCAGCCTTTAAAAACACTCGCGATAAATACAGCACAATTACAATACTACCCAAATGCAGTGATTGTATTGCAACAACGCCAAACAGCTAATCAAACCACACAGTGGCATTTTCGATATTTTGCTCCTTATTATGGCGTGGATGAAGATAGCGCTACAGGTTCAGCCATCAGCATTATTGCCCCGATAATCAAACAATACACTGAACAAACACATGGCCAGCTTTTCCAAGATTCTGTTGCCGGAGCAACCATTAATTACCGTTTAAAAAACAGTTATGTCATTATCAGTTAAGCCACTAAATTTGACGGTGTATTTTCCAAGCCCTGCATAGTCAATTTCAGTATCAACATCAGTGTCTAACTCAATAACACCACAATATGAGCCTGTTATGAGAATTTGGCCAGCAGCGAGCGTGATCCCACACTTAGCCAGATAATTTACTGCCCAATAGATTGGTGTTTGTGCCAGACCACATGGATGCTTGCCAAGATAGCTATGACAGCGATTATTTTGTGTTATCGCGATAGTAATATGTGCCGCATCATAAGCTACTTGCTTATTAATTTTAGGACCAAGTAACACCCCTTGGTTACTTAAACCATCCGCTAACTTTGCAAAGTGATTTGCTTGATACGCTGTAGAGAAACGGTTTTGGATCAGCTCAAGTGCCATATGCGTGTCACTCACCGCGTGGTCAATTTCAGCTTCGCTATAGCTGGCCTGCTTTGGCATATTTTGCGCAAACACAAAAGCAATTTCAGGCTCTATCCGTGCCTTGTTTTGTTCAGTATATAATGTGCAGATTTGTGTAAATGATTGCGGCGGCTTTAATATTGGAGCCAAAATAATCGCACCGTTATCAAGTGGTAATAGGCATTTCCAACCAAATACTTGGCCCTTGTTTAATGCAATCATCAATTGTTGAACAGCTAAACTATCTTCAGTGCTTGTTAATGCTAATTGTGGCGGTAAATCTGATTGTGGCGCTGCACTTGTGCGTTGTGCAAATAAATGTGCTGCAATCGTTTTTAATTTAGTAGAACTGTCCACACTAACCTCTTCGTAATAAGGTTTTATAATGGCTACACCAGCAGCCGTAGGTTTAATGTAGTATTTATACTATTAAAAAATCAATTTGCGCAGCATTTTTAGCTAAGTACAGTTAAATAATAAATTATGGACTGTGCATTGTTTAAATTGGCCTTAATAAACACAATGCAAAATACCCCTGCTCGTCTTGCCACGTTTGCTCTAAACGTAATCCAGCTTGGGCGCTAAGTTCAGTAAATGCCTGTAGTGCGTATTTATGGGAGTTTTCTGTATGGATACTCTCACCTTGAGAAAAGCTAAATGATTCGCCATTGACGGTGACTGTTTGATCACAGTTACTGATCAAATGCATTTCAATACGGCTTAGTTTTTCATTAAACCGTGATTGGTGATTAAACTGGCTAAGATCAAAATCAGCATTTAACTCAGCATTAATACGCTGGAGCAAGTTTTTATTAAATGCCGCGGTGACGCCTTGTTTATCGTCATAAGCATCAAGTAATACTTGACGGTCTTTGAGCAAATCAATGCCAATCAATACATAACCGTTAATACCACATAACCGATGGAAATTTTTCATGATCTCAATGGCTTTTAGCGGTGAAAAATTGCCTATTGTTGAGCCTGGAAAATACACGAGGTTCGTTTGGCTATCCAATTGTGTTTCACGGCTTAACTGCTTTACCATTTGGCTATGAGTAAAATCCCCCAACAACGGCGAAATAGCTAACTCAGGAAATAATGGAGATAAATGGGCCAGTGAGTAATTAAGCATTTCATTAGAGATCTCAAATGGCACAAAACTTTTCACATTCACTAAGTGCGCTAACAAATAAGCAATTTTTTTACCCGAGCCACAGCCCGGCTCTATAATTGATAAGTTATCAGGAAGCAACTTGGCAATTGCTTGGCTGTGCTTGGTTAAAATGCTCAGCTCTGTGCGTGTCACGTAGTACTCATCAAGCTCAGTGATCTGCTCAAACAAAGCGGCCCCATTATCATCATAAAAATATTTACAGGGTAGATTCTTTTGTTGCTGTGACAGTCCCGCAATAACATCGGTTAAAAAGCGGTTATCAATATCGGTTGTCATTAATGTTGTTACTTGGCTCATGCTCAATCCTTAGCGAGTCTAATACCACTGCGCATCCACGCTTGGTGTGGATAATAGAAATTGCGATAAGTTAGTCTTAAATGATTTTGTGGGGTAAGTTTACAGCCACCGCGCAGTACCATTTGATTCGCCATAAATTTACCATTGTATTCCCCTGCCACGCCTGCTATTGGCTTAAAGCCTGGGTACGGTAAATAGGCACTGTTTGTCCACTGCCAACAGTTGTCGGTCAGCTGGGTGATAGTTTGTGCCGCATTACTGTTAGCCACGCTTTCCCATTCAAATTCGGTTGGGAGGCGAGCTTGTGAGTAATGTGCAAAAGCGTTTGCTTCGTAAAAGGTAACATGGCTTAGCGGCTCATTTAGCGCCAAAGGCTGTAATCCAGCTAATGAAAATTCAAACCACTCATTATTTACTTTATGCCAATAGAGTGGCGCAGTTTGCCGAGCATTATTTATCTGCGCCCAACCGTCACTGAGCCAATGCTCTGGGTTTTGGTAACCACCATCTTGTATAAACGCTAAATACTCAGCATTGGTAGTTAGCCGGTTAGCAAATTTAAATGGCTGAATAAGCACTTGATGAGTTGGCCGTTCATTATCGTAGCTGAACGTTTGCTCAGTTGCACCAATATGTGCAGTATGCTTTGAGAATGCCACAAAGCTAAGAGGACTGGCTTGCGTAACAGGATTTTCTATACGGTTGTTGTTAGTGTCACAATAAGCAGGAAACAACGGATTAACTGAAAAGTTATATTGAATGTCCATCAGCATTAGTTCTTGGTGCTGTTGTTCATGGTTAAGTCCTAATTCAATAACTTGCTTTATTGACTCGCTACACGGTGCACTCAGTAATTCAATCACCGCCCGGTCAACATATTCTCTATAGATAATCACGTCATCTAAACTAGGCCGCGATAAACTCCCTCTGCAGGCACGCTTAAATTGTTCACCTATACCGTTATAATATGAGTTAAATAAAGTTTTAAAGTTAGGATTAAATACTGTGTAGTGAGAGCTATGTGCAATTAGTAAAAAAGTTTCAAAGAACCACGTTGTGTGCGCAAGGTGCCATTTACTAGGGCTTACATCTGCCATAGCTTGTAATTGGCAGTCTTCTGCTGATAACGAGTTTATTAACGTCACGCTTTGGTGTCGAACACGCTGGTAATGATGGACTAATTGATGCTCATCAGCCGTGTTTTTAGTGTTCTCTTTGCCATGGTTACTCATAGTAATGACTAAATTCCTTATCGCAACTGATCAATGATATAGCTCACCTAATGTTAAATCATATTCATATTACGCTTTCATTACTGCGACTATAAAACGTCAATCTCGTGCAGCTGCCTTTTACAACTACAAAATAATAGTTCAATTAACCACAAAAAACAGCCGCGATTACTTTAACAATCAAACTAATTTTTGACCTTTTGCGAATTATGTACTTTTATATAAAAACATAAAAATGGTTGCAATGGCCATATAAGCCGCTATTTAACTACAAAATCATTTACATTTGGTATTTAACTCATACACTAGTAGCTGTATGATCATCTTTTAAATTAGTTAGTCTTCAAATAAATTTAAGTATCAATTATTACCTAACCTGAACTTTGCTTTAAAAATTTACTAACATAGTGATTTATTATCCAAAGCTCAGGTTACTTAGACTAATTAAATTAGGTATGTTGCTGGTAACAAGCAGCTTGTTAGGACAACAAAAGAGGTATTGCATGAGCGAAAATCATGACAAATATAGTATCGACAATACGGATTACACCGTAGGTCAGGATAACGTGCAAAAATGGGGATTTGATATACACAACCCTGTTTTTGGCATCAGCGCGGGCCTGATTGTCATCTTTTTAATCGCCATTCTCGCTACCGATCCACAAACTGCAAAAGCAGCACTTGATGGTGTGAAACTCGATATAATTAATAATTTTGATGCCTTGTTTATGTGGGCTGCAAACTTCTTCGTTATTTTTTGTTTAGCACTGATTGTTTCTCCTTACGGAAAGATCCGTTTAGGAGGCAGTGATGCTAAGCCTTCATATACTCGTGTTTCATGGCTCGCTATGTTATTCGCCGCAGGCATGGGTATTGGCTTAATGTTTTGGGGGGTAGCTGAACCGGTTGCATATTTTACTGGTTGGTATGAAACACCACTGAATGTAACAGCCAACACCCCAGAAGCTGCAAAACTGGCAATGGGGGCAACTATGTTCCATTGGGGCCTGCACCCTTGGGCTATTTATGCTGTAGTTGGCTTATCACTATCATTCTTTACATATAACAAAGGTTTACCACTGTCTATCCGGTCAATTTTTTACCCTATATTGGGCGATAAAGCATGGGGCTGGCCTGGTCATATCATTGATATTTTAGCAGTACTGGCAACTTTATTTGGCTTGGCAACATCATTGGGGTTAGGCGCTCAGCAAGCGTCTGCGGGGATAAACCACGTGTTTGGTCTCGAAGGTGGCATTGGCTCACAAATACTCGTTATTGTTGGCGTTACCCTACTGGCTATTATTTCTGTTGTGCGTGGTATCGATGGCGGTGTAAAACTCCTTAGTAATATCAACATGCTAATTGCTTTTGCCCTTTTGGTATTTGTTTGCTTAGTTGGCTTTGCTGTTGCGATGGGTAATATTCCTACCACCTTTATGGGTTATGTAGAAAATATCATTCCATTAAGTAATCCACATGGCCGTGAAGACGAAACATGGATGCATGGCTGGACTGTATTTTACTGGGCTTGGTGGATTTCGTGGTCACCGTTTGTAGGCATGTTTATCGCTCGCGTATCACGCGGTCGTACTATCCGTGAATTTTTGATTGCGGTATTACTTATTCCAACATTGGTTACAGTATTATGGATGTCAATTTACGGCGGTATCGCAATTGATCAAGTAGTCAATGGTGTTGGCGCACTTGGCCTAAATGGTTTAACCGATGTCCCTATGGCTATGTTTCAAATGCTAGATGAATTACCTATGTCTAATATTTTGTCTGTAATTGCTGTGCTATTAGTTTTAGTGTTTTTTATCACTTCATCTGATTCAGGGTCATTAGTAATAGACTCTATCACTGCTGGCGGGAAAATTGATGCGCCAGTACCACAACGCATATTTTGGGCATCTATTGAAGGTGCTATCGCAGCCGCGCTACTGTGGATTGGTGGTACACAAGCAATCGAAGCACTGCAAGCAGGTGCGGTCTCTACCGGCTTACCATTTACAATCGTCTTGCTGTTTATGTGTTTAAGCCTTATTTTAGGTCTGAGAACTGAGCCGTTACCGGCTAAATAAACGCTATTTAAAACCACAAACGCCGCAAATTTGCGGCGTTTTTTTATTTAAGCTTATTAGCCAAAGTTCAGGTTAAGAAATTTTTAACTCCATAACTGCGAGATCGGTGTATCTTCTCGGTAATGGTGACTCAATTGTGCTTGTAACAGTTCAGCCGTTGCTAAAGCGTCAGTTAAAGCGTTATGGTTTTTATACACAGGTAATGAATAGCGCTGGCGACAATCACCTAATCTAAGCGATCCTAACTTAGAATTAAATAACCAACCTAGCAAACCCTGCCTGGCTTTTAAGGCTTTTCGTTCAATTTCCATGGTATCAACCAAAGCAAAGTTTATCCCCTCGTTAAGCCTAAGTAACAGTGCAGTATTTAAGAAGTGCCGCTCAATCGCGCCATAGTGTACAACAACGACTTTACCACTGAGTGCTTGCAATAATGGCTCAATAATATGATTAAAATCCGGTGCATCGTCAATTTCTGAATGTGTTATGCCATGTATTACAATGGATCCCTCGTTGAAATTACGCCTAGGGCGCACCACCCAATGGCGACTATCTTTGCAATATATACGCTGTAAATTAAAAGGAATTAAACCAACGCTGACAATATCATCACTGGTGCTATCTAAACCGGTTGTTTCAAAGTCCATTGCAACAAATGGCACATCTTTAATTGCTGCGAATTTATCGCTAAAAGCAGCTCCATAAAAACGTTTGATAGTGTCATTTTGAGCGCCGCTTAATAAATTTTTATAGCGTGTTGCCCAGTCAATCATTGCTTGCTTTTTGAAAGCCATAAATTACTTTACCCCAGAGTTTGCTGAGTAACTAAATTTCAAATAGCTTTGTGCTTTTTCTAAAATTGCAAAAGCTTCTTTTAAGTTACGCTGCTCAAAAGGAGATAATAAATGAGGGTCTAAATCGTTGTCGGGTTCTTCCCCTTGTTCAATTTGCCACGCTTGGTGACGGATCCGCATCATGGCAATATATTCTAGCGCATCTCTCAAATCTTGTGCTTTGCCTTGCGGTAGAAGCTTGGCTTCAATAATATCTTCTAAGCGTTCGAACGAGTTTTGCTTACGTGATCCAACCGCCAATGCGTGAACCCGAATAACATCTGAAAGCGGCGCTGTGCCTCTGCGCTTTAAATTCATAGAACGTTTATGCTGACCGTTGTGCTCCATAACAAAGCCTTTAAAAAACCCCAATGGTGGGGTTCTGTTGCGAGCATTTGCAGCCATATTAGCTAAAAATACGCGATTAACTTTGCTTTGTTTGGCAATAAATATTTTAAGCTCATCGGCCCATTTGGTTTTACCCCACACCCCGTCTAAATCAAAAAATATGGAGCTATTTAGTAAGGCTTGCGGTTTAGGCAGCTCTATCCACTGAGCAAATTGCTCAAACCATTGTGCACGTGTTTTTCGCCATTTTTTAAATGACGCCATTATTTCGCCATCACAATAGGTATAACCGCATTGAGCTAAACCATCACAAACAAAATCGGCAATATTTTGAAAATACGTATCATGAAGTTCAACATCATAATCATCATCTAGAATGAGCGCGTTATCTTGATCAGTAACAATGAGTTGCTCATCCCGCGCCATTGAACCTAATGCGATAAAACAGTATGCAACCGGCGGCGGCCCATACTTTTCTTCGGCTAATACCAGTAACCTTTGTTTAAAAGTGCGGCCAATCACAGCCATTGCCGTGCCAATCATATGCGAGTTTGCATCTTCATTTACCATGCGTACAAACACATTCGGCAGCTGGCGTGCATAGTGGGTTAAATCTTCAATCGATTGCTGCGCAAGTATTCCACGTACCAATAGCAAGCTGCTTTGTGATTCATAGCGTAAAATATCAGAAAGAGAAATAACCCCAATTGGACGGCGTTTTTGGACCACCGGTAAGTGATGTAAGTTATCACGTAGCATCGCAAGTACAGCTTCGAAAACATAGGCATTGGCATCTAATAAAACCAAGTTTGTAGACATTATTGTATGCGCGGGTGTGTCAAATGCCAGCCCATGAGCAATGACTTTGGTACGTAAATCTTTGTCTGTGATAATACCAACAACTTGACCATCATCTTCCTCTGGGTCGTCGTTAATAGGTTTGGTACTATCAGTAACTAAAACCGATGACACCGATTCATCAGTCATAAGCTGGGCAACTTGTTGCACCGTTGAATCAGTATTAACTGTTACCACATCACGGTGGATCAGCGATTTTACTTTTGCCGTGGTTAAATCATTACCATCGGCTTGTTCAACAATTGCCTGATGTAAACGAACATTACCATCCGTTTCAAAATAGTCAGCAAATGAATCAAATTCGTCGCAATAGCGGTTAAATAGTTCAACATTAATGCAATACACTAGCGTATCTTCAAGTGCTTTAGCTGGAAAGCGAACCTTGCGATTCATCAGTAAACCCATCTGCCCAAATATACCGGCAGTGGTTAAACGATTATCCAGTTCCCCATTACGTCGATACATTTCAACAGAGCCGCTTCTGATCACATAAAGATCGGCGATATCTTGACCAAATAATAAAATATCGGTGTGCGCTCTAAAGTAGGCGACTTCAACCTGTTGCGCGAGCTCATTGATTGCTTTACTCGGTAGGCTGTCAAAAGGCGGGTGTTGTGCTAAAAACTGCGCGATTTCTACTTGTTCGGCTTGCATAAAAAAAACCTGTTGGGGATAGCTTTCCCAAGTGTGAGCCTAATTAACTTATTTTTCAAAGATAAATAGTTAATTAGGCTATTTTAATTGTGATTTACTCTACCTTATCAAGCTCCTGCGCAAGTTGCTTACTTTCATCACCACGGGGGGTAGTAAAGCGCGCTAAGCCCAAGTAAATTACCGGTGTTAAATACAACGTAAATAGCACCGCTAAAGACAAGCCACCAAACACGACCCAGCCAATCGCATTACGTGCCTCAGCCCCCGCTCCGGTTGATAATATTAGCGGCAGTGCACCTAGTAAGGTTGATATCAAGGTCATAGTAATTGGTCTTAAACGTACTAATGCTGCTTGCTCTACAGCTTTACGAACAGTTAAACCTTGGTCGCGCAATTGGTCAGCAAATTCAACTAACAAAATCGCGTTTTTCGCGATTAAACCAATTAACATCACCAAACCTATTTGCGAGTAAATATTTAACGAAGTACCAGTTAAATACAGTGCTAAAATTGCTGATGTAATACCAAACGGTACCGTTACCATCACCACCACGGCGCTATTAACATTTTCAAACTGTGCAGCTAATACTAAAAATACGATTAAAAATGCCAGTATGTAAGTGATAAATACTTCATTAGAAGTTTCTTCAAAGGTTAAAGCTTCACCTTTAAATGCCAAGCTAATGCCACTTGGTAGCGTTTGCTCTGAAATATCACGTAATTGCGATACCAGCTGTGCAATACTCATGTCCGCCGGCAGTTCCATATCAAGCTCGATAGCACGACGCTGTGCGTGGCGTTCAAGCTCAGCGGCAACACCTTCTTCTGTTATGGTTGCAACGCTACTCAGTGGTACTAACTGACCGTTATTTGCACTGATATATAAATTAGCGAGATCACTGGGATCTTTAATGGTTTGATTTTGTGCTTGCAGAATAATCGGTACCGATTGGTCACCAATATTTAAATCTGCAATATCATCGCCATTTATCGCAGCACGTAAGGTGATTGATATATCACTCAGTGACACCCCTAATTCCTCTGCACGGCGTCTATCAATATTAACGCGCAATTGCGGCTGTGATGGCTGATATGAAATACGCACGTTGTCAATCGACGGGATAGTCTGCTCAACCTGTGCAGCAAAATCTTGTGCGGCCTTATAAATCTGCAGGTAATCTTGCCCTAATAGTGCCAGCTCAATACCGCCACCTTGACCGCGTAAATTTAAACTATTTGACCCAGACGGATAACCTGCCGCCCCAGGAATATTACCCAGCGGACCTCGAATTTTATTAATGATCTCTTGCTGTGAAAAATGACGCTCATCCCAGTGTTTTAAAGGCACGGTAATAAACACAATATTTGGATCCCACTGCCCTACAACAGTATAAATAGATTCAATTTCGCCGCTTTGCACATACGGCAGCAAAATATCTTCCATTTGCATTGCTTGACGGTCCATAAAATTCAAACCAACACCGTCAGGGCCCCGAGCAAAGATACGTATTTTTCCGCGATCTTCTGAAGGCAGTAATTCATTATCTAAATTGAGATACAAAGCACCCGAACCCGCAGCGACTAATATACTAGCTATAAACGTAAGCCACGCATGATCAAGCACCCAATGAATGGTTTTAGTATAAATATTAGCAAGCCAATGACCTATTTTAGCAAATGGGTGTTTACCACCTTGTTTGAGTTTTAGCTTTGAGGTGAGCGCTGGCACTAATGAAAGCGCTACAAAGCTTGAAATGATCACCGCTCCCGCAAGTACCCCACCAAACTCCCTAAATAATCGCCCTGCGGTTGAGGGTAAAAAAGCGATAGGAACAAATACCGCCGCTAACACCGCTGTCGTTGCGACAACAGCAAAAAACACTTCTCGCGTGCCAATTACCGCAGCAGCACGGCGGCCAAGACCTAAACCGCGTTGACGTTGAATGTTTTCGCTGACCACAATCGCATCATCAACAATCAACCCCGTTGCTAACACTAATGCCAGCAAAGTAAGTATATTGATTGAAAAACCCAGTGCCCATATCAACGCTAATGAACCAACCAAGGCAACAGGAATTGCAAATGCAGGCACTAAAGTCGCGCGCCAAGAGCCGATAAATACCCATAATGTAATGATCACCAGCAGCACAGTTAGCACCAGTGAGTAAATCACCTCATCAACTGAGCTCCTGATAAATTGTGCATCATCAGAAGTTAAAGTAAATTTCAGCTCCGGAAAACGCGTTTGCATTTTTGCTAATAAACTTAATACTTCGTCAGATATTTCAATGGTATTTGACTGTGCTTGACGTATAACTTCCATGCCAATCACTGGCTGGCCGTTTAAGCGCACCATAGAGCGAGGATCCGCAGGACCAAAATACACCGCCGCAATATCACCAATACGCGTACCATCACGAATAATAATATCGGCCACTTGCTCAGCGGTAACTGAGGTTGCATCTGCGCGCACTATAATTTGATGATCCGTCGATTTCAAACTACCTGCCGGTACATCAAATGGCGCTTGGCGCAGTACTTGGGCTACATCAGGAACGGTTAAATTAAAACTGGTTAATTTAAGTGGATCAAGACGCACCCGTAAAACACGTTTTCGGTCACCATTTAAACGTACATCGGCCACACCTGGAATGGTTAAAAACTGCGGTGCTAAATCAACCTCAACCAGTTCAGTCAACGCTTCAAGGGCTATGGTATCGCTTGATACGGTTAGCGATACAACCGCCTCAGCATCATTATCAGCCTTGATAATAGAAACGCGCTCAACTTCTTCAGGCAACTCACGTTGTACACGTGCTACCGACTCACGGGTTTCATTCGCAGCATCATCAAGGTCAACACCAGCACGAAACTCAACAACAATCCGTGCGTTACCTTCTTCACTTTGTGCGCGAATAGTTTTTACACCACTTACGCGGGCTACCGCCCCTTCAAGTTTACTGGTTACTTCGGTATCAACAGTCTCTGGGGAGCCACCAGGAAATGAAGCCGACACCGTGATCCTTGGCGTATCAACATCAGGCAGTTCACGAACTTCAACCCCGGCAATGGCCGCAATACCCGCAATAATGATCAGTAAATTAAGTACTACAATAAGCACTGGGCGGCGAATGGCCATTGAAGGGAGATCTTGCATCATAGGTTGTTGTTTCATACCTACTCCTGCGCTGCTGCAAGCGGCTTGATATAATTAAGCTCTTGCGCTGGGCGTAAACGTTGTACGCCTTCAACTACCAAAATATCGCCTTCGTTTAAAGGCCCAGATACGAGCAAACGACCCGCTAAACGTTGCTGAATTTTAACATCAACGCGAGTTGCCTTTTGCTCAACACTTTTCCATACATAGGGGCCAGTTGCCCCCCATAAAAGCGCAGCTTCAGGCACTGCAGCTAAACTCTGCCCTAATACCTCAATATGTACTCTAAAACTCATACCCGGTAAAAATTGTGCTTGTGCATTATCCAGTTTTGCTTTGACACGCAGCGTACGTGTTTGTGGATCAATGCGTGAGTCAAGATAAGCGACTTGCGCATTTATCGCATCGCTTCCTTGCCACGGCATCACAGTCACATTACCGCTAGTTCTAAGCATTGTAATAGCTGACTCTGGTGCATTAAAATTAATGTATAACGAACGAGTATCATCAATACTGGCGATGGCTGTTTGAGTGGTAATTCGATCGCCAACTTCGACATCCGTTAACCCCATGGTGCCACTAAAAGGTGCTCGTACTTGGCGATCTTCTAATTCGGTTTCGGCTTTAGTCACCGCAACCATAGCTAACTCATACACGGTTTTTGCATCATCTAGATCGCTTTTTGGCACCGCGCCTTTAGCATGACTTTGCTGTAAACGTGTTTGTATTCGTTCACTATCTGCAAGTTTTATTTTCGCTTCATTAAGCGCCGCTTTTTGTCTGCGCGAATCGAGCTCTAATAAAATAGCTCCTGCGGTTACCTGATCACCGGGTTTAAAATGCACAGCCGTGACTTTATCCCCCACTGCAGGATAGAGGATAACAGAGCGAATCGCTTCGGCATTACCAACCGCTTGAACTTGCTCTTTTGCACGTTCCATCGCAACAGGTTCAACAATTACGTTAGCAGCAAATGCCGATGGCATTACCGCTGAACAAGTAATAAAAACACTGACTAAAAGAACTCGTAATTTCAAAAAGATCACCTAATTAATTATTATTTCCATTATGGTACGCAGTGTAACAGTGTTTTGATCAATAAAAAGTCTAGTTCGATTAACTGTCAAAACAATACGTTGAAATACCTTTATAGGGGAAAGTAACTAGGGCAGTGTATTTAATGCTAAGAGGCTAACTAGCTATAAATACCCTATACATAAACAGCCTAATTGGTCAGAATAAGGTATTGTCTTAAATTTACTCATAATGGTAGTTTGAGCTTTTAGAACTAAAAATTGTTGAATTTACGGGTTAATAAACCCTGAAAGTGGTCAAAAATATCTAGTTTATTGCTAAGTACTTTTGAGTAAGTGGGCAAACAGGTATAGTATGCAACAATAGTTTTTATTAGGGTCCACTCTGCTAGTTTATATTTAAAAGGACAATTATGTTTAAGCAAAAATTTACCGATATACATGGTATTACACACCAAGAAGCCGTATTTTTGGTCAACCTTATTAACATCAGTGAACAGCTTTCTAAGCAACTACAATTCGATCACAGCGGAGAAGTTAGCGTTGAGTCTTACGAACATGGCAATGTTGAATTTTCAGCCGTTTATTGGACATCAGCAAAAGCTAAAGAGGACGGTTGTGAGCCGCTGATTTTTATGTATAAAAAAGATGTGTACACACTAGAGCAATGCACTATTGCTGTAGATAACGCTAAAGACATGACACCTGAACAGCTCACCAATGCCGCCGAAGCGCATTTAAAAACATTAATCTAAAGTTAGCATGTATACATGGTGATTTAATAAAAACATCACCGTGTTAACACGCTTATTTAGAACTTAAGATGACACCTATCACAATTATTTACCTAAAAAAGATACTCACCACATAAAAATGCACGACGCACGCCACGGGATACGCAATGGTAATAACCGTATCCACACAATTTATTTGACGTTTCCTTGCAATTGCCATGTATCAACCAATTTGTATTTTGGACTAATTAAAAATTAATAATATGGAAAATACATACTTTAGAGTGCGTGTTTACTTTTTCCTTTTAAAAATATAAATAAATTCCAATCTCACTAATAACATAGAAAAAATGAGCTAAAATTTAAAGTTTGTATTGGTCATCAAATGATGTGGTTTTATCTTTTGTGAACTAATGTCTTATTCCAGATACAGCCTAGGTGCAAGAAAGGTTTATTTGCATAACATTTGCGGTACTTTGTGCAGACTGAGACATAATTTAAAAAAGGGTCCTAGATATGAAAAAATTTATTGCAACGACTACTAAAATTTTTCTGATTTCTACTATGCTACTAAACGCAAAAGTTAATGCGTGTACTCGCCTTGTTTATCATGGCCCAGATAACACGGTGTTGACCGGTAGAAGTATGGATTTTTCTATTAATATCCCTGCAAATTTATGGATTTTCCCCAAGGGGATTGAGCGTAATGGTGAGGTTGGGCCTAACTCAATTAGATGGCGTTCAAAGTATGGAAGCGTAGTCGCAAGCTCATGGGATATTGCAGCACCTGACGGAATGAATGAAAAAGGACTAGTTGCAAACCTATTATGGTTGGTAGCATCTGAATATCCCAAATTTGATTATGATGGTGAGCGTCCAGGTCTTACTATTGCAGCTTGGGCACAGTACGCGCTAGATAATTTCGCAACTGTTGATGAGGCGGTAAAGTTTTTCGAACAAGAAAAGTTTGCAGTTGTATCAGACTTTATTCCTGATACCGATAAGTTCACGACAGTTCACTTATCATTATCTGATGCAAGCGGAGATAGTGCTATTTTTGAGTACATAAGTGGCAAATTAAAAATACATCATGATCGTTCATATAAAGTGATGACTAATGACCCTGTATATGAACAACAACTTGCTATAAAGAGCTATTGGGATACGGTCTCTGGTCAAGACTTTCTCCCAGGTACTGGTAAAGCCGCCGATCGTTTTGTTCGAGCATCTTATTACTTGAGCGTATTACCACAAACTAGTGACCCTAAAATCGCAGCCGCAAGTGTGTTTAGCGTTGTCCGTAATGTTTCAGTTCCTTATGGAATTGCAATCGAGGGGCAACCTCACTTATCTAACACTCGCTGGAGAGTTGTTGCTGATCAGGGGAATTTAATTTACTACTTTGAAAATGCGCTTACTCCAAATGTTGTTTGGGTAGACTTTAATAAAGTGAACTTTGAAAAAAATGCAGATGTCATGAAGTTGCCATTAGATAAAAACCAGACTTATGCTGGGGAATCCAGTTCTTATTTTATTAAATCAAAACCCTTTAAATTTAAAGGGTTAGATAGTAATCCATATTAAAAATTAGTTTACAGTGTAAGTCCGCAATGGTCGATATTAGTTGTGGACTTAATATAGCAAGTTTAAAACCTAGTAAACAGCGAACTAAAGTTTATAACTATTCAGAAGTTCGTGTTGCTCATATATCGTTTAGATCTTAAACGTATCCAATTACTTATATATCCCCCACTGTTGCTGAAAAACTCTAAAAGCTAGGTCAATGCCGCTTTTGGCAACAGTGATGAAATTTTATCAGTGCAGGCCGGAAACAGTATCTAAATTTCAGGCTCTTTATCCGTTGGTTTACTAAGCAAGTCGGCGCGGTATCTGTATTGTATAGCCTTAGCTGCAGATATTTGGGCACGAAAAAACGCGATGACACTTTCTTTGTTTAAGCCTTGTTTTTCTGCTGACAAACTTGCATTGTTAATAATAAATAGCTCGCGCTCTTTATCTTTAATAGCTTGGTTATTATTACTCTTATAAAGCGCAACATCCTCCATGTAACTCAAGCGCAGTTTATTGTTGAAAAAGCTCTTGTGCTGTACTTGCAGCACAAAAATTAGATGAGAGCAGCAAAGGTCAAGATGATTCGAAACATAATATCTTACCTTGTGAATTAGGGGACTGTTATTGTGCAATAAAACCCTAAGGATTAAATTTATTCAATCTTGATTACCATTAAAAAAGCCCCAGACAATGCTGAGGCTTTATAAAACGGTAGTAATAGCTCTACTAAATTACTTTTTGCGCTGTGCGTCTTTTTGCGCTTTTTTAGCCTCTTTACGCTTTTGTAAAACGGCTTGTGCTTCGTTGCCAATATGGCCTTCGCCACGAGCTTGCGCTAATTCAATTTGCTTTTGACGCTCAGCAAATCGTTCACGTTGTTCATCGGTGACATCATCAATACAATGATGACACGAGACACCTTCCATGTACTCTGGTTTGAGTTTTTCGTCTTCAGTGATTGGCATACGACACGCATGACATTGATCGTATGAGCCTTTTTGCAAGTCGTGATCGACTGCTACGCGATTATCAAATACAAAGCACTCACCTTCCCACATGGTTTCTTCTTTTGGCACTTCTTCTAGGTATTTTAAAATGCCGCCTTCAAGATGGTACACATCTTCAAAACCTTGCTCTTTCATGTAAGCAGTTGATTTTTCACAGCGAATACCACCAGTACAAAACATAGCTACTTTTTTATGTTTGCTCGGATCGAGGTTTTCTTTCGCCCACTGCGGAAACTCGCGGAATGTTTTAGTATTTGGGTCTACTGCGTTTTGAAAAGTACCAATTTCGATTTCATAATCGTTACGGGTATCAACTAAAATAACCTCAGGATCTGAAATCAATGCATTCCAATCTTGTGGTTTTACATAACTACCAACCACTTTCAGCGGATCAATCCCTTCAACACCCATTGTGACGATTTCTTTTTTTAGTTTTACCTTAGTACGGTAAAACGGGCATTCATCATCAAATGATTCTTTGCTAACAATGTTATCAAGGTTTGGTTGGCTATCTAACCAGCTTAAAAGGTTGTCAATGCCTTCACGTTTTGCAGAAACTGTGCCGTTGATACCTTCTGCGGCAATTAATAAAGTACCACGTACTTCATTGGCTTCCATCACATCTAACAATGGTTGGCGTAGGGCTTCGTATTCAGGTAAAGAAACAAACTTATAAAGTGCACATACAACAAAGTGCTCGCTGGTTACATTGTCTTTATGGACAGCAGTCATGGTGATTCCTATTTTGCTTTAGCCGTTATTGGCGGTAACCGAATCGTAAATCCGGCGCATAATACATATTGAGGGCGCGTATTTTACGCTTTTTCTAATTAAATGCAAAAAAAGCAGTGATAATTGGCTTTTTACTGTTAGCCGCACTCGGGACTGCGCTATAATAGCGAAATTATTTATACCCAAACAAATTGCTCATTTTGGAGAAACACACTTTGCATTTTACTGATCTTGGGATTGATACTCGCCTTGAAACACAATTAGCGCATCAAGGGATCACCCAGCCCACTGATATTCAGGCCCATGCAGTGCCCACCGCACTGGCAGGCCATGACATTTTCGCCCAGTCTAAAACTGGGTCGGGCAAAACCTTGGCATTTTTATTACCTGCTGTTCAACGGGTTATGAAACAAAAGGCGCTCAGTAAACGTGATCCTCGTGTGCTTATTGTGGCGCCTACTCGTGAACTGGCGACCCAAGTATTTACCCAACTTCGCCTGCTAATTGCAGGTACTAATATTAAAGCGGTGAAAATATTAGGCGGTGAAAACTTTAATGATCAAATTAAAGCACTGCGTAACGACCCGCAATTTGTTATTGCTACACCGGGTCGTTTAGCCGATCACTTAACTCAGCGTTCATTACAGCTAAGTGGCCTTGAGTTACTTATTTTTGATGAAGCTGACCGTATTTTAGATTTAGGTTTTACTGCACAGTTAAAGATGATCAACGAGCAAGCTGATCATCGCCTGCGCCAAACATTATTGTTTTCAGCGACACTGGATCATGCACAAGTCGATGCGTTATCACGTAATTTACTGAAAAAGCCAAAACAAATTACCCTTAGTGCGGCTAACGAACAACATTCAGATATTAAACAAAGCTTATATTTAGCAGATCACCTTGATCATAAAGAAGCGCTGCTTGAGCATTTTTTAAAGCAAGACGAGGTCGGGCAATGCATTATATTTACAGCGACTCGTACAGATACCAGCCGTTTAAGCGAATCACTTAATGCTAAAGGTTTTAAAGCCCAAGCATTAGCAGGTGATTTAGCCCAAAATAAACGTTTAGATATCATGGACGGCTTTAGCCGTGAAAACTTTAAAATTTTAATAACCACCGATGTTGCCTCTCGTGGTCTTGATTTACTGAGCGTAACTCATGTAATCAATTTTGATTTACCTAAACACGCCGAAGAGTATGTGCATCGTATTGGTAGAACTGGTCGAGCTGGCTTTAAAGGCACCGCTATTTCACTGGTCGGTCCTAAAGATTGGTTAAGCTATAAAGCAATTAAATCATTCTTAAATGATGAACTTGAGTTTCATACCGTTGCAGGGTTAAAAGGTAAGTTTAAAGGTTTACGAGAACCAAAACCTGATGCAACATGGGCTAAAGCACAAGAAAATGTAAAGCCTAAAGTAAAAGCTGTGACTAAACGCAAAGCAAAACCTAAAAAGCCACAAGCGCCAATCAAAGCCCCTCTTAATATTGATGGTGATGCACCAATGCGCCGTCGTAAAAAGCCAGAACAGGAATAATTATGAGTTACCTTGGAACCACCCAAACCCTATTCGTTAACGAAGTAAGTAACGAAGGCGCGTACCTTGATGGTCATGATCTGGGTGAAGTTTTTTTACCAAGCAGTGAAATTAAACATGAGCTAGAAGCTGGCGACAGTGTCAGCGTATTTATCTTTTTAGATAATGCTAATCTCGCCACTGCAACAACTAAAAAGCCGTTAGCTCAAGTAGGTGAATACGCCCTACTTCGTGTTAAAGAAATCAACAGCATTGGCGCTTTTTTAGATTGGGGGCTTGATAAAGATGTACTGGCACCGTTCAACGAACAAAAGCCAAGAATGCAAGAAGGCTATTCTTATTTAGTACGTTTGTATTTAGATAACGCCAGTGGCCGTATTTGTGCATCAAATAACTTTAATCGTTTTATCAATAAAACGGAGCCTGAGTACGCGCCGCTGCAAGAAGTACAATTAATTGTCGCTGGCAAAACCGATATTGGCTATAAAGTATTAATAGAAGAAGCACATTACGGCGTTATATTTTACAACATGGTGTTTAAAAACATGTTTGTTGGCCAACGCTTAACTGGATTTATTCAAAAAGTACGTGAAGACGGAAAAATTGACGTTATTCTTGAAAAACCAGGTATGGCAAAAGTAAGTGACTTGGGTGAGAAAATAATGGATAGATTAAAATCCGAAGGCGGTGTTATTGCTTTAGGTGATAAATCGGATCCTGAGACAATTAAAAAAGTTTTCTCAACCAGTAAAGCTAATTATAAAAAAGCCATTGGCGGTTTATTTAAGCAAGGCCTAATTGATATTGAAGCTAAGGCTATTAGGCTTAAGTAAGCGGTCAGCGGTCAGCGGTCAGCGGTCAGCGGTCAGCGGTCAATTTAAAATGATAAAGAAAAGAGTAAAGTGAAAGCTTTACTCTTTTTTGTTTTTATAAGCTCCAATGGCAACTATGAGCGAGGAGCGGACGGTCAGACAAACCCGTTTTTGCTAAGTTAGCTTTTAGTAGATTACTTCAATTTTGGAAAACTCAGCATTACTACCAATATTGAATCTTGCCTCTAATTGGAGCCAGTAAGCCTTGGCAATTACTCACCACGCTAAAAAGGCTAACTTGTAGCGTGGTGAGAAATTAAGGAGCCATCGGCTCCTTAATTTACTTTTTACAAGGACTCAGCTTTGCATATTCAGATAGTAGATCTGAGTGCTCTCTCATCAGTACAGGATCCCTCAAGAAACGCCAACGCCAGAAAGCTGAATATGGATACCTATTTTGGAGCATTACTTTAAGTTGCTTTCTCGCTTTTTCAATATCATCTTCGTCAGAGTCTTCATGACGGATTTTATAGGCTTGCTTTAAGAAGTGCTGTAACTTAATTTCAATCTTTTCGATAAGTGCTTCTCGGGTAATTCCACGGAAAGCAGTGCCAGTTTCGTTAAAACAACGATCAAGGAGTTTTATCGTGTCTTCAACGGCTTTGTCTTTGCATTGCTTGTCCACCTTTTCAAACGTTACGTCTGAGTAGTTGGATGGAGCCATATTCCAGATGATTTTAGTTATCGGATCAACTTGCGCAACATCGAGAATATTCTTGTGCTTCACTCCTTTGATACTGTTACATCTGCGACACGAATAGAACAGATTTTTCCAATCTACTTTAAGGTCTTCATCTTTGTTTTCATGAGGTTCCTTGTGTTCGATTTCAGGAGCATCAGGGTTCAATGTTTCGCAGAGATAGCATTTGCGATAGCACATTTCCCAAAGGGTGTTAACAATTTTCTCACTATTGTATCCTTTGGTCTTCAGTTCAACAGGTTCTTCTAATGGGCGGATAACTTTGAACAACGTTACTCCTCCATTTCATTTTGAGCCCGCTGATCTATGATCATTATCTCGGCTTGCTTTAAAACATTGCTCGAATGCGTATCTAAGTTACGTTCATTTGGTTTAATTCTACGAACAAGATCACAAATCGTTCCCCAATCAGGTTTATTAACTTGAATTTGTGCCGCTAGCTCTTCGATTAATCCATCCAGAATGCTAGATTTGCTTTCAACACCCAATAAGCCTTTTAGAATCGATTCGTATGAATACATCGAAAGGTCTTCTAGCTGCTCATTAGCACTCAAATCATAGATGACCGAGTTACTCACTGATTGGACTACGAAAGGTGAGTGAGTAGTAACGATGAATTGAACTTTAGGGAATGCTTGGTCAAAGAAAGAGAAAATCTTTCTTTGAAGTGATACGTGAAGGTGAGCGTCAATCTCATCAATGAAGACAACACCAGATAGTTCTTTAGCACTAACTTCTTTCAATTCTACTTTCATCAAAAGATCAGCGTAGATGCTAAGAATTGATTGATAGCCTGATGATAGTTTGTCGAATTTGTATGGATCTTTACCATCCTGTTTAATGTAGAAAGACTGCTCTTCAGCGTTATAAACCAACTTGAGGCTTTCATCTTCAAATAGGTATTGTAATTGACTTGCTACATTATCGAACCATTCATCCACTTTTGCACCTTGTGCTTTATCGTCAACACGTGCTAATAGGTGACTACCGTAGTTGTAGAAAGCAACTAGGTAGCGTTCAAATTGAGAACTTGAGTCTTTAGCAAGAGAATTACGCTCGTCGTCTTGCTTTAAGCGAGCAAGACTGTCATTTGAGCCAGAATGAGCAAGAGATTGTTCTCTGACGGCAGGAAAAAAACGAAGTAGTGCTTTTTTTTCGTTGAAATCGGTGCAGTATGTTTCTACTTTCCCAAGTATTACTTTCACCTTATCGATATCAGCAAGTTTTAGTTTTAATTCAATTATTTGCTGCTTATATTGATGAAAATTAGAATTCGTCGGACTAGAGTTTATCAGCCATTGTTCACGATTCCTTATGTCCTCCCTAATTTGGTCTGCGGTTTTATGATTTAATTGCTCGACTTGGGCAGAAATGTTGTCGTGGATTTGTCTTAGGAGGCGGGTTTTACCACAACCATTGCCACCAGTAATGATAAGGTTTTTGCCTTTAAGATCGATTGTTACGTGTTTGTTTGAGTTAGGAATTATCGTATCAATCAATTGAATCGAATTATAATCTTCCATGCTTTTCATTTTTTTAAGGAATCTAATGCAATTCTACTTCTTTTATTGCTCTGATAGAAGGCGATACATTAGAAAAATTATAAGAAAGTGAAGACTGGTGGATTCGATAGTTCTAAGACTCTAACGTATTTCGGGGCAGAAACGAGTTACGCTTGAATGTCCGCTCACTGCATATTCCAGCCTATTCATCGCCAAGTTATTAAGTTTGTATACCCAGAAACAAAAAGAGCAAAGTAAATACTTTGCTCTTAGTTCTTAG
>NZ_JACJEE010000031.1:0-52290 GCF_014163915.1 Pseudoalteromonas sp. SR41-8
GCTATCAGCTATCAGCTATCAGCTATCAGCTATCAGCTATCAGTTATCTTATCTGAACTTGACAAAGAACATAATAAAACCTGCAATCTTGATCAGAATTACAGGCTTATAATTAAACTTCTAGTCAGCTTTAATATATTAGCCTTGTGGGCCAAAGCGTTCTTTTAAGTAGGTATCTAAAAAGTTTAGATACGCGTTGGAGGCACTTATACGGTTTTCTTTTTTGCTAAAACCATGACCTTCATCGTCAAATAATACATATTCGACCGGTACGCCATTGGCTTTCACTGCGGCAACTAACTCATCACTTTCTATCTGTAATACGCGCGGATCGTTGGCGCCTTGAATAACCATTAATGGTTTGGTGATATTCTTAGCATGGAATAGCGGTGAGATTGCACGATGACGCTCGCCGTCCGTTGCAGGGTCGCCCATTTCATCGTACAACGCTTTTTTAAAGCTTTCCCACCACGGTGGAATTGAGTTGAGCGTTCTTACCCAGTTGGTGACACCAAAAATATTAATGCCCACTTTGAATTCTTCAGGCTCAAAAGCAAGCGCTGCTGCGGTCATGAAGCCACCGTAGCTGCCACCTATGATACCGATTTTTTCTGCATCGACCCAATCTAAACTTTGTAAGTGTTTTTTACCGTAAACAATGTCTTGTAAGTCGTCGGTGCCGTGTTTTTTATCATCTAAATGAAAAAAGGTTTTACCATAGCCTGAACTGCCACGGTTATTAACCGCAAAAATAGCATAGCCATGATTGACTAAATGTTGTTGCATTGCACTGTAACCAGTGCGGCTTTGGCCTCCTGGGCCACCGTGCACCCAAATTAGCGCTGGCACTTTATTATTGCTACTGGCTTGCTTGGGTTTATAAAGTACGCCGGGTATCTCTAAACCGTCAAAGCTTTTAAAGCGCACTATGGTACTTTCAACTAAATCATTTTGATCTATCTCTTTGCTTAAAGTATTACTTAATTGCTGTGCCTTATCACTACCCACTTGCCAGACAAACAGGTTACTTGGCGAGGTATCTGAATTTAAGTAAAACGCCATGCTTTTTTCATCTGCAGAAAAGTTAACACCACGTAAGTTACCTGCGGGTAACTGAGGCATCGCAATCTCTTTGTCTGACTGGGTATCAATCACCGTGACTTTAGTGCTGGCATCGGCATTGACACCGCTGACTTGATAACGCCCTGATTTAGAAAAATAAATGAAGCTGACATCCCAATTATCTTTTAATACAGGGCTATGCTCCTCTGAGGCCAACTCATAACGCCACACTTGTGAAAACTCGCCTTTAGCATCCGTTGAGTAGTATAAGTATTTACTATCAACAGAGAAGGTTTCAGGCGTGTATTGAGCTGGTGTATTGTGTTTTGAAATTAGCTGTGGTTTGAGGGTCTTTTTATAGGTATCGAGAATAAATGTGTCGCTGTCTTTATTGGTGTTATTTTTAGATAGTGCGATATAGCGGCCATCGGGGCTGATTGCTCCGACATCTAAACCAAGAGTATTTTGATAAACAGGGGTGATTTTATAGGTTTTACTATCAACGCGGTATAAGTCCATAAATTTAGCATCGCGCTGGTTACTAGTAATAAAAAACTCGCTGCTATCTTCTGTAAATCCTGCAAAGCTTGCGCGGGTTTCATCGCCGGGGGTTAAATCTGTTATTGACCCGTCAAGTTCACGGACGTAGACGTGAAAGCGCTCATTGCCGCCAGAATCTTTGCCAAAGAGGACCCTTTCATCATTTGGGAAGTAACGGACAGGGTAGGTGCTATCCTGAAAATTGGTTAAGCGGGTTTTGTTGCCTGTTTTTGCATCTACTTCATACAAGCTGTAAATACCACTTTCATCAGAGCTTACCAGTACTTTATCGCCATTGGGTGAAAAGCTACTGCCCATAATTGCGGTCGTATCAAAGAAGGTTTTAGCATTATAAGTGCTAACTTGCTGAGTTTGCTGCGACTGTACTGTGGTGACGGCTGTTGTTGAGGTTGATTGGCTACAACCGCTCAAGGCAATACTGATTGCACAGGCGAGTGCGGCAAATTGCAATTTTTTGTTCATAGTACATTCCTTGGTTTATTGTTATCTAATCATATTTTTACCGGTTTTAGTGTTGCCCTAACCCTATTTTAACGCAAGTTTTTAGCTGATTTTAACTGCAACAAAGTGTTACAAAGCCTGTATCGTTAAAAATACAGCCTACGTTATAATACTCACTCATATAAAAGGCTCTCTCATATAAAAGGAAAGTGATGATTGAAGTTAGTGGTTTACACAAGCAATTTTCCCAAAACATCCTATATAAAGATTATCGCATCAGCTTTACAGCACCGAGAGTATGTATTGAAGCACCGAACGGTCAAGGTAAAACCACGCTGCTAATGATGCTTGCTGGACTTGAGCAACCACAAAGTGGACAGATATTATTTGCAGGCAAGGTGTTGTCTGAGCCTTATAAACAGGTAGCAATTGCCAGTGATCGCATCGCGCTGCCTGAGTTTTTAACCGCGAAACAAATTATCAATTTAACGGTTAGCAGTTTAGGCTGCGATTGGCCGACAGCGCTTATCAGCGGCTTTAATTTTTCAGATTTTTTAGCGACTCGTTTTGATGCGTTGTCATCGGGTAATCAAAAAAAGTGCCAATTAATTTTAGCGTTAATGCGTGGTGCGCCGTATTTGTTACTAGATGAGCCCAGTGCGGCACTTGATCAAGCCAGCATTATATATTTACTTGGTTTACTAGATAATTATTTAGCAGATAAAGCGCATGGGCAAATCATTATCACTTGCCATGAGCCGGCGCCGTTTATCGAGCATGGCTTTGAGTGTGTCCCCTTATGAGCAAGCTAGGTATTAAGCTTGAGATTGCACAATATCGCTCATTTATGCAGTATCGTTATCAGGCCTATAAAATTGAGCTGGCACAACTACTACAGCAACTTAAAAACTTCGGCTTATTATTTTTAGTGGTACTTGGCTCAGCCATGCTTGGAATGATTTTGCTGTTATTTTTAGGTCTGGGCAAAATCATCGACAGCATAGATGCGCCGCAATATGGCGCTCAAATGGCGTGGCTGTATCTATTACTGCAAAGCGTGATGCTCAGTGCAATGAAATCAGCCATTCAAAATAGTCAGCAGCGGCTCTTTCAACGCACTATTGTAAGGTCAAACTGGCTTAAGTTAATGGATATAAAACTATTGCTTTTAAGCAATGGCTGGTTGCTAGCAAGTGCTGTAATTGCGCTGGATTTAAACTATTCACAGTGGCTACGAGCACCCCATTTTGTGCTGTTTATGTTACTGCAGTTTAGCCTCGGTGTACTGTGTTTGTACAAGCCAAGAGCATTAATATATGGCTTAGTATTTACTGCTATTTTAGTCTTGCTACCGATTAATATAGCGCCGTTAGCCTATCACTGTGGCTTTATTATATTATTTGCGCTGAGCATGTTGTTGCCAGCATTTTCGCTGAGCGACCAGTTACCGATCAATGCATTATCTACTTTTTGGCTGAGCTTTTTTATGCAACATAGCAGGGTACTAGTATGGCGAGTGGCTTTATTGTTGTGTGTATTTATGGCAATCACTACTTTGCTCAATGAGCGTGCTGATTTAGAGGCTATATTTAACGTGATAGCCGCAGCTTTTATGGTGTTGTTTACCAGCTCACTGCAATTTGATTGTGGTAAGTTACATGATAAGTATCAGTTGTTTTTTCAAGCAAATTATCAACAACGGGTGTTTTTTATCAGCCAATTTATGCCAAGTTGCTTGTTCTTTTTGATAACACTGAGCAGCTATCTGCTGTTTGTTGAACAAATAGAATGGTTATTACTGAGCCTGAGTGTTGGCTGGTGTATATTACAATTATATATAGCACAAAAAAAACCAGCGCATTTTGCGCTGGTTTGGATGATTACAACAGGCGGGCTGTTGGCTGTGTTAACTTAATATGTTAAGCAGCATTCGCCTTTTTTGCCGTGTTATTACGTGCGGCTTTGCCTGCTAATAAATCTGCAGGGTCAAAGTCGTCAACGTTAATAACATCTAAACGTGCTTTTTCAACGCTTGCCAGCTGATCAGCCTCTGCTTGCGTTAAAATACCCGCTTCAAGTCCCATCTGAGCAACTTTATCAAGCTGGAAGAAAGGCAGTTTAACGCCTTTTTCACGACATACCTTATCAAATAAAGGTTCAACAGCTAGCACGTCTTTAAGCGTTTGCTCTTGACGACCAACTAAGTTAAGTGGTTCATTTGTTAAGTATACGTAGCTTGCTAAACGGTTACGTGTTTCGCTAGGTACTTGTAAAATTTGTGCTAATTTATGCTCAAGTTTATCAGTTGGTTTACGAACTGGACGACCGAACGGGAACAACATCAACTTAAGTGCTGCACGAAGCGGAGCTGATGGCATATTGTTAATTAAATCAGCAAGTGCACGTTGACAGTGGTAAAGGTGATCTTGACAGCTCCATTGTACAAGCGGTAAATCTTCTTTTTTACGGCCTTCATCGTTATAACGTTTCAGCGTTGCAGACACTAAATAAAGGTAACTAAGCAAATCACCTAAACGAGCGGAAATACGCTCTTTACGTTTTAGTGAGCCACCAAATACAGCCATGCTAATGTCAGACATCAATGCAAGTGACGCGCTAAAGCGTGACGCAGTACGGTAAAACTCAGCTGTTTCGTCTTTAAATGGCGTAGTTGCAAAACGGGCTCCGGTAAAGCTCATCCACTTAGTACGTACAAGGTTAGACATAGTAAAGCCGATGTGGCCCATTAACGCTTTATCAAATACCGCTAGCGCTTCTTCACGATCTTCGATTGCGCAGGCACCCAATTCAGTCAGTACAAATGGATGGCAGCGAATGGCACCTTGACCGTAAATAATCATATTACGGGTCAAGATATTTGCACCTTCAACAGTGATGGCAATTGGTGCACCTTGATAGCCACGACCTAAATAGTTATTTGGCCCAAGCATAATACCTTTACCGCCGTGAACATCCATTGCATGGTTGGTTGAATCACGCATTTGCTCGGTTAAATGGTATTTAATGATTGCCGAAACAACCGATGGCTTTTCGCCTAAATCAACCGCACCAGTTGACATGCTAACAGCCGCATCTGAGCTGTACGCATAACCTGCTAGTTTTGCTAATGACTCTTCAACACCTTCCATTTGGCCAATAGGTAAACGGAATTGACGACGAATACGGCTGTATGCACCACTTGCAAGTGCAATTGTTTTAATACCACCCGTTGAGTTTGACGGCAATGTAATAGCACGACCAACCGATAAACATTCAACCAGCATGCGCCAGCCTTGGCCGGCCATTTCTGGTCCACCAATAATGTAATCAAGCGGTACGAAAATGTCTTTACCACGAGTAGGACCATTCTGAAATGGTACATTTAGCGGGAAATGACGACGACCAATTTCAACACCTGGCATGTCTGTAGGAATAAGTGCACAAGTAATACCTGGCTCTTTAACATCGCTTAGTAGACCATCTGGGTCTTGTAGTTTAAACGCCAGACCTAATACTGTCGCAACAGGCGCTAGCGTAATATAACGTTTGTTCCATGTTAGGCTAAGACCAATGACTTCTTCGCCTTCCCACATACCTTTACATACCACACCATAATCTGGAATGGCGCTGGCATCAGAGCCTGCTTCTGGTGAAGTTAAGGCAAAGCATGGGATCTCTTGACCACTAGCAAGGCGAGGTAAGTAATGATCTTTTTGTTCTTTAGTACCATAGTGCTGTAACAATTCGCCCGGACCTAATGAATTAGGAACGCCTACAATTGATGAAAGCAGGGTAGATTTACTGGTTAACTTTTGCAGTACACACGATTGTGCAAAGGCAGAAAATTGCAGGCCGCCATATTCTTTTTTAATGATCATGGCAAAGAATTTATTATCTTTTAGGTATTGCCAAACATCTTGTGGTAAATCGGTTAACTCATGAGTTGCTTCCCAGTCGTCCAACATACTACATACCACCTCAACTGGACCATCGATAAAGGCTTGCTCTTCGATTGTCAATTTAGGCATTGGGTATTGGTGTAATTTGTTCCAATCAGGACGGCCGCAAAAAAGATCGGCTTCCCACCATGTTGTACCCGCATCAATGGCTGATTTTTCAGTTTCAGACATAGTTGGAGTAACTTTTTTAAACATGGCAAAAATAGGTTTAATAATATATTGCTGACGAATGCCAGTAACAGACAATGGCACTGCAATGATCAAGAAGATCAACCAGCTAATTGCGCCAAATGCACCTGCAAAGGTACCAATGACAAGTGTTGCGATGGAAACGCCAAGGGCAGTATTCCAGCTCGCTCTGTGGTAACTCGCGATGCTGAGCAGCACGATTAAACCAAGTGTAAATATGAGTGTCATGTATTCAATCCTTAATAGAGGTCAGACCACCTTTAGTTAGAGTAGCGCTAGAGTGAATAATTATCAAGTAGCTTAGTGAAAATATCAGTGACTGTTATTTTGTAATCTGTGCACATCAGCATACGGATAAATGTGTGATTCGTCAGTATGATTTATTTGAGAAAAAATTAAGCTGTTTTCTTGCTTGCCTTGCCCTTGCTTATGTTTAACAATGCCGCTAAGGCCTAAGTTACGGGTTTACGCTTTTTAAAAAGCAGTATTTTAAAAGTATAAAAATTTTTGAAAGGTTAATTTATTTTATGTGTGAGTTGCTTGGCATGTCGGCGAATGTGCCTACAGATATTTGTTTTAGTTTTTCAGGGCTGTTAGAGCGCGGTGGTAACACAGGTCCGCATAAAGATGGCTGGGGCATTACTTTTTATGAAGGGAAGGGGTGTCGTACTTTTAAAGATCCTGAGCCTAGCTGTCAGTCTGAAATTGCCAAGTTAGTAAAGGCCTATCCCATTAAAAGTGTCTCGGTGATTAGCCATATTCGCCAAGGTAATCGTGGCCGTGTCTGTCTTGAAAATACGCATCCTTTTACCCGTGAGTTGTGGGGCAGGGAGCTGACCTACGCGCATAATGGTCAGCTTTCGAATTATCATGATTTAAAACCTGAATATTATCGGCCAGTGGGTAATACCGACAGTGAACTGGCGTTTTGTTGGTTACTCGATCAAATTCGTGAAAAATACCCTAAACGTCCAGCTAATATGGCGTCAGTGTTTCGTTATGCGGCAAAGCTTGCACACACTTTACGTGAAAAAGGTGTGTTTAATATGTTGCTGACTGATGGTGTGTATGTGTTAGCGTATTGTACTAATAATTTGCATTGGATCACCCGCCGTGCGCCGTTCGGTAAGGCTACGTTAATTGATGCAGATATGGTGGTAGATTTTCAACAAGAAACTACGCCAAATGATGTCGTAACGGTGATCGCTACTCGGCCACTGACCAACGATGAGCGTTGGCAAAAAATGGAACCAGGTGAATTTGCGTTGTTTAAAATGGGTGAGTTAATTTAGCCGTCAGTTTTAACGTTTGAACTTAATTAATATGGTTATAAGCTGAAAAGCCCAAGTTATGATCGTCACACTTGAGCCTTTCGTCTTGCATCTTGAAAGCAATTTATTCTGGTGTTATTTCGTTTTTAACTTCTTCAGGTAATGCAACTGGGCTGGTTACCGTGAACGAGTTAAGTTGCACTTCAAATTGTTCTACGCCTTTTTCGCCTTTCCACATCCTGACTAGCATGTAATCCATTTCAGGGGCGAACCATGCAAGCGCTTGGCGTTTATCATTATCATATAAGCGTTTTACTTTGATCGCTTCGATATTACCGATTGGTAGGGAAATAGTCTCTTTACCAACGACCTCAAAGTTATACTCACGGCAGTTGCCTTTTTTATCAACTAACGGATACGAAAAGCTGGTTTTACCCATTTTTAATTCTTCGCGCACTTGTACTTGGTATGAAATTGAGTCTTGAAATTGCTCAGACCACTCACACTCAATAGGGTATTTACTTTCACTGCTGTTTACGAGTTTTTTAGTGTGGTCAAATTGCAGTGTATATTCTTTATCCGGGCCTGTGCCTGTGCGGATCATGCTATAACTTTCAGGCGTGATTTTTTTGTCGCTGAAAGTAAAATTTGATGTTTCTTTGCGTGAATCTGAGAATATCATCCACTCAATGTCACTGTGGTAGCTAACTTGGTAACTGTTATCTGCTAGTTTTTTTAATGTGCGGACGCCTTGACCATGGTTTTCGCCTTTGCGCAAAATATCATAGTTAGCTTCAAATTGAGTAAGTTCACCAGCAATTAAACTAGTAGGAAGTAATAAAGTGCCCGCACACAATAGCAAGGCACTTAGTTTTTTATTCTGGGTAGTGCGCGCCGTGTGCAGGAAGTTGTTTTTTGTCAAGAACTGCATAATCTGCTTCCATAGTAAGTCGTTGTTCACTGAACCACTTGACCACCAAAGGGTAAATTATATGCTCTTGTGCATGCACGCGTTTTGCTAATGTGTCAGCAGTATCATCTGCCAGCACGGGTACTTTGGCTTGAAGAATGACAGGACCACCGTCTAACTCTTCAGTAACAAAGTGCACACTTACGCCATGAATGTCATCTTTTGCATCAATTGCTCTTTGGTGGGTATTCAGCCCCTGGTACTTAGGCAACAAAGAAGGATGAATGTTCAACATTTTTCCTTTAAATTTTTGCACTAAGTTAGGAGTAAGAATACGCATAAACCCAGCTAATACAACTAGATTTGGTGCAAAAGAATCAATAACGTTCATTAATTGCGCATCGTAGGCTTCGCGCGAGTCAAAATCTTTATGGCTGAGCACTGCTGTTGCAATGCCCGCTTGCTTTGCTCGCTCAAGGCCATAAGCGTCTGCTTTATTACTAATAACAGCCGCTATGTTTGCATTTATCTCGCCGTTATTACAGGCGTCAATGATGGCTTGTAAATTAGAGCCACTACCTGAAATTAAGACTACTAGACGAGCAGGGGCCATTAATCACGGCCGCCTAGGATTTCTACTTGCTCTTCGCCAGCTTTGGCATCATGGATCTCACCAAGGTGCCAAGCATTTTCGCCAAGCTCTTTTAAGATGCTTAAGCTTTGCTCAAGTTTGTCAGCAGGCACAACCAATACCATACCTACACCACAGTTAAATGTGCGGTACATTTCGTGGGTGGTGATGTTACCGTTTTCTTGTAACCAATTGAAAATACCAGGCCACTGCCAGCTATCACCTTTAACAACTGCTTTTGCAGACTCTGGTAATACGCGTGGGATATTTTCCCAAAAGCCGCCGCCAGTAATATGCGAAAGAGCATGAACATCTACCTGCTTGAACAGCTCAAGTAATGGTTTAACGTAAATACGTGTAGGTTCAAGCAGAGTTTCGCCTAATGTTTTACCTTCAAATTCAGCACTTGTATCAGCATTTGATACTTCAAGTACTTTACGAATTAATGAGAAGCCATTTGAATGCGGGCCGCTTGATGCAAGCGCGATCAGTTGATCACCAGCAGCTACTTTTGTGCCATCGATGATATTTGCTTTTTCAACTACGCCAGTACAAAAACCAGCCATGTCGTAATCTTCGCCTTCGTACATACCTGGCATTTCAGCAGTTTCGCCACCAATTAATGCACAGCCAGAGATCTCACAGCCTTTACCAATGCCTGTTACTACGTCTGCGGCAGTATCAACATCAAGTTTGCCTGTTGCATAATAATCTAGGAAAAATAATGGCTCAGCACCTTGAACGATAAGGTCATTTACACACATAGCAACTAAATCGATACCTACAGTATCGTGTTTTTTAAGGTCGATAGCTAAGCGTAACTTAGTACCAACACCATCAGTGCCTGCAACAAGTACTGGTTGCTTATAACCAGCTGGGATTTCGCAAAGTGCGCCAAAGCCACCAATTCCGCCCATAACTTCAGGACGACGGGTTTTTTTAACTACGCCTTTAATACGCTCAACAAGTGCGTTACCGGCATCGATATCTACGCCCGCGTCTTTATAACTTAGAGACTGTTTTTGTTCGCTCACAGGATTTCCTCAAAAAAGTTGCATGGTTTTGCATGTGTATGCTTAGAAACGCGCGTATTTTACAACAATTGCAAGGGCGCGGCTAGTTCAAATATGAGTTTACTATTATTGACAAGGACACTTGTCCGTATAATGACACAATAGATTTAGGTAGCAGGTGCTAGGTAGTTCCTAGCACCTAAAACCTAGTTCCTTTAGTATTAAGCCTTTGCAGTCAAAATTGCACGCAACGGCGCTGGGTAACCTTCAATGGTTTTACTAGTATCGTTTGGATCTAAAAAGTCGATCAGGGACTCGTTTTCCATCCAATCTGATTTACGTTGTTCTTCAAGCGTTGTAATAGCGCAGTCTTTCACTTGCACATCTTTAAAACCAACACGTTCCATCCAGAGTTTTAGCGCTGCCGTGCTCGGAATAAACCACACGTTACGCATCTTCGCATAGCGGTCAGTGGGCACGAGTACTGTGTTTTCATCGCCTTCAATGACTAAGGTTTCAAGCACTAATTCACCACCTGGGCGAAGCTGCGCTTTTAATTGTGCTAAAAAGTCGATAGGGGAACGACGATGATAAAGCACACCCATCGAAAACACCGTATCAAAGGCTTTTAACTCAGGCAGGGCTTCAACACCTAGCGGTAATAAATGCACGTTTTCATCTGGGTTAAAGTGTTTGATGGCTTGAAACTGACATAAAAATAAATCAGACGGATCAATGCCAACCACAAACTCAGCGCCTTCACCGCGCATCCGCCATAAGTGATAGCCAGAGCCACAGCCGATGTCTAAAACCGTGCGGCCTTTTAGCGGCTCAATGTGCGGTAATAAACGGTCCCACTTCCAATCGCTGCGCCATTCAGTATCAATTTCAATACCGTGTAGGCTGAAAGGGCCTTTACGCCATGGCATCATTCGTTTTAATAAGTGTGTAACTTGTTTTTGTTCGCCGTCGGTCATTTCGCCTGGGGCACCAATTTCAACTTTGTCGATAATATTGACGTGTTTGGTCGCCACTTCAGGCAAGTTTTTTAACACTTTCTGCCATTTTGGTAAATCACCGTGACTTGCCTCTAATTGCCAGTGTTTTAATTGGCTAGGTAGCGTTTCCAGCCAGTGACTTAGCGGGCTTTGTGCGATTGCGGCGTAAAATTGGTTAAACCATTGAGACATTGAATTACTCTTTATATTTGTTACTTGATTGCTACCAGTGAGCAAAAATTAAAACATTGATACCACACTTGGGTTTGGCTAAAGCCAATATCGGTAAGTCGAGAAAGGTGAGCATTTAAAGTATCTGGGCGCATTACATTCTCAATGGCGGTACGTTTTTGGCTAATTTCTAATTCAGAATAACCATTGTGGCGTTTAAAATCGTGGTGCAAGTCAATCAGCAAGTTATCGCATTGCTCGTTCTCGCCTTTGATTTTTTCGCTTAACAGCAATACACCACCGGGTTTTAAATTCGCGTATATTTTTTCAAGCACGGCTTGGCGCTGTGCGGGTGGAATAAACTGTAAAGTAAAGTTCATGGCGACCACTGACGCGTTTTCAATATTTAGCTCATTAATATCACCAAGCGTCACTGTAACAGGCACTTCTGAGCGAAAGCCGTGCAAATGTAATTTACAGCGCTCAACCATGGCTTGTGAATTATCAACGGCAATAATATGGCAATTATCAGTGCGGATATTACGGCGCATGCTTAATGTTACTGCCCCAAGGGAACAGCCCAAATCATAAAGGTTTGAATTGCGTTGCGCATATTCACCGGCCAATTTACCCATCGTACTAACAATGGTTGCATAACCCGGAACTGAGCGCTGGATCATATCTGGGAAAACTTCTACTACATGTTGGTCAAAGCTAAAGTCTTTAACCGCTTGCTCAGTGGCATAAATGCTGTCTTTTATGTTCACACAAACAGTCTCTTGAAAAATAATAGGGCTATTTTAGCATTTTATGCTGGATAGTCAGTGATAATTTCAGTAGCTTGGCTAGAATAATGAATAACAAGTAGAAAAAGAGAAGTTTATGAGCAAAAGTAAAGTGATCAGCACAGATGATATATTGGCAACCCTTTGCCATTCTGTAACGAGTGTATTGTCGTCGGCAAGTGGTAATAGCATTAGCTACTCAGCAATGGTACAAAAAATAACCCGCACCTGTATGCGTCCTGATATCGGTTGTTTTGTATTATTTGATGGCGGATTTACAGGACTGGTAATTACTAATTTCACCTCGCAAGCGGCGATGGAGATTTATCATGATTACATGCGTAATATGGGGATGCCTGAAGAAGAACTAGCTCATAGCCACTTATCGGACGACGTATCAAATGTACTCGGTGAATTGATGAACCAAATCGTTGGTGATTTTACTTCAAAGGTACGCGAGCAGTTACATACTTCAATTACCCAAAATCAACCGAAGATGATGGCCATCAATAAGCAAGTACAGATTTCGGTCGATACTACGATGGATAGACCGCAAGCACGGCGCGTGACATTTACCACCAGTAAACAAAATATCTTTTATTTAGAATTAGCAATGGATAAAACTGAGTTTATCAAATTACACGATTTTGATATTGCTGAAGCTATTGACCCAGATGACATCATTGAAAACGAAGCAAAGCATAAAGCAGAAAAACAAAAAGCTGCTGATGATGCTGCTAAAGCAAGTGATTTAGATGACGACTTTATGGCAGAACTTGGACTTTAAATAACACCTTGCAAGGACATTAAATCGCAGGTCAAAGCATTTAGTTATTAATACAGTGCATAATATTGGGTTTCGTAATGAAACCCAATATTATTGTGCTCAATTGAATGATAAAAAACGCTATGCTATAAATTTAGCGGATAATCATTTGCTCACGTTCAGGGCCCACAGACACCATACTTACAGGTACTCCCATCAGTACTTCGATGCGCTCTACGTAATGCTGCGCTGCAGCAGGCAGACTGTCGAAGGTGCGACAACCGGTAATATCTTCATCCCACGCTGGCATGCTTTCATAGATTGGCGTTAAAGCCGCTGTTTGTGGCCAAATAGGGTTTTCGCTGTGATCGCCTGCATAACCAACGCAGATTTTTAAATCTTTCATGCCAGATAGGCAATCAATTTTGGTTAAAGCGATTTCAGTAGCTGCTTGTAATTCAACACCGTTACGGGTGGCAACTGCATCAAAATAACCCATATCACGTGGGCGGCCAGTCACTGCGCCATATTCGTTCGCGCTTTCACGAAAATTGTCTTGCTCTGCCATGGCGGTAACGAGTGTACCTGTACCAACAGATGAGCTAAATGATTTAGCCACAGCGATAACACGCTCAGGGCGCAAAGCTGGCAGTCCGCTGCCAATTCCTGCATAGGCAGCAGTCACGTTTGATGATGTAGTATACGGGTATTCGCCGTAAACTAAATCGCGGCCTGCGCCTAGTTGCGCTTCAAACAATAAGTTGGCATCTTGCTTTTGCAGTGCTTTTAAAGGCTCTGTTACATTACAAATAAATTCACGCCAAGGAGCGCTGACAGCTAATAACCACTCAGTCATTTGTTCAGCTGTTTGTGAAAAATCACAGCTTGGGTAAAGGGCTTTTAGCTGTGGCATTTTCCAATCCAGCATAAATTGAATACGCTCTAATAAAACGTCTGGCTGATTTAACCAGCCAACTAAAATACCTTTTTTCATTACTCGGTCGCCGTATGCAGGTGCAATTCCTTGACGAGTAGAGCCGTAAGCGGCATCGCCTAAGCGCACTTCTTCGAGGGTATCTTCAAGGGCGTGTAATGGTAAGCATAACGTTGCACGATCAGAAATACATAATTTTACATCAACACCGGCGGCGTTAACTTCGGCTATTTCTTCGCTTAATGCCGCAGGGCTTATCACCATGCCTGGGCCTAGTACTGCAATACAATCAGGATTAAAAATACCGCTTGGTAATTGGTGTAGTTTAAACGTACCAAAGTCATTCACAACGGTATGTCCGGCGTTGTTACCACCTTGAAAGCGAATGCTCGCAGATGCGTTCTCAGCTAGAAAATCGACGATACGGCCTTTGCCTTCATCACCCCAGTTTGCACCTACAACAACAATTGACGGCATAATTTAATCTCCAAATTGATTGAACGAATATGGTATGCGCTCTATTAAAATAAGAGAAATTAATTATAATTATTATCTTGATAAGAATTTCATATCGATTTCACACCATTAAGGTCATAAAGATGCTAGATATTCACTGGTTAAAAACTTTTGTCACATTGGCTGAGTTAAAGCACTTTGGTAAAACAGCCAATGCGCTGCATATGACACAGCCAAATGTTAGCTTGCATATTAAGCAGTTAGAAAAAACGACACGGGTTAAACTGATAGAACGTAATCCCTTTAGTTTGACCCAAGCAGGTTTACGGCTATTAGAGTCTGGACAAAAAACCTTATGGGAATTACAGGTTTGCCAATCTGACTTAAATGCGATTAATGATCTCAGCCAAGGCACACTGACAATTGCCGCCAGTGATATAATTTCTCGTTTATTGTTGATTGAGCCTTTTCAGCTTTTTAAGCGCCAGTTTCCTGGCATTGACTTTACTTTGCTCAATACAACGTCTTCTCAAGCGTCAGCATTGGTTAAAAGTGCTGAAGCTGATTTAGGGTTTGTGATTGCCCAAAAAGAAAGTGAGCCGCTGCATTTTACGCAATTACAGCAGATAAAATGGTGTGCATTAGGTAATCATTTAAAGTTATGGCAGCAAGCCAAAAACGATAACAATGTTACACTGACTGAGCCGCCAACATTAATCTTACTCGGCCATGATACGCGAACCCGAGACTTGCTCGATAGTGCCTTGCCATCTTTAAACTTACCAAATTACCGGGTGATGGAAGTGGGCAGTGTCGATGCGCAAATTGATTGGGCTGAAGCGGGGTTTGGCGTTGCCATCGTGCCAGAGTTTTCCCTGCGCAGTAAAGCAAATCTAACCACCACAGTGACCGCATTACCGCAATTTCCAACTACCAGTTTAGGTTATATAGTGAGGCAAAATCAGGTACTTTCAAAAGCGATAAAGCAATTACTACATTGGGTCAATGAAGAAATCTCCCGTACTCATCTTGCATAGTATTTATATGTTAACTGTACGGCTATGTACTTTGTGATTCAGTTATTTTTATGTGTATGGGTTTTTACCTTCAGCTACTAGCACACAAAAAATCCGTAAATCTAATTCGAGTTGATGGTAGCTTGGCTCCATGTGGCAGCACAGGGCGTAAAAGCTTTTGTTATGGTCTTTTTCCTTAAAGTGGGCGAGCTCGTGTACTACTAAAGCTTTGAGTAATTCCTCTGGTGCACGCAGTAAATCACTGTTGATGGCTAAATCGTGCTTGCGGGTTTTACCTTGCATACGATACGTATGAGTACCTAGTGCATTAGTGACCATATCGCCTTGTTTTTTAAACGCGGCGCGGCCAAACGGTGGCGCATTTTTTAAATAGCGCTTTTTAAGCTCAGTGGCGTATGCGTATAACGACTTGTCACTGGTAATATTATGGGAGCTGGGGTATTTTTTAGTTAAATACGCGCCGTGTTTATCATTTTCAATAAGCTGCATTACTTGCGTTACAATTTGCTCTGGATAGCCGCTAAAATAGCGTTTAAAATCACTCATTCAATACTTCTTTGTAGTTAATTAATTTTCAAAGCGAGTCAAAAAAGGCTGGCTTGACTGGCTTCTTTTTCACCAGTGAAAGGGTTTAGCACGGGGTGCTGGTAACCTAAATCTTGGCAAAACTCGCGTGCTAATAATGGTGCTTGGCGGTTATCTGCAGTATGAAAAAATACATACGGGTGCTTACCCTCATCAAGCCATTGTTTTACTTTTTTAAGCCACGGTTGGTAATAGCTTTTATAGTCATGATCTAAATCGGCAATCACAAAGCGGGCCATAGGTTGATTGCCTGTTGCAATGGCATGCACGGGTAAATGGGGCTTTTTTTGTTGGGCATCGATGAGTGCTTCAGTGTTCGGCTTAACTGCAAATAATGCGCGGGTGTCCATTGAGATACGGTTGACATTGTTTGCTATTAATAGCTGATTAAAGGCAATTTCGGCTGCGCCTTTCTTAAAAAATTCGGGGTGGCGAACTTCAACGCCGTAGTTTAAACCTGTCGGGAGCTTGGCAATAAACTGTGCTAATAACGGCAGTTGTTTGGGGCTAAAACTACTTGGTAGCTGCAACATGATCTGCCCAACATGAGACAATATTGGCTCGAATAAATTAAACCATGCAGTGAGTTCGTCATCGATATGAGTAAGCTGTAATTCATGGCTAAAGCGTCGATGGAATTTAAAAGTAAATTTAAAGTCATTGCCGACAGCATCACGCCAGCGATTTAATGATTCAACACTAGGATCGGCATAAAAGCTGGTATTGCCTTCGACTGAATTAAACACCTGTGCGTATTCGTGCAACATATCGGCATTTTTGCAGTGACTTGATAATAAATTGCCTTTCCATGCGGTACTTGACCACTGCGGACACCCTAAATACAACATAAAACGGTTAACTGATTGTGTGTTTTGGTTAGTATATCAAATCTATAAATTGAAAGCATAGTAGCTGCTGCCGAGCTCGCATTTTCAAGTAACTTGGGTATAATGCTCCCCCTAAAATGATTTATAAATAGTGGCTATTCTCCCTCAAAAACAGCAATTCTTAGGGGAAGCGGCTATTCGTCTTTACACTGACAGGAAAACTATGCGCTCTATATACTGCGGACAGCTAAATAAAACTCAAGTAGATCAAGAAGTTGAACTATGTGGTTGGATCAACAAACGACGTGACCTTGGTGGACTTATCTTTGTCGATTTACGCGATAGAGAAGGTTTAGTACAAGTTGTATTCGATCCTGAAGTTGAAGGCTTAATGGATACCGCGAATACATTACGTCAAGAATTTTGCGTACAATTAAAAGGTGTAGTTCGCGCACGTCCTGACAGCCAAATCAACAAAGATATGGCAACTGGTGAAGTTGAAATTTTAGGCACAGGCCTTACTATCATCAACCGTTCAGAGCCATTACCACTTGATTTTAATCAGGTAAACTCTGAAGAGCGTCGCTTAAAATACCGTTACTTAGACCTTCGTCGTTTAGAAATGAGTGACCGTATTAAACTACGCGCTAAAGCTAGCAGCTTTGTGCGTCGTTTCTTAGATGAAAATAATTTCTTAGATATCGAAACGCCAGTACTTACAAAAGCTACCCCAGAAGGAGCGCGCGATTATTTAGTACCGAGCCGTGTTCACAAAGGCAGTTTTTACGCATTACCGCAGTCTCCGCAGTTGTTCAAGCAATTGTTGATGATGTCGGGTTTTGACCGTTACTACCAAATTGTTAAATGTTTCCGTGATGAAGATTTACGTGCTGACCGTCAGCCTGAGTTTACTCAAATCGATATAGAGACCTCGTTCATGAGCTCTGCTCAGGTACGTGGTATCACAGAAAAAATGATCCGCGAAATGTGGCAGCAATTGCTAGACGTGGATTTAGGCGAGTTCCCAATCATGCCTTACGCTGAGGCAATGAGCTTGTATGGTTCTGATAAGCCTGATTTACGTAACCCAATGACATTAATTGACGTTGCCGATTTAGTAAAAGACGTCGAGTTTAAAGTTTTTTCTGGTCCTGCCAATGATGAAAAAGGCCGTGTTGCGGTATTAACAGTACCAGGCGGTGCATCACTTTCGCGTAAGCAACTAGATGACTACACTAAATTCATCGGCATTTACGGCGCGAAAGGGCTTGCGTGGATGAAAGTAAACGACCGTGCAGCAGGCGCTGAAGGCGTGCAATCGCCAATCGCTAAGTTCTTAAATGAAGAGGTGATCAACGAACTTCTTGCACGCACTAACGCACAAACTGGCGACATCATTTTATTCGGTGCTGATAAACGCAACACAGTAAACGAAGCTATGGGCGCGCTACGTATTAAGATTGGCCTTGATTTAGAGATCACTAATCTAAATAGCTGGGCTCCGCTTTGGGTTGTTGACTTCCCAATGTTTGAAGAAGACGACGAAGGTACATTGCATGCTGTTCATCACCCATTTACAGCACCAAAAGATGTAAATGCAAGCGAACTTGAAGCAAACCCAGCAGCGGCTATTTCAGATGCATACGATATGGTACTAAATGGCTACGAAGTAGGTGGTGGTTCGGTACGTATTCATAATACAGATATGCAAGAAGCAGCGTTTAGAATCCTAGGTATTGATGCACAAGAGCAGCAAGACAAGTTTGGTTTCTTACTTGAAGCGTTAAAATACGGTACGCCACCACATGCTGGTTTAGCGTTCGGTTTAGACCGTTTAGCAATGCTACTGTGTGGTACTGATAACATTCGTGACGTGATTGCTTTCCCTAAAACAACCCAAGCGTCGTGTTTGTTAACTAACGCACCAAGTAAAGCAAATGCAGATTCGCTTACAGAGCTTGCTATTAGTGTTGTTGAAAAAGCTGAAAAATCAGCAGAATAAGCAATCCGATAAGTGATTTGTTGAAAACCCTTAGGCTCATACCTAGGGGTTTTTTCATTTAGATGTGTAGATAATTTTATTAGAGGATTTTATGGCTGTGAGTTATCAATTTTCACAAACAGACTACTACGACCAGCATTTTTCAAACTGCATGGCTAATACGCAGCGCTTTAGTGACATTGAGTTTGAACAGTGCCAGTTTATTGAATGTGATTTTAGTCATAGTCAATTTAGTAATTGTCGTTTTATTGAGTGCGAATTTATTAACTGTAATTTAAGCGATTTAAATTGGGGCTATAGTTCGTTAGAAGAAGTCTGCTTTGTTGATTGTAAGCTCAACAGTATTCAATGGGCGCAGGTAAATTGGCCACAATTGGCACTTATGTCATCGGTGAGTTTTAAAAATTGCCAACTTAGTCATAGCTCGTTTTATGAGTTACAGTTAAAAGGCTTGATCATGATTGACTGTTTTGCCAAAGATGTTGATTTTAGACAGGCTAATTTAGCTACCAGTGATTTTAGTAACACTGACTTTAGAGATAGTCTATTTCTGCAAACAAACTTGAGTAAAGTAAACTTTGTCGGGGCGATGCATTTTAATATTGATATTAAAAATAATAATGTTAGCCGGGCTAAGTTTGAGCGCTTTGCAGCGTTAAACTTACTCAGCGGACTAGATATCGAGCTGGTGGATTAGCCGTTATGACACGGCTAATCTAATGCTTAATTAGCAGGCAGGACCATTTTTATTTCGTGCGCTGGCAAGTGCGCGGGCAATTTCAAGTAATGCAGGGGAAATATCACTGGCGCCATCTTTGATGAGTTTTGATACATCACCTGATGAATACAAACTATCGCGTGGTGATTTAATGCCTAATTCACGCACAAAATCTTTAGTCTTGCCGGTGCTGCCTGTTTCGATGAATTTAAAAATAATACGCTCGTTATTATTTTTTGGCTCTGTTTCTAGCGTTTCGATTTCATCTTGATACGCTTCAATTCTGCTTTGTAAAATATCGATACGTTCTTCGATGCTGTTGTATGATTTCATGGATAGGTTCTTTTCTAAATAGACGTTAAGACAATACGACTATTATCGCATAAATTTATAATAATTATTTTTTTCTTTAAAACTCTTCTGCTGTTTTAGGTACCTCGTTTTATTGCAATTAATATTCAAAAGCTTAAAGTACTTTATAATTTAAATAAAATAAGTCGAGCAAATTAATGCCACTACCTTTTAAGTACCTTGTGAGCTTCTTCTTTCTCATAGTCAGTGCCGTCGCCAGTTCCGCAACAAACAGCGAAATGATTGTTGATAAAGCGCGTGACCGCGCGATCCCGATCAGTATTTCATTACCAGCATATAACGAGCATTGTAGCCAACAAACAAAATGCCCTGTGGTATTTATTAATGCCGGATATGGTATTGCGCATACTGACTATCAGTTTGCGGCTGATATATTTACAGCTAAGGGCTATTTAACCATTGCTGTAGCCCATGAATTAGACCGCGATCCTGCGCTCAACCGCACGCCACCTTATATGGCCACTCGTATGGAAAACTGGCATCGTGGTGTGGTCACTCTAAAATTTTTAGTGACTGAGTTGAGCTCTCGCTACCCAGAGTATGATTTTACGCGGTTAACGTTATTTGGCCATTCTAATGGCGGTGATATAGCCGCGCTTTACGCGGCGATTTATCCTAAGCAAGTGAGTCAAATTATCACGCTTGATCATCGGCGTATGTTGTTACCTCGCAATAATAACATTCGGGTTTTAACGCTTCGTGGCAGTGATTACCCTGCGGATAATCAGGTATTACTCAATGAAGATGAATTAGCACAGTATCCGGTTACGCAGATTTCGATAAAGAACTCACGCCATAATGATATGTATGATGGCGGACCTAAGTGGTTAGTAGAGCGGATGAGTAAAGAAATCAAAGCGTTTGTAGCAAACTAAAATAATAAAACTTAGCGCGTAAACATATTAAGTTGCCACTCTTATGCGCTTGATAGTTATTTTACCAGCTCACTTACAATCAGAGGGTTGTTATGCAGGGTTTTATGCACAGGGCATTTGTCGGCAATTTCTAATAGGCGCTGGCGCTGAGCGTCACTCAAATCACCCACTAAGGTGATTTTACGGGTGATGGCTTCGAGTTTGTCGGTTTGCTCGCAGTTATCGCAATCGGCGTGATAATCACGGCTGTGGTCCAGTTCTATCTTTACGTGTTCAAGTGGCAAGTTTTTACGACTTGCATACATACGTAAAGTCATTGCGGTGCATGCACCAAGTCCAGCAAGTAAGTGGTGATAAGGGTCTGGGCCTAAATTATTACCGCCAACACTTAGTGGTTCATCAGCCAGCCAAGTATGATCCTTGGTACTTACATGCTGAGTAAAGACATGATCTTTCTCTTCAACTAATACATTGCCGCTGCTAAGTTTGGCACTGTACTGGTTTTTATCAAAATCCACATAACGTTTTGCCCATGATGCTATAACGTCTGCTGCGTAGTCAGCATCGTCTTTGTTAGTGAGTAAGTGGTCGGCGTTATCCAGACTAATAAAGCTTTTTGGATGTTTAGCAGCGGCGTAAATCTTTTCAGCTTCAGAGATATTTACTGTGGCATCAATAGGGGAGTGCATAACTAATAAAGCACGTTTTAATTTACTGATATGGCTGTGGTCGTAATTGGCAATGTCGTCCACAAACTGTTTTTTAATGGTAAATTCTCGCCCTGCTAAATTTACCTTGGCTTCGCCCTTGCTATTAATTTCATCAAGATGAGCGGCAAAGTTATGCGCTACATGTTGCGCATCTGATGGTGCGCCTATGGTGGTAATGGCTTGTACTTCAGCAATGTGTTCGGCAGCTGCTAGTACCGCTGCGCCCCCTAAACTATGACCGATTAATAATTGTGGCGCTTTAAAGTGTTCACGTAAGTGATCTGCCGCGGCAATTAAATCTTGGATATTTGATGAGAAATTACTGTTGGCAAAATCACCGTCGCTATTACCAAGGCCAGTAAAATCAAAGCGTAATACCGCAATACCTTGTTGAGTGAGTGCTCGGCTAATTCGACTTGCTGCGGCTATATCTTTACCACAGGTAAAACAATGGGCAAACAAGGCATAAAATTTAATATCACTGGCGGGTGTTTCAAGCTGACCGGCGAGTGTTAAATCACCACTTTTGAACGAAATTTTTTGGCGCATAGGTTACCTTTGCTTAATGAAAGAGGTTAGTGAAGAATAGACCATTAAAGTGCGTTTATAATTACAGTTGTTTTGGCGTTTTATCCACAATAGCAACATTTTGATTTGCATCAAGTAATAAACGCTTACCCAGCTAAAGAGGACATAAGTCCTTATGTTTTTTTGCCCGTTTTATTATGCTCGCGAAGCGCTACAATGGAGCAACTGCTATGATTAGCAAAGGCTTTTAACAACTTAATTCATTGGATACGAACATGCAATTACCTACCGTTGATTATAAAGCGAGCGATGCGGCCGCTCAATTTGTTGAGTCTCTTAGAAATACGGGCTTTGGTGTATTAAAAAACCACCCAATTCCACAGTCTCTTGTTGAATCAATTTATAAAAATTGGCAGGATTTTTTTAATTCTGAACAAAAACATGAATTCTTATTCTCTAAAGACACTCAAGATGGCTACTTTCCGCCTTCGGTATCAGAAGTTGCAAAAGGCTTTACAGTTAAAGATATTAAAGAATATTTTCATGTTTATCCAAAAGGCCGTGTACCAGCGCAGTTAGAAGCAGATATTCGCGAATATTATCGTTTAGCCAATGAATTTGCTGCGACATTGTTAAGCTGGGTGCAAGCTGAAGCACCAGCGGATGTGCGTGCTAAGTTTTCAATCGATTTAAAAGATATGATTGCTGATTCAGAGCAAACATTATTACGTATATTACATTACCCGCCGATGACAGGTGATGAAGAACCTGGCGCTATTCGTGCTGCTGCACATGGTGATATTAATTTATTAACGGTATTACCTGCTTCAAATGAGCCAGGCTTGCAAGTACAAAAAACAGATGGCGGTTGGTTAGATGTGCCATGCGATTTTGGCAGTTTAATTATTAACATTGGCGACATGTTGCAAGAAGCGTCAGGTGGTTATTTCCCGTCGACTATTCACCGTGTTATTAACCCTACTGGCAAAGCGTCATCTAAGTCACGTATTTCTTTGCCGTTATTTTTGCACCCGCGTCCAGATGTGGTGTTATCAGCGCGTTATACTGCTGACAGTTACTTACAAGAGCGTCTGCGTGAGTTAGGTGTTAAATAGCATCACTCAAGTGATGATAGCTTTTCAACAGCGGCCACAGTGCCGCTTTTTTGTTTTTTAAGGTTGTGTTTTTTTAGTGAGTTATAGTGTGATGTGGCTAGTTAAATTTGGCTGACGCTATTTCAAACGTGAATATACCATGCATTATTGCGTACGATCGGTATAATGCGCCATTGGCCGATTGGGCCTTAAAATTATTGAGAGAAAATATGAGTTTTGATGGGTTAGGTTTATCACAGTCTTTAGTTAATGCGGTTTTAGAAAAGGGCTATGAAACGCCAACACCAATTCAGGCTCAAGCCATTCCAGCGATCATTGAAGGTCGTGATGTTATGGCTGCAGCGCAAACTGGTACAGGTAAAACAGCGGGTTTCACTTTACCGTTAATTGAGCGCTTATCAACAGGCCAAAAAGCCAAGGTTAACCAAGTTCGTGCTTTAATTTTAACTCCAACCCGTGAGCTGGCATTACAAGTAAGCGAGAACGTTGAAGAGTATGCTAAGCATTCTAATATCAGTTCTTTTGTTGTGTACGGTGGTGTTAAAATCAATCCGCAAATGATGCGTTTACGCAAAGGCGTAGATATTTTAGTTGCTACTCCGGGTCGTTTAATGGATTTGCATAACCAAAATGCCTTGAAGTTCGATAACCTCGAAGTGTTGGTGCTTGATGAAGCTGACCGTATGCTTGATATGGGCTTTATTCATGACATTAAACGTATCATCAGCAAGTTACCGGCTAAACGTCAAAACTTGATGTTCTCAGCGACGTTCTCAGACGATATTAGAGCGCTTGCGAAAGGGCTTATTAATGATCCGGTTGAAATTTCAGTCGCTGCAAAAAATACCACGGCAAAAAGTGTTACCCAATGCGTTTATGCGGTAGATAAAGCACGTAAAACCGCCTTGTTAAGTCATTTAATTCGTACTAATGATTGGCAACAAGTGTTGGTATTTAGCCGCACTAAACATGGTGCAAACCGTTTAGTAAAGCAGTTAGAGCGCGATGATATTGTTGGCGCTGCAATTCATGGTAATAAATCTCAAGGCGCGCGTGTTAAAGCGCTTGAAGGCTTTAAAAGTGGCGAAGTACGCGTACTTGTGGCAACGGATATTGTTGCCCGTGGTTTAGACATTGTTGAACTGCCACATGTAGTTAACTATGATTTGCCTAATGTGTATGAAGATTATGTGCATCGTATTGGTCGTACCGGCCGTGCGGGTGCATCTGGCGACGCAATTTCATTTGTAACACCGGAAGATGCTGATGACTTATACGGTATTGAACGTTTTATCGGTGAATTGATCCCACGTGCAAAAGAAGCTGGTTTTGAGCCAACAAAAGGAGTGCCTGAAAGAGAGCTTGATGCACGACCTATCAAACCTAAAAAGCCTAAAAAAGCGGGTCAGCCTTTTTCTAAACCTAAGTCTGATAGCAAAAAGCCAAATAATAACGGCGGTAATGGCACCGGCCCACGCCGTGGTGGCTCAGGTAAAAAACCTGCTGCTAAAGCCGCTGGTGAGCAAACACAAAACCCATGGGCTAAGCGTCAATCTGTTGGTGGCAGTGGTCAACGTCGTCGCTCTGGTAATGATGGCGTGAGTAACACGTAATAATATTTTGATAAAAAACGCGCCTAAGCTGGCGCGTTTTTTTATGCTTTTTATTTCTATAATGCTTTAAGATAATTAACTGCTAAGCCAATAAATAAGGTGACGGTGACACTCAAAAGTGTACCGAGCATAACATATTCGGTGAGTTTTTTATCTTTACTGGCACGTAAGTCGCCAAAGCGAAATACCGATTTTGCTGCTAATAAAAAGCCAACGCCAGCCAACTGATCTAGCAAAATAAATGTAAGCATTAATACTCGCTCAAGCATGCCAATACTTTGCCCCGCTGCTGGTAAACTTCCTGTGGAGCTAAACCCGGTAGTGAGACGCTCTAACATCATACGAATGAACACAGCACTGGGACTCAATACCAGTAAATAGCCACATAGCACCCATAATGTAGTGGGGGTTATCAGCCATTGCCAAATGCTGGTAATAAATTCACTGTTGTCGCTCAACCACACAGTCAGTAGTAGTATCACGACAAGATGAGCAAGTTGATCAATGATAAATGGCACAACCCCTTTGTTTGAATATGATTTTGCTAAATCAATTAAGTAGTGGGTCACGATAACAATAGCTGTGGCAATACCGATACGCGAGAGCTCTTGCCAGCCAAAACTAAACTCCCACCAGCTGACAATTGCTGCCGTAGTTAGACCGTGCACTAGCACATGCAAGTACAGTTTTTTAGCACGAAAGTGACGTGTATTACGGTTATTAACCCAACTCATTGGCTGCCAATAAAAATCAGCTAAAATATGACCGATAAATAATGCAACTAATAACAACATAAAACTCATTTTTTTACTCCTATCACGGCATTAGCAATGGCCTGCTCTGCATAGTCTAAAAAACGCTCGATCAACTGATAATGTGCAAGATTAAGTAACTTGGTCACATTCTCACGACTGGTTTTTAATTGTTTAGCAAGTTCACTATGTTGATTGTTTTCTGCGGTTAAATAGACATATAAGGCATTCGCTTGTTTGTGTGTCATTTTGCTCAGGAGCACGTCAATAAAAGCTAGATTAAGGGTTAAGCCATCATTTTTGAGTTCATCAATACTGCTAAGAGTAAAGCGTTGGTTATGGATTTCGTCAAGACCGCGCCCCGATAATGTAAATGCAGAGCCTGTTGCTGTTTTAATATCGGCTCTAGCATTATCTATTTCACCAATGGCAAGGCTTTGGCGAATTTCATAGCCGGTGGCTTTAAGATGTAAGTAAAGCAGCACTGCGACACGGCATACTTGGGGTGGTTGATTTATTTGCACCTGAAAAGCATCGCCTCGATAAATAATACTTTGTCCTAGATGGCGTTGAGTAATTGCTCGCAAACTTTGGTCGAGCTGGTAGAGCATCGCATCGTAGTCGTGCTTTGGAATATGTTGTGATTTGATCACATCACCGCTGATCACCGCAATCATAAATGTCCTTGATTTAAGTTACATAAAGAAAAGTAACCAATTTTGGTTACATGCTTCAATGTAACTAATTTAGGTTACTTGAAAGCTAAATGCAAGGGCTTGAAATTAATCAGGGTATGCTACAGTAGCGTGATTAATTTAAAAGGGATAACGCATGAGTCAAGAAATACATAGTACAACGGCGAAAAAGCCGAGAGTGGGGATTTTTGTCGATGTCCAAAATATTTATTACACCTGTCGAGAGAGCTACCGAAAAAACTTTGATTACAATGCCTTTTGGGCAAAAATCAGTGATGACTATGATATAGACTGCGCGATTGCATATGCAATTTATCGCGGGGACGAAAAGCAATCTCAATTTCAAAATATTCTTCGTGCGATTGGTTTTGAGGTAAAGCTAAAACCATTTATTCAGCGTAAAGATGGCAGCGCAAAAGGCGATTGGGACGTCGGCATCACCATCGACATGCTAGAACAAGGTAAAAACCTCGACAAAGTTATTTTACTCTCCGGCGACGGGGATTTTGCCTTATTACTGGGTCATTTACAGCATCATTATAATGTACCGTGTGACGTCTATGGCGCTGATAGACTGACGGCTGATGCATTAAAACAAAGTGCGGCACAGTTTTTTTGCATTGATGATTCCCTGTTACTTTGAAACTAATGTATTAAAAACATAACATCATGTTAAAAATATTTGACATGATGTGAGCCCACTCTTATAGTCATTAATGTTAAGTATACTTAACATCAAATTTATTATTATAAGGGGGTGATATGAGTTATACACAAAAATCGCGGTTACTTGAGATGTGCATAACGATGGTTGTGTTGTTTAATTACTTGCAGTCAGTATTATCAATGACGCCAGAAGCTCAGATGGATCCGTTATTAGCAAGTGGCTTGTTGATATCACTTACGATACAAACCGTTGTAATGCTTATTGTGATGCACATTATCTTAGCGATATTTAATACTAAATATGCGAATCAAGCGAAAGATGAACGCGAACAGGCTATTGCCTTAAAAGCAAAAAGTGTTGCACTACTTATTTTACAATTAGGCGTTGTGAACGCGGTGTTTGCAATGCTGATTGACCCACATTTTGGGTTTGCAATTAGTCCGGTTCACCAGTTAGTAATCGCAGCGTTGGTGAGCGAGATAATCGGCGCTGGGGCCGAAGCTTGGCTATTATATAGAGGTTAGAATGGCAAAGTTAGCGATTACTAACACGATCCGTGCATTACGGTTTCAGCATAATGAAATGACGCAGCAGCAATTAGCTGAAGTCGTTGGGGTGACGCGTCAAACAATTGCCGCAATTGAAGCGGCAAGGTATTCACCGTCGCTGGAGGTCGCTTTTAAGATCGCGATTGTTTTTAATCTACCACTAGAAAAAATATTCCAATATCGACAGTGAATCTTTACTAAATTATTATTTTTGGTAAACTGGATGCATATTCTGCATTTTTATTTATGTTTTTTGGCCATTTAAGTTATGAAAATAGTGTTATAAATCACCATTTTTGTTGTTTTTTTAGGTAATAATGTCATTTTTAAACCTTATTATTACGTTAAAAGATAGTCGACACTAATTTAATTGATATTAATTATTTATTTAATTCAGTTAATTAGAGATAAATGTGGGATATGTGAGATTTTTTATAAAAAACTTAATGACAACGCTGTCATTTGTTGTGTAACATTAATTCAACATGGGTTGAGGGTGAATCGCATTAAGATAATAAAAAAACATGCGATTAATACAAATATAAAACGAAGGTTAGAGGTCGTTAAATGATGGCTAAGAGTGCGAATGAGGACCAATTGTATATTGGTATCGACGGTGGCGGAACTAAGTGCCGTGCAACTATATACTCTGTGCAAAACGGGGTATTAGGAACAGGTTTAGGTGGCCCTGCGAATCCATTACATGGGTTGGAGCGCACATTAGAGTCAATAATGGTATCTACACAATTGGCGATGCGCGATGCAGGTTTGCCATTAGAGTCTATTCATCAAGTGTATGCCGGTTTAGGATTGGCGGGTGTTAATTTACCGAACTTATATGAAAAAATAACAGAGTGGGAGCACCCATTTAAACAAATGTTTTTAACTACTGACTTACATACGGCGTGTATCGGGGCTCATGAAGGCGGTGATGGTGCCGTGATCATCACGGGTACTGGTTCATGTGGTTTTTCATATGTAAAAGGGCAGTCGGTGAATTACGGCGGTCATGGTTTTGCACTTGGCGATAAAGGCAGTGGCGCATGGATGGGCTTAGAGGCAATTAAAGCGGTGTTAATGGAGCTAGATGGTTTAGGTCCTAACACGATAATGACGCCAGTGGTTAAAGAGCATTTTAATGTCACCACAGCAATGGGCATTGCAGAGCAAATGGCCGGACAACCGTCAAGTAGCTATGCAAAACTTGCTCGCTATGTATTTGATGCAGCACACCAAGGCGATCAAATCGCTTTAGCCATTGTAAAAGACGGAGCGCAATACGTGAGTCAGTTAGCGCATCGTTTATTAGAGAACAATCCTCCGCGTTTATCTATGATCGGTGGTCTTGCAGAGCCTTTAAATCAATGGCTTGACCCAGCAATTGCAAAACTCGTTGAAGTACCAAAGCAACCGCCTGAAATGGGCGCAATTTATTTTGCACAGCAATCAGTATTAGAGCAAGACCAAAAGGTAGCACTGTAATGAAAACCTTCTATCGCGCGACACGTTTATTCACGGCTGAAAAATTTCTAGATAATGCATTATTCAGCGTTGAAAATGGCGTTTTTCATCTTGAAACTTCCACCACAGGCAGTGTTATTGAGCTAGATGGTTTAGTTGCGCCAGGCTTTATCGATGTACAAGTTAATGGCGGTGGCGGGGCATTTTTTAATGCTGAGCAAAGCACACAATGCTTAGATCGTATCGCAAAAGCGCATGGTCAATTTGGTACAACGGCACTGATGCCAACACTTATCACCGATAAAGTTGAAACCATGCAAGCAGCTGCTGATGCAACAGCAAAAGCAATATGCGAAGGGGTCGCGGGTGTATTAGGTATTCACTTTGAAGGTCCGCATTTGTCTTTTCCAAAAAAAGGCACACACAGTGAGCAGTTTATTCGCCCAATTAGCGAACAAGAATTTGCCATTTATGCGCGTCAAGATTTAGGTATCAAAATGGTTACCTTAGCGCCAGAAAATGTCAGCATTGCTGATATTGAGCGCTTAGTGGCGTGTGGTGTAAAAGTATCACTAGGTCACACTAATGCTGACTATACAACGACAATGGCGGCACTCAATGCTGGCGCCGATGGGTTTACACATTTATATAACGCGATGTCGCCGTTTACATCGCGTGAACCAGGCGTGGTTGGCGCTGCGCTTTGGCATGATAACAGCTGGTGTGGCTTAATTGTTGATGGGCATCATGTACATCCATTGTCTGCACAATTAGCTATTCGCACCAAACAGCGCGGCAAAATTATGTTAGTCACTGACGCAATGCCACCAGTGGGTACCGATGATATGGAATTTGATTTTTTTGACGGGCGCAAAGTAATTCGTACTGGGGATAGATTAAACTCAAGTACGGGCGAATTAGCAGGCAGTGTATTAGACATGGCCAGTGCAGTGCGTAATACCATTAATACATTGGATGTAAGCCTCAGTGAAAGTTTACGCATGGCTGCACTGTATCCAGCAGAATATTTAAACCTCAAGAAAAAGGGACGTTTACTTGATGGCTTTGATGCGGACTTTGTGGTGCTCGATGAACATCAGTTTGTAAAAGCCACTTATATTGCAGGTAATGCAGTGTAACGTTTCCCTGTAAAAACCCCGCAGTTGTATCGCGGGGCTTTTTATTTAAGAGTAAAAATAATGACAACAGCACATACAGACACAAAGCCGAGTAAAAAGCGCTTAGCATCTCTTGATGCTTTACGTGGCATGGATATGTTTTGGATTTTAGGTGGGCAATCTATTTTTGCCGCTTTATTTGTTTTAACCGGTTGGACTGGTTGGCAGGTATTTGAAGCGCATACGCTACACAGTGCATGGCATGGATTTACATTTTACGATTTGATTTTTCCGTTATTTATCTTTTTATCAGGTGTGGCGATGGGCTTAGCACCAAAACGCATCGATCACCTGCCATGGCAAGAGCGAAAAGTTTTTTATGCTAAAGCATTAAAGCGGTTATTGCTATTGTGCGGGTTAGGGGTGATGTATAACCATGGTTGGGGCACAGGTATTCCGCTTGCCTTCGATGAAATACGCTATGCGAGTGTACTTGGTCGAATAGCGATTGCATGGTTTTTCTGTGCAATGCTAGTGTGGCATACCAGTATTCGCACACAGCTCTTTACAGCAATCGCTCTCCTGCTAGGGTATTGGATCTTGATGTGTTTTATTCCTGTACCAGGTGGTAACGCTGGTGATTTAAGTGCACAGGGGAGTTGGAATGCATGGTTTGATTCGCATTTTTTACCCGGTATTAGTTATCAAAATAGAGCCGTCGACCCCGAGGGCGTGTTATCGAGTCTACCAGCTATTGTGAATGCCATGTTTGGGGTATTTGCAGGACAACTAATCGCCAGAGCAAGTAAGGTTGGCGAGTGGCAAACAGCAGGCATATTATTTGTTGCAGGTGTTGTGAGTGTTTGCTTAGGTTGGCTTTGGGATTTACAGTTTCCAGTTAATAAAGAATTATGGACCAGTTCATTTGTTTTAGTCACAGTCGGGTGGAGCGCAATATTACTGGCTGTGTTTTATGCAGTGGTTGATATTCTCAATGGCCAAAAATTAGCTTATCCGTTTGTGATTATTGGTGCTAACTCAATCATTATTTATTTGGCATCAAGCTTAGTGAATTGGGAGTTTATAAGCCATAGCGTGTTTGGTGGCTTTATTGCAGCAGCAGCTACCGATTGGCAGCCACTGATTGGCGTGGTTGCGCTTTTGCTGGTGCAAATGCTTTTATTACATTGGATGTATAAGCGCAAAATATTTGTCAGTGTTTAGCTGGCTAATGTACAGCACAGTAAAAAAGGTAAATTTTTATTCACTTTTACTTTACAAACTAAAATTGAATGGTAATAATGACAGCGTTGTCATAATGGTATTGACCAAATAGTGTATCCCTGTTTGGTTTGATCTAAGGCCCAATCCGATTGCACATGGGGTTGGGACTTAGATCCCATTTTTTCATCAACTAATTTAATAACTGAGCAAATTAATATGCAAATAGTAATTTTAAATGATGCAGCAGCCGTAGCAGCATATGGCGCAAATATTTTCGCAACACAATTACAAAAAAAACCAACGTCAGTGCTCGGTTTAGCAACGGGCTCTACGCCAGTTGCGTTATATCAAGAATTAATCGCTAAAAATAAAGCGGGTGAGATTTCATTTTCACAAGCAACAACGTTTAATTTAGATGAATACTTAGGTTTAACGGGCGATCATCCACAAAGTTACCGCCACTTTATGAATGAGCAATTGTTTAGCCATATTGATATAAACAAAGATAATACCTTTGTACCGCCAGGGGATGCCCTAAACCCAATTACAGCATGCAAAGAATACGAAGACAAAATAGTTGCAGCAGGCGGTGTTGATGTACAGTTATTAGGCATCGGACGTAATGGTCACATCGGCTTTAATGAGCCTTCATCAGGTCTGCGTTCACGTACTCGCGTAAAAACACTCACAAAAGCAACGGTAGATGATAATGCCCGTTTTTTTGCTGCTGATGAATATCAGCCACAGTTATCAATTACGATGGGAATTGGTACGATTTTAGAGGCGAAAAAAGTCGTATTACTTGCAACGGGTGAAAATAAAGCGGATGCGGTACGCGCTATGATTGAAGGGCCACTGATGGCTGCATGTCCAGCGTCGGCACTACAGCTTCATCAAGATGCAGTGATTGTAATTGATAAAGCGGCGGCAAGTAAATTAGCCGATTTAGAATTTTATCAGCATATTGAAGCTGAAAATCAAAAATTACAGGCTCATTTAGCTACATTGTAATTACGACAGAATTTATTGTGTGTTTAAAAAAGTCCGTAAGGGCTTTTTTTTTGCCTATTTGTCAGTGAGTAATAATTGGGTTTAAGTAAGTGTTATGGTAGTTTTAGCCATCTAAATAGTAAAAAGGATAAGCATGCTTAATTACAGCCAGATGCCTTTAAACCGTGCATCAAACCTACGTAAAGAGCAACAATGGGTGGCAGCACAAATAAATGAGCAAAGCCGTTGGTTATTGGTGAATAACAATCACACTTTATTTGATATAAATAATATTGCTGTGACTTTTTTAAGCTTTAGTGATGTGAGTCACTTAGCATTAAACGAAGCGATTTTTTTAGGTTTAGATGAGCAGCAAACCAGTCATTTCGCACTTGATGTAAGCAAGCTAGACGAAGCCGTCTTAAGTCAGCTGATAGGTGACGCTGAGTTTGTTGATATTCGCCGCTTTGGGGTGCAAGTGGAAATCGCGCAAGGCTCAATGGCTGCACTGGCACGAGGTTTGTGTTACTGGCATGCAACTCATCGTTTTTGTGGACGTTGTGGCAGCGAAAACGAGCTTGTTGAAGCTGGTCATTCACGTTTATGTAGTAATGATGGGTGTAAACACCAAACGTTTCCGCGAACTGATCCGGCCGTGATCATGGTGGTTACTCGTACATTTGCTGATGGTGTTGAACGCTGTTTACTTGGTCGCCAAGCAATATGGGCACCAGGTATGTATTCGTCTTTAGCTGGTTTTGTTGATCCGGGCGAAAGCTTAGAGCAAGCGGTGGCGCGTGAAGTGATGGAAGAAGCGGGCATTGTGGTTGAAAATGTTAAGTATATTGCCTCGCAGCCGTGGCCATTTCCATCATCGATTATGCTGGGCTTTACCGCTGAAGCTGTTACAGAAAATATCCAGGTTGATAAGGACGAACTAGACGATGCGCAGTGGTTTAGCCGTGAAGAGCTCGCTCAATTTGGCAATTGGCACGAAAAGGGGGAGCATTTAAAGCTACCAAGAGCTGATTCTATTTCGCGCTATTTAATCGACTATTGGTGTAATTTGCAAGATTAAGCATAGTGCAGAGTATGTTCTAACGAAATATTTTAAGGATTAATGATGACGACAAAAAGCAATAAAAATACGCTGTTAGTAAGTACCGGACGTAAAAAAGCATATACTCATGGGGTGGTTAACCCCGTAGTGCAACGTGCATCGACAGTTGTTTTTGATTCAGTGGCAGAGCTTAAAGAAGCGGCAAAAAAACGTGGCGATAAAACACTTTTTTATGGTCGTCGTGGTACTACTACACATTTTGCATTACAAGAAGCGATCACTGAGCTTGAAGGTGGTGAGGGATGTGCGCTTTATCCATGTGGTGCAGCGGCCATTAGCAGCACACTATTGGCTTTTTTGAAAGCGGGCGATCATATCTTAATGGTAGATAATGCCTATGAACCAACGCGTGATTTTTGCGATAAAATTTTAGCTGGCTTTGGCGTTGAGACGACTTATTATCCACCAACAATTGGGGCAGATATTAAAGCGCTGATCAAAGACAACACCAAAGTGCTGTTTTTAGAGTCGCCAGGTTCTATCACCATGGAAATTCAAGATGTACCAGCCATGGTTGCAGTTGCCAATGAGCATGGGGTAATGACCATGCTTGATAACACCTATGGTAATGGCTTGCATTATCGCCCACTTGAACACGGGGTGGATATTAGTATTCAAGCGGCAACTAAATACATTGTGGGTCATTCGGACGTGATGATGGGGGTGGCAGTGGCCAATAAAAAATACTGGCCGACACTTCGAGAAAATTCATATTTACTTGGTCAATGTACGTCGGCTGATGACGCTTATTTAGCGTTAAGAGGCCTGCGCACTATGGCGGTACGTTTAAATCAGCATGAAAAAGCCGCGATCGAAGTCGCTACTTGGTTAGAGCAGCATCCGTTGGTTGACCATATTCGTCACCCGGCATTTGCAACGTGTCCGGGTCATGAGTTTTTTAAGCGTGATTTTGATGGTAGTAATGGCTTGTTTTCTTTTGTTATGAAACAAGGTAACCAAAGCGCGATTGATGCTTTTTTAGATAGTTTAGAGCATTTTAAAATGGGCTTCTCGTGGGGCGGCTTCGAGAGTTTAGTGACTGCCAACTTAACTATGAAAGGTTTACGCTCAGCAACTGGTTGGACGCAAGGACCAGTGATCCGCTTACATATAGGCCTTGAAGATGTGGACGATTTGATTGCTGATTTAAGCCAAGCACTCGACATATACCAACAGAATTTGTAGCCTGCGGATCAATAAGATTACATTATTTGTTACAAAGCTCGTATTAATACGGGCTTTTTTTTGCTAGTAATTCAACACGTTTGCCCTTAGTGTAAGCTGTATATAGATTAATAAGGAATATCTGTGACGCAACTCCACCCTCAGCGATTATTAAAGATTGCCCAGTTTGAACTAGTGAGATTATTTTTGACCAAGCGCGGCTTACTTGCTGTTGCCGCATTTTCGATTTGTTGGTTATTGATTTTACGTTATCCGATAGGTCAAGCTGTCAGCTTAATTAGTTCGCCCCAAATAGCCGATTTAGCACAACAAGTGTTTGGCGCTATTGGGCTGAGTAAATTACTCGATTGGCCTGAAGCTGAATTAGCTATGTATTGGTTAATTGCATTGTATAGCTTTCCCAGCTTTTGCTTGTTTTTATGTAGCGACCAACTTGTTGGTGATAAACAACGAGGAACACTACGCTTTTTATCTCTTAGAGCTACCCGTAATGAAATGTTATTTGGCCGCTTTTTAGGACAGGTATTTATTTTAGCAGCATTACTACTTGTTACCTTGGTAGCTTCAGTTGCGGTTATGGTATTTAGAGATCCAGCATTATTAGTCAGTGGCATAAGTCGTAGCTTTATTTTGTTCTGTTATTTATTAATTGCTGTTTTGCCCTTTATAGCACTAATGACGTTGTTAAATACTTTTGCACGCTCAGCGCGTTTAACTGTAGTGCTTGCCGTATTATTTTTTGCTGGCGGAAATATTGTGGTCAGTATTTTAAGCTGGCAAATACCCGTTTTGGCAATGCTTGATTATGTTTTCCCTGGCGTACAACTTGATCAAATGGCAGGACAAAACGCAGGAATATTTAATAGCATTGGCATTCCGTTAATACAAACTACCGTGATGCTAGCGATTGCTCAGCGTATTTTTGCAAGGAGTTCTCTATGAGCACACTAATACACGCAACAGGTTTAACTAAGCAGTATGGTAATAAATTGGCCCTTGATCAGGTAAGTTTTGAGATACAGCAAGGTGCGCCAGTAGCACTGGTTGGGCCAAATGGTGCAGGCAAAACCACCTTGTTTAGTTTGTTATGCGGTTATATTTTACCAACAAAAGGCACGCTCAATATTATTGGACATAATCCAGGCAGTAGTGAATTGTTTGGCAAGCTCAGTGCGTTACCGCAAGATGCTCAACTTGATCCGCGCTTTAGTATCGCTCACCAACTGGCGTTTTATGGCCAGCTACAAGGGCTGTCAAATAAGCAAAGCCAAGCAGAAGCGATCCGCGTACTTGAGTTAGTCGGACTAGCTGACGTTGCTAAACAGCGTTCTGATGATTTATCACATGGAATGCGTAAACGTGTCACCATAGGTCAAGCGCTGATCGGGAAACCACAAATAGTCATGCTGGATGAAGCAACCGCTGGGCTTGATCCTATTCATGCTCGCGAAGTACGCGAAGTGGTTGCGAATCTTAGCAGTGAGGCTACCTTTATTTTAAGTTCGCATGATTTAACTGAACTAGAACGCTTATGTTCACATGTACTGCACCTTGATAAAGGTAAGCTCACAGAGCATCCAACGCACAGTGATAATAGCGAACTAGAGTCTGGATTTATTACATTGTTATTGAGCGAGCATTACCCGGATGTTGAAGAGAAAATACAAGCTTTAGCAGAAGTGTCTAAAGTGTATATGAGCCAAGCTAAAGAATATGTTATCGAGTACCAAAAAACGGCGACACCATTTGATATCACCATACTGCAACATTGTTATCAGCAAGGTTGGCGGTATCGCCAATTGGTAAACGGCCATACATTAGAAAATCAAATATTTAAACAGGAGCAAATATAATGGGTTTATTAAGTGGTTTAATGGGTAATGCCAGTGAAATTGATGACAATGATTTAGAAAAAGTATTGGCAAATACACTGATTGAAGGTGAACAAGTTGAAAAGGCCTATAAAGTGGTACGTGACATGTTTATTTTTACTAACAAACGTTTAATTTTGTTGGATAAGCAGGGGGTCACTGGCTCAAAAATAGAGATGATCAGTATTGCTTATTCAAAAATTACTAAGTTTAGTAAAGAAAGTGCAGGTCATTTTGATTTAGATGCTGAATTAAAAATTTGGGTTGGCTCTGATCCAACACCGATCAGCAAAGACTTTAAATCGGGTGATAATATCAATGATGTGTACCGGATAATCAGCCAGTACGCGCTTTGATCATAATTGAGCTTTTAAAACGGTAGCGATTAACATTCCTATTCGCTACCTTTTTTTTACACTTCCTTACATTCACTTACATTTTTATAATAAAATACAAGCACTTAGTTAAGTTTCAATTCAGTTTACTCGCGTTAGGATGTGCCCCGTCTTAACCAACCGGTTAAACGTTAAACCTTGTAGCAATAAAACAATGTAAAATAGGGAAATCTTTTTATGAAAAAATTAGCAGTTATTATTTCGAGTATTCTTCTTTCTAGTGCCGCGACTGCTGCGGATAACTATCAGTCAATCAGCCATTTAGGATATATGGATATCGATGGCAACGACACAGTTAGTGTTGATTCAAAATATTACTTCTCACCAAAAGCAACATTAGGTCCTTACGATCAATTTGAGTATATTAACAAGCAAACCAACGTATATGGTTCATACATTGATAATGACTTTAGCGATGTAACAACTATCGGTGGTGAGTACTTTGTTGAAAATTTCGTTGTTGGTGCTAAATACAGCAACCATGACAGCGATTTCGGTTCAAGCACAGATGAAATTAATGTATCAGCAGGTTACTTTTTTAATCCAAATTTATTATTAAAAGCAACGTTTATTGATGTTGAAGATGCTGATAATGTGTTTATGTTTGATTTAGCATATAACCACCAGTTAAACAGCACAGATTACATCGGCTTCACTTTAACATCAGGCGATGAGTTTGATTACCGCGCTGTGAACGCTAAATACTTCATGGATCTTAAGCAAGGTAACTACCTAACTGTTGAAGGTACTGTTTCAGATACTGATGATGCAGGTAGCTCATGGGAACTTGGTTCAAACTACTATTTCACCAAAGCAACATCAGCGTTTGTTACATTTAACAAAAGCGATGATTACACTTTTGGTGCTCAACATTTCTTCAACAAAAATGTTGGCTTAAAAGCGGGTTACGGTAATAACTGGGATGATTCTGGTTATGACGCTTACTTTGCAAATGTAAGCTTACAGTTCTAATCAAACTGTAATACTAGTACTGCAATACTAAAAAAGCCCGCTCAATTGAGCGGGCTTTTGCATTTTTGTTATTTAACTAAGTTTACTTACCAACCACATTGTCGGCCTTTATTTTGCTCATCAAGGTATTTTTGCAGTGGCGCAAAGTAATCAAGTAGGGCTGTTGCATCCATTTCAGGTTTACCTGTTACGGTGGCTAATGCTTCTTGCCAAGGGCGGCTTGAACCCATTTCTAGCATAGCATTGAGTTTTTCACCTGCTTCTTTAGAGTTGTATACTGAGCAGCGATGAATGGCTTCTTTGTTACCTGCTATTTCACATAAACTACGGTGGAAATCAAACTGTAAAATATGCGCTAAGAAGTAACGTGTATAAGGTGTATTACCTGGCACATGATATTTTGCACCTGGGTCAAAGTCAGCTTCGCTTCGTGTGATAGGTGCTTTTACACCTTGGTATTTTTCACGTAATTCCCACCATGCTTTATTGTAGTTTTCAGGGGTTACTGCACCTGAAAATACTTGCCAACGCCATTGGTCCACAAGTAAACCAAATGGAATAAAGGCAACTTTATCCAGCGCCATCTTCATTAATAAGCCAATGTCTTTCGATTCATCAGGCACTTGCTCTAATAAACCAATTTCTTTTAAGTAACCAGGTGTTACCGAAAGCGCAATAGTATCGCCAATGGCTTCGTGGAAACCGTCGTTAGCACTTTCTTGATAATAAAGCGGTTGGGTATTGTAAGCGCGTTGATAAAAGTTGTGACCTAACTCATGGTGAATAACTGAGAATTCTTCACCAGTACGCTGAATACACATTTTAATGCGTAAATCGTCTTTACTATTTATATTCCACGCTGAAGCATGGCACTGTACATCACGATCGGCAGGTTTAGTGAATAACGAACGTTGGTAAAAGGTGTCAGGTAAAGGTGCAAATCCCATTGAGGTGAAAAATTTTTCAGCGCCGCGTACCATTTTAAGTTCATCGTAGTTATGCTCGGCTAATAATGCGGTTACATCATAACCAGGATCGGCATTTTCAGGTGCGACTACATCATAAATGTTGCCCCATGATTGCGCCCACATATTACCTAATAAATGCGCTGGGATAGGTTGGTCTTGGGGTACTTTGTCTTCACCGTATTTTTCACCTAACTTGGCACGAACATGACAATGCAGCGAATCATATAATGGTTTTACTTGCCCCCAAATACGATCAAGTTCTTTGGCAAAATCATCTGCTGGCATATCATACTTACTACGCCACATTGCACCAGTGTCTGCATAACCAAGCTCTTTAGCGCCTTCATTGGTTAATACAACTTGTTGTTCATACAGTGGACGCATTGGTTTTGATACCTGGCGCCAACCTTGCCATAAATCAAGCAGTTCGTTGTAATCACGGCTGGTGGCCATTGTTGCAGTCATATCACCTAGGCTTAAACAGCTGCCATCGTCTTTACAATATTTACCTTTACCATATATACCGCCAAGTTCAGCCACAAGCTGTGATAGTTTTGCTGTTTTTTCTGCATCTTGTGGGGCAGGTAAAGTCAGTGCCAGTTTTAATTTGTCGAGTTTACGACGTGCGTCATAATCAAGTTCGAGAGAGTCAAACTGTGCAGCTTCGTTAGCAAGGCGAACCACCGCTTCGGTCATTTTACGATTTACTTCAGCTGATAGGGCTGATGTATCATGCGTTATAAAGTTAGCGTAAATCCATTCCGCGCGACTTGATTCTAGATATAAAGCACTGAGCTCTTGCTCTGTTGTATCTAAAAAGGCTTGCGCGTCTTTTGCAGTTACCGGCGCAGGGCTTGCAACTTGAGTTACTGTGTTAGTGGCTTCTTGGTTACAGCCGCTCAATGCTAATGTGCTGGCAACCATTATTGCGCTCAAACTGAGCTTAAAATGTGGAGTAGTCATGTTGGTCCTTATATTTGTTATTTATCGTGTAGGATGATAGCAGCGTCTATGTGTTAGGCAAAGTTTATCAATAACCGACTCTTAAGCTCAGGCCATGCGAGTTTATAGTGGCATTGTATTTATTAAAGGATCGGTCATAATTAAGTCAATCTGTTTTATTAATTAATAAGGATAGTTTCCATGTCAGTGTTTATTTTGTTACTGGTGTTGGTGATAGTTATTTTTGCGGTTAAAGATATCCGCTTAAATCTCGTCAGCCGCCCGACATTTAAAATGTTTAAAAAGGTATTACCGCCGCTTTCGCAAACTGAGCGTGAAGCGATGGAAGCGGGCGACGTGTGGTGGGATGGAGAACTATTTAGTGGCAATCCTGATTGGCAATTACTTCACAGCTACCCAAAGCCAGAGTTGAGCGAAAAAGAGCGAATATTTTTAGACAATGAAGTGGAAACACTGTTGGCGATGCTTGATGACTATCACATTGTGCAAAAAGATAAAGACTTGCCAAAAGAAGTATGGGATTACCTAAAGACCCAAGGTTTCTTTGCGCTGATCATTCCCGAGAAATTTGGCGGACGCCAGTTTTCAGCAATCGCAAACTCAACCATTGTAGCTAAAATCGCCACTAAAAGCTTAACAGCAGCAGTGACCGTGATGGTGCCCAACAGCTTAGGCCCTGGGGAATTACTATTACATTATGGTACAAAAGAGCAGCAAGAGCGCTGGTTACCTTCACTTGCGAAGGGGGATGATGTGCCGTGTTTTGCTCTAACAGGCCCTGAAGCCGGCTCTGATGCTGGCAGTATTCCTGACTCTGGCGTAGTGTGTAAGGGTGAGTTTGAAGGCCAAGAAGTTGTAGGCTTACGATTAAATTGGTCAAAACGCTATATTACGCTTGCACCCGTAGCAACGGTTCTTGGACTTGCTTTTAAAATGTATGATCCCGATGGATTACTTGGTAAACATAAAGAGCTAGGTATAACCTGTGCGCTGATCCCAACAGATCACCCTGGTGTGGAAACGGGTGAGCGCCATTATCCATTGAATATGGCGTTTATGAATGGCACAACCTACGGTAAAGATGTATTTATTCCTCTTGATTGGATCATTGGCGGTCAAAAAGGGGCAGGACGAGGTTGGCGGATGTTGGTTGAGTGCTTAAGTGCCGGGCGCGGTATTTCATTACCAGCATTGAGCAGTGCAACAGGGCATTTATGTGCCCGTATGACATCGGCCTATGCAATGGTACGTCAACAATTTGGTGTTTCTATCGGGCAGTTTGAAGGCGTGCAAGAGGCGCTGGCTCGCATTGGTGGACTAACCTATAGTCTTGAATCATGCCGCTTAATGACTGCCGGAGCCATTGATTTAAAATTAAGCCCATCAGTGGTGACTGCGATTGCCAAATATCATATGACAGAGATGGGCCGCACGGTAATGAATGATGCTATGGACATTCATTCAGGTAAGGGGATCCAAGTGGGGCCAAATAACTATTTAGCGCACGGTTATATGGGCATTCCAGTATCAATTACCGTTGAAGGGGCGAATATATTAACCCGTAATCTGATGATCTTCGGTCAAGGTGCAACTCGTTGCCACCCATTTGTACTCAAAGAAATGGAAGCCGCAGCAATGGAAGATGACGATCTCGCGTTAAAAGAATTTGATTCATTATTACTGCAGCATATTTTATTTGCCGCTACTAATGCGAGTATGGCTTTTATACATGGATTAACGCGAAGCTATTTTGCAAAATCGCCCGTTTGTGGTGAGACTGCTTCATATTATAAGCAATTAGGGCGTATGAGCCGAGGACTTGCCTTTAGCACTGATGTGGCAATGTTAGTACTTGGTGGTGAGCTTAAACGTAAAGAGATGATTTCAGCGCGTTTAGGGGATGTCTTAAGCCACTTATACTTAGCATCTTGTGTATTAAAACGTTTTGAAGACGAGGGGCGTCAACAAGCTGATCTTCCGTTCGTAAAATATGCGGTTGAATTGTCACTGTTTGAAATTGGCCAAGCATTTGACGGTTTTTTCAAAAACTTTTCAAACCCGGTTATTAACTTCATCCTAAAACGTATTGTATTTCCGCTTGGTAATCATTACCAGCGCCCAAGTGATGAACTTGCACAAACAATTTGTGAGCATATGACGCAACCAGGGGTATTTAGAAACCGCTTAACTCATTTATGTTATGTGGATGATAAAGCGGGTACTGGTGTGATGGAGAATGCATTTATAGCGATGCATGATACCAGCGCCGCCTTCAAACGATTGAAGAAATGGCAACGTGACGGCACACTTAACCGTAATGCTAATATAGCAACTGCAATCGACAGTGCGCTTGAAAAACAGTTAATAACTGATGAGCAAGGCGAAAAGCTACATGCTGCAAATAACCTACGCAAACAGGCTATTGCGGTAGATAATTATCAGCCAGGTGAACTGTAATAGCGAAAACTAACAAGCCTTGCTGCGAGCAAGGCTTGTTAAGCGGTCTAAATATTTAATATAAAGCGTTAGCGTGCAAATGGATCGGCATTTATTTTATCAACGTACCAATTGCCTTTTTTACGCACCATTTTTACGCTGCGCATATCATCAACTTTATTCCCATTGAAGTGGCCTGTGAAAATAAGGTTGATATTGGCTGTATCGCCATATTGTTCTCTTAAACTCATATTAGTCATATCAACTTCAATTACTACATCATCGTATTGCATGTTGACTAAATTGCGGGCAAATTGTTTTGAGGTGCCGTAAGAGTTCATGATCCGCGCCATTTTAGGTGTGGCCATAGTACTGGCTTTGCTTAGGTCGTTTTCGTTATAAAGCGTATCAAAAAATAGTGCAGCGCTATTTCCTGGAGTATTTTTTTCACCTTTTGGTGAATCTTCATTTCCACAGCCGCTCATTAGCAGTAAAAATGTAGCAGTGCAAAGAGTTATAAATGATTTCATTAGATAAATAGATTTATTAGTGATGATTTAGTGTGTGACGAAATGCGACAGATGTAAAGTTTACGGTAAGAATTAGTGATGTGAATGCAATAAATAATAAAAAAGGATGCAGTTTGCATCCTTTTTCAAAAGCTATTTAAACTTATTGAACCAGCTCTTGCTCTGAAAACTCTTCAGCAAAAAGTGGGCTTGATAAATAACGCTCAGTTGCACTAGGTAAAATTACTACGACATTTTTACCTGCATTTTCAGGTAACTCCGCAATGCGCTTTGCTGCAACAACCGCAGCGCCAGATGAAATACCAACTAATATACCTTCTTTTTTCATCAGCTCATGAGCCATTGCTATACATTCTTCATTAGACACTTGCTCTACACCATCGATCATTGATAGGTCTAAATTACCAGGAATAAAGCCTGCGCCAATACCTTGAATTTTATGTGGCCCAGGTTTAATTTCTTCACCCGCGAGTGTTTGGCTGATCACTGGCGAATTAGTTGGTTCAACAGCGATTGACTTTACATTAAGGCCTTTTTCAAGTTTCAAATAACGGCTGACACCAGTAATTGTACCTCCAGTACCCACACCAGCCACAAAGAAATCAACTTTTCCATCTAATGCATTAAAGATTTCTGGGCCTGTTGTTTCAAAGTGAATTTTAGGGTTTGCAGGGTTTTCGAATTGTTGTAATAAAATAAACTTTTCAGGGGCTGATGCTTGAATTTCCTTTGCCTTAGCGATCGCACCATTCATACCTTTAGCACCATCTGTTAAGACTAAATTAGCACCTAATGCTTTTAGTAACTTACGACGTTCAAGACTCATGGTGTTTGGCATTGTAAGCGTAAGTTTGTATCCACGCGAGGCCGCAACAAACGCCAAAGCGATACCTGTGTTACCTGAAGTTGGTTCAATCAGCTCTTTATCTTTAGTCAGCTCACCTGATTTTTCAGCTTCCCAGATCATTGATGCACCAATACGGCATTTAATGCTAAAGCTAGGATTACGAGATTCTATTTTAGCAAAAACATTACCTGTCGTTACACGGTTTAGTTTTACTAACGGTGTGTTACCAATACTGAGTGAGTTATCTTCAAAAATAGTAGACATAATGTTCCCTTAGGTGCAATTTATTCAATCGTGACCGATTTTTATTGTAAATCGATCTGTAATAGTGACACTTTACTGCTGAATTAAAAAAACTAAAGTAAAGTTTGGCTATAAGATATATCTATTCGGCTTATAACTGAATGAAATAAAAACAGCGACAGCTTGTATGTATAGTTATTAAAACAAAAATACTATCAGGTATGCTGACATAGGATTATTAGGGATACAAATACTGACCAAAATTTATATGCGCTAGATCATAATGAATTGCCTAGTAGATATTATAATGAACAAATTAGACGGGCGTTTAACGCTAAAAGTGATTGTATTTTGTGCAAACAGGCTGTTGTTGAGCGGTTTTATGATACATATAATTAAAAACATGCTAAAACCTCACCCATCAAAATTTATGAAGTGATGACAATGACGTTAATCTTAAAATTAATTGCCGGTATATTGGCCGGTATTTTAGTGGGTTTATATGTTCCACTAACGGGAGTTGAACTCCTTTACACGGTAAAAGAAATAATTGGCCAACTGATCACTTTTACTATTCCACTAATTATTTTATTTTTTATAGCATCAGGTATTGCTGGTTTACCAAAAGGCTCAGGCCATCTGTTAGGTAAAACCGTTGGTTTCGCCTACGGTTCGACCATTATTGCAGGCACATTAGCAGTGATGGTTGTTAGTGCAATTATTCCGTTATTTGATGGCGGTTTAACCTTCGAAGCTGAAATAGCCACCGAAGTGGCAAGTTTTATTGATTTAGAGATCCCACCATTGATGGGTGTTATGACTGCGCTTGCGACAGCGTTTGTGTTTGGTATCGGTATGAGCCAATTAGAGCTAGAGACCTTGAAAAAAGTATCGGATCAGGGCCGCGATGTGATTGATGGTTTGCTAGCAAAAGTTATTATCCCAGCATTACCGTTTTATATTGCAGGTGTGTTTGCTGAGATGACAGTTGCAGGCACTGTTGTTGATACCTTACAAACGTTTGGTGTGGTGTTGATTGCTGCATTAATCATGCATTGGGTATGGTTAAGTATTCTTTATATCGGTACGGGTATCTTATTAAAACGCAACCCAGTTGAATTAATTAAAAATATGCTCCCAGCTTACTTTACAGCCTTAGGCACTATGTCTAGTGCTGCGACTATTCCAGTGTCTTTACGCTCAAGCAAAGCAAATAATGTAAAAGAAGATGTTGCTAACTTTACTGTACCTTTGTGTGCGACTATTCATCTATCTGGCTCAACGATCACTATCGTAACTTGCGCGATGGCGGTGATGTTTTTATCACCAAACATGGATGTACCATCATTATTTGGGATGTTGCCGTTTATTATGATGCTAGGTGTGGTAATGATTGCCGCACCGGGTGCTCCGGGCGGAGCCGTCATGTCTGCGCTGGGTTTGTTAACCAGTATGCTCGGTTTCAATGAAGGTGCTGTGGCGTTAATGATAGCGCTTTATTTGGCTCAGGATAGTTTTGGTACAGCCTGTAATGTTACCGGTGATGGTGTAATTGCTTTGTGGGTTGACCGCTTCAGTGAAAAAACGCCATCTTAAATTAGTTATCTGAAACGATAATTGAGTTATCGTTTCAGATTTTCTGTGTTAGTGTGACCAATTAAATTGTCATATTGACGTGCTGTTAGGTTATATGAGGGTGTCCCATTGATTAATGTACTTTTAGTTGATGACCATGAGCTCGTACGAACGGGTATCAAACGTATTTTAGATGATGTTCGTGGGTTTAAAGTAATTGGTGAAGCTAAAACAGGTGAAGAAGCGGTACAATTTTGCCGTCAGCATTCTCCTGATATTGTGCTAATGGACATGAATATGCCAGGTATTGGCGGATTAGAAGCGACCAAGAAAATTTGTCGCTATTGCCCTGATGTGAAAATTATTGTACTAACAGTACATTGTGAAGACCCATTCCCAAGTAAAGTGATGCAAATTGGCGCTCATGGTTACTTAACCAAAGGGGCGGGCTCTGATGAAATGGTTAATGCAATTCGCGCAGTAAATGCAGGGCAACGCTATATTGCACCAGAAATAGCTCAACAAATTGCCCTTGCGCAAGTGACGGGTCGTACTGATGAAAGTCCATTTCAGAGTTTATCTGAACGTGAATTACAGATCATGTTAATGATCACTAAAGGTGAAAAAGTACAAGACATTGCCGAACGCCTTAATTTAAGTTCTAAAACAGTGAACAGCTATCGCTATAGAATGTTTGAAAAGCTGAATGTGGGTGGTGATGTTGAATTAACTCATTTGGCTATTCGTCATAAGATGATCGACATCGACAGCGCCCACTAGTGTTGCCCCATGGCAGAATTTGATCACGCCCATTTCTTAAAAACACTATCAAGCGAACCCGGCGTTTATCGGATGCTTGATAGTGATGACAAAGTTATTTATGTTGGTAAAGCTAAAAACCTTAAAAAACGTGTTAGTAGCTATTTTCGTAGCAATGTCACGGATGGCAAGACTCGCGCTTTAGTCAGTAACATTAGTGATATTGACATCACTTTAACCAATACTGAAACCGAAGCTTTACTGCTTGAAAATAACTTAATAAAAAAATATCAGCCACGTTACAATATTTTACTGCGTGATGATAAATCCTATCCGTATATTTTATTAACTGCTCACAAACATCCAAGACTTGCATTTCATCGCGGTAGCCGCAAAGTAAAAGGCGAGTATTTTGGGCCATTTCCAAGCGCTGGGGCTGTCTCTGAAAGTTTGCGGTTAATGCAGAAAATATTTCCTGTTCGTCAATGTGAAGATGCGTATTATCGCGTTCGCAGCCGACCTTGTTTGCAATTTCAGCTAAAACGTTGTTCTGCACCCTGCGTGAATGAAGTGAGTGACGATGAATACAATCAGCAAGTTGATTTTGTACGTAAATTTTTGACTGGCAAATCTCATGAAGTCATCGCAGCGTTGATCTCTAAAATGGAAGCTGCGAGCCACGCTTTACAATTTGAACTAGCGGCTAAAGTACGCGATCAAATAATGCTACTGCGTAAAATGCAAGAGCAACAATCGATATCAGGTAATTATGCCGAAATGGATGTTGTGGGTTTTGCTCATTTAAATGGCCTCAATGGCATTCATTTGTTGATGATCCGCGATCATAAAGTACTCGGTAGCAAAACGTACTTTCCAAAAGTACCGAAAGATTCACAGCCACAAGAAATACTGGCTTCATTTCTTGGGCAATATTATTTAGCGCCAGGTGCAACAGGGCGAATTGCTAAAGAAGTTATTTTGCCATTTGCACTTGATGAAATTGATGTACTCAGTGAAGCATTAAGCCAAGTGAGTGAACGCAAAGTAGCTTTAAAAACAGTTACACGCGGTGAGCGTGCGCAATACTTACAGCTCGCTAATAAGAATGCGCTTAATAGTATTACCGTGAAGCAAAGCACTCAGGATTCGATTAATAAGCGTTACGCACAACTTAAAGCGACGTTAGGGCTTGATGATATTAATCGTATGGAATGTTTTGATATCAGCCATACAATGGGAGAAAACACAGTTGCCAGTTGTGTGGTGTTTGATTCGCAAGGACCGAATAATAAAGAATATCGACGCTTTAATGTCACAGGGATCACCGGAGGTGATGATTATGCTGCAATGGAGTTTGCGTTAAACAAGCGTTACAACAAGTTGGTTGACGAAGATAAAATTCCTGATGTGATTTTTATCGACGGTGGTAAAGGACAACTTTCTCGTGCCGAGCAGTATTTTGCTAATTGGCCACATGCAAAAATGCCGCTGTTAGTCGGTGTGGCAAAAGGCACCAGTCGTAGGCCAGGCCTTGAAACACTATTAATTGATGGTGGTCGGAAAACAATTCCAATGGATTCAGACGCACCAGCGCTACATTTGATCCAACATATTCGCGATGAATCACATCGCTTTGCTATTGCAGGGCACCGTAATAAGCGGCAAAAACAACGCACTCAATCACTATTAGAAGAGATAGGTGGTATCGGCTCGGTACGACGCCAAACATTATTAAAATTTTTAGGGGGCATGCAGGGAGTAAAAGCTGCTAATATAGATCAATTAAAGCAAGTACCCGGGATCAGCTCTGACATGGCTGAGAAGATATTTAACCATTTGCATGACAAGGGCTAGCCCTTCGTGCGAATATAGAAAAAAAGACATCCCCAAGTAGTTATGTGGAATATTCCAAACACACTCACAACATTTAGACTTTTTCTTATCCCCATTTTTTTGGTGGTATTTTATCTGCCTTATTCATGGGCTTTCTTTGCTGCAGCTTTTATTTTCTGGCTTGCATCGATCACTGATATTCTTGATGGCTATCTAGCGCGCAAGCTTGAGCAGTCTACGCCATTTGGTGCATTCTTAGATCCTGTTGCTGACAAAGTGATGGTGTGTACAGCATTGGTTGCTTTAGCTAGTTATTATCAATCAATGTATATGACTATTCCTGCTTTAATCATAATAAGCAGAGAAATTGTTATCTCAGCACTTCGAGAATGGATGGCAGAGCAAGGCAAGCGTGGTAATGTAGCTGTATCAAATATGGGTAAGTTTAAAACTGCTGCGCAAATGTTAGCTATTATTGGACTCATTTGGCAATACGATAGTTGGATGATGTACTTAAGTTATGGCTTACTTTACATTGCGACCTTCTTAACGGTTACTTCTATGCTGCAATATTTGATAGCAGCGTGGTCTGAATTGACTAAAAATTGACTCTAAACGTATAATAACGCACCGTTTTAGATAAAAAATAATCAAACAGTTCAAAACTAGCATTTTTTGTATTGACGCGTTTAATAATCTCTGTAGAATGCGTCCGTGTTGAGAGGGCATAGCCCCCTAGATAAACAAAGTGACACTGGTTAAGTTGCTAGAATGTTTTACCGCGACAAGGTTGCGATGAAACATATTAATACTTACATGCGTTATGCGGCACTAGCTCAGTTGGTAGAGCGCGACCTTGCCAAGGTCGAGGTCACGAGTTCGAGCCTCGTGTGCCGCTCCAGTTTATCAAAGGTTACCCAGTATTGAGGCGGAATGGCAGAGTGGCCATGCACCGGATTGCAAATCCGTTTACCCCGGTTCGACTCCGGGTTCCGCCTCCAATCAACACTCCACAAGCTTTAATTAGCAAACTCGATGCCCGAGTGGTGGAATTGGTAGACACAAGGGATTTAAAATCCCTCGACTAACAAGTCGTGCCGGTTCAAGTCCGGCCTCGGGCACCACTTTGTGGTTTAGTTGCATATACCAAATGTAACTTTTAAAAATGTAGTAATTAGAATTAATATGATGCGGCACTAGCTCAGTTGGTAGAGCGCGACCTTGCCAAGGTCGAGGTCACGAGTTCGAGCCTCGTGTGCCGCTCCATATTAGCTTTATCCACTTGCTTTAAATAGCAAACTCGATGCCCGAGTGGTGGAATTGGTAGACACAAGGGATTTAAAATCCCTCGACTAACAAGTCGTGCCGGTTCAAGTCCGGCCTCGGGCACCACTTTAAATTACTCAACCAAGGTAATTTAAGGGCGATAAAAAATATTTCTTACAAAGAATTATATCTAATTATGCGGCACTAGCTCAGTTGCCAGAACGTTTACCGCGACATAGTCGCGCACCAACGTACAAATTACTGACAAAGTTTTATGCGGCACTAGCTCAGTTGGTAGAGCGCGACCTTGCCAAGGTCGAGGTCACGAGTTCGAGCCTCGTGTGCCGCTCCAAATTATTTGTTACATTTAGGCGGAATGGCAGAGTGGCCATGCACCGGATTGCAAATCCGTTTACCCCGGTTCGACTCCGGGTTCCGCCTCCAAATAATTACTCCACACGCTTTAATTAGCAAACTCGATGCCCGAGTGGTGGAATTGGTAGACACAAGGGATTTAAAATCCCTCGACTAACAAGTCGTGCCGGTTCAAGTCCGGCCTCGGGCACCACTTTATCTTCACTATTACTTCATTTATACCTACAGCGTAAAAAAACACACCCAAAATTGCTTATCTATCTATTAAATTAAACTTTCACCTTATAGCTTTTGTATGCGTTTAACTTTTATCCATAGCGCGTACGGACAATCTTAATACCAAAATATACGCAAATCACTTTGTTGATTGATGCCAGAGAAATTAGCTTAACTAACACTAATACCAATCTGCATAAAGATTAAGTAAATTTGATCCAATCTCTAGAGCATATAATTTTAACCGTATCAGGGACGGAGATGAATTTATTCCACGCTTGCGAAACCTGTTCGACTATTTCTTCATAACCACTAAATACACGATTAGATAGACAGTGTTGTCGTATCCAACTCAATTGTTAAGGTAGTTTGAAATCCATTTTTGACACTGCCGCGTGCTGTATTTGGCCGCTTAGCAATATTCGTTCTGTTTCCACCCTCAAAGAATAATGAAACAGCAAGCAGGCGTATGCGTTTTCTTGCATTAGGCTCTTTACGTGATAAAACTAAAAGTTGTTTGGATTCTTTTAAGTTCAATTCAGTAAAAGTAGATAAGTATCTGTGCGCTAATTAGATCACATAATTTGGCAGATTGGTATAAAAAGCAGCAGGCTTTACTTTTGTGGTGACGCTTGATAAATGGCCAATGCTGAGAACAGTAAAGCGTCACTATGCCAATTGCAGCCGCATGCATACTCAATAGATTCAGAGCAACATTCCTGTGTGGCGCTTCGCTGAAGCATTGTTGAAGCTGTAGCCAGATTTATAAAGCACTCAATAAGGGCCGCGCTTTAGCGATGAATATATTAGACGCTTGTGATAGCAAATCTGAATAACTACTAAGGCATTATTATTTTGATCAAAAAAGGGAGCACATAGGCTCCCTCTTTGATTGTAAATAAGCTTATTTACTTTTTATGCCAAATCCCTTTCGGGATGGTTTGATCAAGCTGAGTATTTTTGGTTGGATCAAATGTTGGTAATTTGCCAGCTTTGCGCTGTGTGGTGTAGTCGTTCGCAAGCCAGATCACCACGCCTGATAACATAAACAGTGCAATAACATTCACGATTGCCATGAGGCCCATCGAAATATCAGCTAAGGTCCAGATCAACCCCAGTTCACTCACAGAGCCAAACATCACCATACCTAATACTATAAGTCTAAAGATCAACATACCATGCTCATGATTATGCTCTAAGAATAATAGATTAGTTTCTGCGTATGAATAGTTAGCAACAATTGAGGTAAAAGCAAAGAATAATATAGCAATCGCAACAAAGATTGTGCCCCAGCTTCCAACATGTTCTTCAAGAGCAGCCTGAGTTAATGCAATACCAGTTACACCTGAGTCAGCTACTAATTGATCAGAGAGCAAAATCAGCGCGGCTGTTGCACTACATATAACAACCGTATCAATAAATACACCAAGCATTTGCACATAACCTTGTGAGGCAGGGTGGGGCGGATTTGGCGTCGCAGTCGCTGCCGCATTTGCTGCGCTACCCATACCTGCTTCATTTGAGAATAAGCCGCGCTTTATTCCTTGGATCATTGCTTGCATAACGCCATAACCAATCGCACCGGCACCCGCTTGCTCAATTCCAAAGGCACTATTAATAATACGCATAAATACAGTCGGTAATTGCTCTGCATTAATAGCGCACACATATAAAGCTACAAGTAAGTAAGCTAATGCCATAAATGGTACAACCAACTCTGCAAAGCGAGAAATAGTTTTCAGGCCACCAAATATAATAATGCCAGAGCCAACGACTAGTACTAAACCAACAACATAGTTTGGAATATCAAAAGCGACTTTAAATGCAGCGGCTATAGAGTTAGATTGCACTGCATTGAATACTAGGCCAAATGCCAATATCAAACAGAGTGAGAAAACCACCCCCATCCAACGTTTACCCAAACCATATTCCATATAATAAGCAGGGCCTCCTCTGAAATTACCATGTTCATCACGAATCTTATAAGCTTGAGCCAAAGTACTTTCTGCAAAACTCGTTGCCATACCTATTAAGGCAATTAGCCACATCCAGAAAATAGCCCCAGCACCACCTAAATACAGTGCAACAGCAACACCAGCCATATTTCCGGTACCAACACGTGCGGCTAAGGAAGTACAAAAAGCTTGAAAAGATGAAATACCGTTTTTATCACACTGACGAGAATTGAACATGACTTTAATCATGTGGGGGAATTGAACAAATTGAATAAACTTGAGTTTAATAGTAAAAAAGAGTCCTGCCGCTATTAATAGGTAGACGAGAATATGACCCCAAAGCAGCCCACTAATACTATTTATTATATCTATCATGTTATATGCCTAATGAACGAGTTTAAAAAACAGCGGGCAACTTACCATAAGCAAAGCAGATAGTTTAGTGAAACGATGAAAAAAACGAGGTTATCCACAGGCTTCTGTGGGTAAGGTGTAAGTTTCTTTTGGGTATCTTGAGGGTATGAAATAAATGCGAATTTAATGATAAAAACGCTTGCGTAAAATTCGCCGCGCCCTATAATGCGACCCCACTGAGACGGCAGACAGCAACGCTTAGCGAGGCGAGAGTTAATCAGTTAGTCGAGTAAAACTTGAGTTTAGATTTTAAGAAATTTTAAAATTAAGTGTTGACAAAAAAATAGGAAAGCGTAATATGCGCAGCCCTAGCGAGATAAAGTTTAACTTTAACCGCAACGTTCTTTAACAATATAAAGCAATCATCTGTGTGGGCACTCGTA
>NZ_JACJEE010000032.1:0-51412 GCF_014163915.1 Pseudoalteromonas sp. SR41-8
CTAAAGGCTAAAGGCTAAAGGCTAAAGGCTAAAGGCTAAAAAGATAAAACCTTGCAGTTAACGCTGCAAGGTTTTTTTATCGCTGTATCCCTTCTCAATTGATCGCCCTAGCCCCTTTATTACTGTTCTACCGTGGTTAAATCTGCAAAATTTAGTTAGTATGGTCGCGTGTTATTTCTTATTAACGCTCCATCAATTAGGAATTTATGAACAAAGATTTACTGCTCCATCCGGTACTTATTTCACTAGCAATGATCACTATTGCGTTTACTCTTAAGGCGCTGGTTGACAGATTTGCGCGCCATAAAGCAGAAAAAAAAGAAAAAGATATTCGCTATATTTCGCACAATATTAAGCACTCTATTAACCTAGCAACGGTGCTATTACTGCTATTTGTATGGTCTACTGAAATCCAGAACTTTGCGCTGTCGATCGCGGCATTTGCAGTGGCTATTGTATTTGCGACCAGAGAGTTTATTCAATGTATAATTGGCTTTTTCTATTTAGTCACTACCCGTCCGTTTCGGGTTGGCGACTGGGTTCAGGTTGGTGAATATTATGGTGAAATAGCAGAAACTGATTGGATCAAAACCACCATGCATGAAATTGACATGCACACCTATCAGTTTTCTCGCAAAACTATTTATATTCCGAATAATAAACTGATCACTAACCCGATTAAAAACTTAAACTTTGTAAAACGTTTTACCACTCATCACTTTAGTATTGTGCGTAAAGAAAGTTTTAATCCGTATCCAATTTACGAAACTCTAACCACGAAAGCGAAGCAATATTGTGAAGAGTTTCAAGATGTGGCTGGTCGTTATAATTCGATTATCGAAAGAAAATTAGATGCAAAAATTTCTGGCCCTGAGCCTGAAATACACTTTAGTACCACAGAGTTGGGCGAGTTTAAAGCCAGCTTTACGCTATTTTGCCCAACTGACAAGGCGCTAGAAATAGAGCATAAGCTAACCGCTTTTTTTATGGAGCTTTGGTATAACGAAGCTGCAAAAAGTGAGTTAAAAAACTAAGTTTAAGCACTTAGTTATCAATCAATAAAGAAAAAGCTTAGCTCCATCAGGGGCTAAGCTTTTTTCTTTACAGCTCAATAGCAGTTACAAAAATTAAGCGGTGCCACCCACTGTTAAGTTATCTATTTTCAAGCTTGGCTGGCCAACGCCAACAGGGACGCTTTGACCGTCTTTACCGCACACACCCACACCTTTATCCAGCGCAAGATCGTTACCAACCATAGATATTTGCTGCATAACTTCAGGGCCGTTACCAATTAATGTGGCGCCTTTGATTGGCCGAGTAATTTTGCCGTTTTCAATTAAGTAGGCTTCTGAGGCACTAAATACAAACTTGCCTGAAGTGATATCTACTTGGCCGCCACCAAAGTTTGGGGCGAAGATACCTTTTTTAACTGTACTAATAATATCGGCTTGGCTGTGCTCGCCGCCTAACATATAAGTATTGGTCATACGTGGCATAGGTAAATGCGCGTATGACTCACGGCGCGCATTACCAGTTGGGTTAACGCCCATCAAACGCGCATTCATTTTATCTTGCATGTAGCCTTTTAAAATACCGTTTTCGATAAGTACGTTGTACGCTGCAGGCGTACCTTCGTCATCCACATTAAGTGAACCACGGCGATCGGCAATGGTGCCGTCATCAACTACAGTACACAGCTCTGATGCGACTTTTTGGCCCACTTTACCGCTAAATGCCGAGGCTCCTTTACGGTTAAAGTCGCCTTCTAGGCCATGACCTACGGCTTCATGCAGTAATACTCCTGGCCAACCTGCGCCAAGTACCACTTCCATCGTGCCCGCTGGAGCGTCAATAGCTTCAAGGTTTACTTTTGCTTGGCGTACGGCTTCTTCTGCGTATTCCATCCAACGGGGTTTACCATCCACCAGTTCTTTAAAGTAACCATAGTCTAAACGTGCGCCACCACCTGCGCCACCGCGTTCACGGCGGCCGTCTTTTTCAAGTAATACCGAGCAATTTAAACGGATCAATGGGCGGATATCGGTGGCAAATGTACCATCGCTGGCCGCAATCAATACTTCTTCATACACCGCAGACATAGAGCTAATAACTTGCTCTGCGTCAGGAGCAAGCTCACGAATATAATTTTCAAGCTCACGTAACAAATTTACTTTGTCGGTATCACTCATGCTTTGAATCGGCTGCAGTGGTGCAAACTGCTGTTTTGCTGCTACATCACTAAATACCTGAATGGCTTTACTTTCACCTGCTTCGGCAATACTGCGCGCAGCGGTTGCGGCTTTGTTAAGTGCTTCTAAATTAATTGCATCAGAGTACGAAAAACCGGTTTTTTCGCCACTAACTGCGCGTACGCCGACGCCGCGTTCAACGTTGTACGAGCCTTCTTTTACTAAGCCATCTTCAAGCACCCATGATTCATGGTGGCTAGATTGAAAGTAAAGATCCGCGTAATCAACTTTATGCTGATGAATAAAACCAAGCGTTTTTTCGAGTTCTTCTCGATTTAGCTGGCTGTCGTGTAATAAATGCTGTTCAACCGTGTTCATAATAAATGCTCTCTAAATCGTTGGTGAGATTGCACTGGCATATCTCGACGAATGGCGTGTAAGCGGTTTAGATCTGGCTGACAACCAATAAACCCAATGCCATTTGCAAGCTCGCTGAGGACGTCGCCCCAAGGAGAAATAATAATACTGTGGCCGTATGTCGCGCGACCATTTTCGTGTTGCCCTACTTGCGCAGCAGCAATCACATAACTTTGCGTCTCTATCGCTCTGGCCGTTAATAACGGTTGCCAATGAGCTGCACCTGTTATGGTAGTAAATGCGCTAGGCACTAAAATAACCTCTGCCCCGGCTCGTTGCAAAGCACTAAATAAGCCACTAAAGCGTAGATCATAACATACTGTAAGACCTATTTTACCAAACGGTGAATCGACCACCACAATGTCACTGCCCGCTTCGGTGAAGTTAGACTCGCGATACGCACCAGTCCCATCAGCAACATCAACGTCAAATAAATGCATTTTATTGTACTGGGCCAGCACTTCACCTTGCTCATTAAACAGCAAAGACGCTGCAAAATATTTGTCATGCTCTGTGGCAATAGGCACAGTACCTGCAGCTAGCCAAATATCATGTTGGCGACATAACTCACTTAATTGTTGTTGATAAACATCACTTTGCTTTGCTACAACAAGTGTTTCATGGCCGCTATTAGCAAACACCAAGAAGCTTTCAGGTAAACACACCAGTAACGGGCGTATTGCAGGAAGCGTGGTTAACTGTTGTCTAAGTTGATTCATGTTGCCATCAGCACACAGCCCGGAGCACATTTGTAGAGCGACTATCATAGCTTGCATCGTTTAAGGCCTTATTGGGTGACTGTAACAGCGGCATCTTTGAGTATTAACTCACTGGAGGCGGCGGCTTGAGGTTGGTTTTGTGCAGCTTGCGGAAGAGTCACTTCACGACTTTTACGATCTACTTCTTTCACTACAGGATCAGTCATGCTGCCAGTCACTTTAAAATTAATCTCAGAAATAACGCGCGCAGAGTGGAGTACTTTATCTATCGCCAATGCTGCAAGCCCAGTTACCGGATTGACCATCCACGCGACAATCACCGGAATACTTGAGGTCACTTGTGGTGCAACCGCTAAATCGTAATCAATTTCCATGGTATTGAGGTTAGTATGGCCTTTAACCGTCAGATCAGCAGGCACTCCATCCATTTTCGTATCTTGCGTGTAAGCGATGCCTTTATCTACCTGCATGGTACCTTGCAGACTGTTATAAAAAAAACCTTTCGAAAATACATCTCTAAAATCGAGTTTTAACTTACGCACTAATGAATCCAGGCTCAGCAACGAAAATACCCGTGCGCCGCCATCGCTTACCTCAGCTAAATGCCCTTCGCCTAAACGCCAATCTAAATTACCGTTGAGGCTGGCAATATCAAATAAATAAGGCGCATCTTGCCACGCAAGCGTAAATTTAATATCTGCGGGTGAATCTTTAACTGTGGTGGTTATATCAAATTCATCAAATAGTTCACCGATGTCATCACTTTGCATATTACCGCTAAATTGACTTATGCCATCTTGCCAATGCCCTTTAGCACGTAACACATGCTCGCCTTTATCAACCACCAGCTCAGATATGGTGAGCTTATGACCATCGCCATAAAGCGATGCGCTGACTTTATCTAATTGATAGCTTGCCACTTTACAATCAGCACACTCAAATTCAATGGCCGGTATGTCACTCAACCAAGTGTAATCTTGAGGTGTTTCAGATGGCGGTAATTCGTCTGTTGTTGGGGTAAAGTTAACACGTAAATAATCACTGGCAATATGAATCGGCCGACTTGATTTATCTAGCGGAATAAGTACTTGCGAGCGTAATTCTTTGGCGTTTAGCCGTAAGCTCATGTCACTTGGGGTCGGCGCTAAACGCATTTCAAAATCATTAAATGCAATATCACCAATGGTTAATTGCTGAATGTTACCCACCACTTCTTTTAATGGTGGTAGTACGCCCTGCTCAGCTGATTCTATTTGACTGATGGTGATGATCTGCTGGATCAAGCCAAGCCAAGGTAATAGATCTGTTTGCTCTAAATCAATTGCAACACTTAAGTCTTGCTGGTTTAAACCCAGATCATGCTCGCCTAAAATAAACTGTGCATTGGTTAGTTTGCCAACGTTATTCGCTAAGATGCCATTAAAATATAAGTTGTTATTAATATTAGCGGTGATCAAATTAGAAATATTATCACCTTGAATAACAGCCGTTAGCGGCCATACTTGATCGGCACTTTTAGTGTACGGTGCGGGCAGCTCACTACTGAGCCCTTCGAGTTGTGAGCTGACATTAGCGCGATAATCAAAGCCGTCCGTTAAAAAGTTTAGAGCAAGATTAATAGCCACTTCACTTTCACCATGCAAGTAACCTTTTAGTAAGTCTTGACCATGAGAAATTAACGTATCAGCATTTAACTGTACTTTTATATCAACGTCAGCACGATAGTTTGGGCCAATATTTTTACCATTAAAGTTAACTTTCAGCGGCATTCCTAACCAACTTGCGTTAGCATTTTCTAAAGTGATCTGATCATCATTAAAATAGAGCTGACCTGTAACACCTTCAAGCTGAAGCCCAGGTTGTGCTAAATACACTGGCAGATCTTTTAAATTAACCATGCCTTTAGCTGTTACATCTAACTCATTTAAATCAACAAGTAGCTCAATATCAGCGCTGGCAGCGCCGTTACCTTGGATCACCTCAAATACATTTGCTAGTTGCTCAGCAATTGGCGTTGCTTTAAAAAACGGCAGTAATTTTTCCATCTCAGCACGTTTATTAATTTTTACGCTCAGTAAATCTGCGTTCATTAGATCTGCAATACTGACATGCACGGCATCATCGATCGCTAAGTTAACAAGCCGCCCATGCTCAGAGTAAATATCCATACGCTGATTTTCAAAATGTAATTTTGCACTCGCTTGAGTTACTGCAGGCCAATCAGGGGCAAATTGATAATTGGCGTTATCTACCTGCGCTAATACTTCAAACTGTCCTGAATTATCGGCAAACGGAAAGCCCGTTAATGGCCCAGAAAACAGCACTTGTGTTTGCGTAAGTTCACCACCTTTAATAGCCCCAGTTAAGTAATCAACTAAATTTTTAGTCATCACAGGGCGTGGGAAATAATGGCTGGCAACACTGGCATCTGGTGCAAATGCTTCTGCATATAAATCAAGCCGAGGCTGTTCGTCTAAGCTAAGCTTCATTTCGGCTGCAACAGTGACCTCATCATTATCAAGCCACATATTATCACTGCTGATCTGCCAACCTTGCTCACTATTGGCTAAATCAATTTGCATATTCAGTTGGTTATATTTGATTGGCTGGCTAAAAGTATCAGCGGTAAGTAACTCGCTATTTTCGCCAAACAGATTAATACGACCACGATCTTGATTTAACAAACCATCGACAAGTAAGCCCTGCACACCGGGCACACCTTGCTCTGCAAGCCAGCCCAATTGCTGGGCTTCAAACCATAATTGCCATTGCTGTGTTGATGTAAATTGCACATAAGCGCGCTTAACTTGACCACTGGGTTGACGACTTAACAGCGGCTCTAATTCAGCAAAATCACTTAACTGGGCTAACCTTGTAACCAAATCAAAATCGAGTTCTTGCAACCAAATTTGTTGTTGCTTGTTATCCAGCTGTGCTTCAAATTGAAAGTCAGGCCAATGCTGTTGATCGTTTGAGAGCCGCACCCCTGAACTTTTTAACCGCCAACCTTGCTGCCAAGGGTAAAGGCTAAAACCCCCTTCACTTAAACTAAATTGATGACTTTTTGTATCTTGCTGCCAATTAATAAAGCTTGGCAACCATTTAACTGTGACATCTTTGATCAGGCCTTTTTCAATACTCAACCATGATTCTAAGTTAATGTCAGAATTGAGCTGCTCTTTACTAGCATTAATATACTGAGCCAGCCATTTCGACACATCAACATTATTTGCTTGCACATAAATATCACCCAGCATGGTTTCTAGCGTCGATCCGGTTAATGCCAAGCGAGCATCAAATGTACCCACTGAAATCCCGGGCAATGCTAAAGTACCACTAGCTAAGTGTTGTTCGTATTGATTTTGCCAAACGATGTCTTCAAGCATCACCCGACGCTCTTTGCCATCTGCCAAGATAAAATTAAGACTACTATTTTCAACCGCAAAATGACCGGTTTTACCTAAGAATAAGCCTTCAATCAGCTCTTTTTGTTCAAACGATACCTCACTGCTGTTTGACTGCAACATAGTCGGCATATCAACATCAGCATGGAAACCGTTGATCACAAAGTAGTTAGATTTTAACTGTCGTGTTTTGATGGTTTCCCAGACGTTTAATTCAAGGCTAGCTTTAGCGATAGTCAGTGCGATGGGTGAGCTTTTATTATCTTCAAAGGTGATATCTTCCAAGACAATAGAAGGGCCTTGGCCATGCCAGTTGGCAGAAATAGCCCCAATTGATAAATTAACCGCAAACTTATCATATAGGTAACTTTCAAGGTCACCTTTATAGTCATTGGCATACGGCAGGGTATATTTTAAAACCGAAACAACAACGGCAAGCAGTACCAGCGTTATGGCGAACACTTGCCATAACTTACGGATACAAAAAAAACAGACCGTCTTTGCTTTCATTACATCATAACCACATCAAACTGCTCTTGACTGTAGAGGCTTTCGGTTTGAATGCTCACTTGCTTACCAATAAATAACTCTAGTTCTGCAAGATTATGATACTCGTCATTAAGTAATGCCTCACTTACCGCGGGAGCTGCATAAACCATAAATTTATCAGCCGCGTAAGCACGGTTTACTCGAACAATTTCACGCAGTATTTCATAGCATACGGTTTCAACGGTTTTTTGTGAACCGCGCCCAGAGCAGGCCGGACATACATCACATAAAATATGTTCAAGACTTTCTCGAGTACGTTTGCGGGTCATTTCCACTAAGCCTAATGCCGATAAACCATTAATATTTGATTTAACGCGATCTTTACCCAGTGCAGACTCAAGTGAATGCAATACCCTGCGCTTATGCTCTTCGCTAACCATGTCAATAAAGTCAATAATGATAATACCGCCCAAGTTACGCAACCTAAGCTGACGGGCAATCGCAGAAGTAGCTTCTACGTTGGTGTTAAAAATAGTTTCTTCGAGATTTCGATGGCCAACAAAGGCACCGGTATTAACATCGACCGTGGTCATCGCTTCGGTTTGGTCGATAATTAAATAGCCACCTGACTTTAACGTCACTTTACGATGTAAGGCTTTTTGTATTTCACTTTCAACATCAAACAAATCAAAAATTGGTCGCTCGCCTGGGTAATACTCTAAAGCATCGGAAAGGATTGGTACAAACTCTGCGGTAAAGGTTTTTAGCTCTTCATAGGTTAGCTTTGAGTCAACCCGAATACGCTCCATGTCTTCCCCTACGTAATCTCGTAGAGTTCGAAATGCTAAGGTTAAATCTTCATGCAAAATACTTTCTTTGCTGGTTTTCTTACGTTTAGTGACGATTTTTTTCCATAGTTTTTTTAAAAACTCGGCATCGTGACGCAACTCAGCTTCGCTGGCACCTTCAGCTGCAGTACGAACTATAAAGCTGCCGTCTTCATCGCCATACTCACCTACAATGCTTTTCAATCGCGCGCGTTCTTCTTCGGTTTCTATACGCTGACTCACACCAACATGGGTGGCATCTGGCATAAACACTAAATAACGAGAAGGGATGGTGATGTCAGTTGTTAAACGTGCGCCTTTAGTACCCAGTGGATCTTTTACCACTTGCACCATAATGTATTGACCTTGGCGCACTAACTCGCGAATATCTTGTACTTTTTTGATTGGTTGCTCGTCAACACCTTCAACAATAGAGGCGCTATTTACAATATCAGACGCGTGTAAAAAAGCCGCTTTATCTAAACCAATATCAACAAACGCAGCTTGCATACCCGGTAACACTCGGCTTATTTTACCTAAATAAATATTACCGACGATACCTAAATTGCCAATACGCTCTAGTTGAATTTCTTGTAATACACCGTTTTCAATCAGGGCAACACGGCTTTCACTCGGGGTGACGTTGATCAGTAATTCTATACTCATGTTACCTACTTAGGAATTCGCTTAATAATTTTTCGCATTCATATAAAGGTAAGCCTACTACCGCAAAATAGCTACCGGAAATATTAGTAACAAAGCGCCCACCGAGTCCTTGTATACCATAGCCACCGGCTTTGTCTTGTGGTTCACCAGTTTGCCAATATGCTGCTAATTCTTGTTCTGAGAGTGTTTTAAAACTCACTTGCGTGGTTACTACACAACTCATGACCTTGTGTTCAGTAGCAAATGCAATTGCCGTTAACACTTGATGACTGCGCCCAGATAAACGTTTTAGGGTTGCCATAAAGTCAGTTTTATCACGGGGTTTACCTAGTGACTGATTATCTATGACCACTACGGTATCACTGCCGAGTACGGGGCGATCTGTATACCCCATAGCAACACCGGTTTGAGCTTTTAGACGCGCTAAACGCTCAACAAGTTCAAGGGGAGTTTCGTCTGCTAGCTGGCTTTCATCAGCATCAACACTAAATTGTGAAAATTCGATACCAAGTTGAGTTAGTAATTCTTTGCGCCGAGGAGAAGCTGACGCTAAATAAATGGCAGTTTGCATTACCTGATCCTGAAATGACGGCGATATTTACGTAGCAATAAGAAAATCCAAGGCCAACTTAACATGCCAGTCACGACCGGCCATAAATACTGCGGGTTGAAATAAACGTCCATTAAAAAGTGATTAAGCCAAAATTGCATTAAGTGATATAGGGTTAAAAATAAGCCCACGAGTATCGCTTGCTGCCAAATTGAAAAATTACGAATTTTTTGAAAGTTACTTGCGGTTACAAAAATACAAATTGAGTAAGTGAGTGAATTAATTCCCAGCGGTGACCCTGTGGCTAAATCAATCAGCAAGCCAACTACCCAAGCCGTACCAATATTTAATCGATGTGGAACAGCTAAAGACCAGTACATTAATACTAATAACACCCAGTCAGGGCGAAAGGGTTCAAACGAAAAAGGCAATGGCATCAAAGCCATGATCAACGCAAAGAAAATACTCACGGTGATCAATAAGAAGTAACGACTATTCATTGCTGATAGTTTCCTGCTGATTACGCCATAAGATCACTAATAAGCGAATACGATCTAACTGAGCTATCGGCTCGGCGTATACTTGAGCAAACGGGCGGCCCTCATCGCGATTAATTTCAGTTACCACAGCAACCGGGTAGCCCTCAGGAAAAGTGCCTCCAAGTCCTGATGTCACTAGCACATCACCAATCCGTACATCTAAACTATGGGGTACATGGGAGAGTTTAACTAAATTAATTTTACCAATCCCTTCAACCACGGTACGCACATCATTACGTAAAATACGTACTGGTGTGGCATGGGTTGTGTCGGTCATCAGTAACACCCGAGACGTCGTTGAGCCTACTTTGGTAAGTTGTCCGACGACCCCCATCTCATCAATCACCGCTTGGCCTTCACTGATGCCATCTATCGTGCCACGATTGATCACCACTTGATGGCTATAAGGATTTGAATGAACAGAGAGAACTTGAGCAATAATTTTACGATTTGACTGCTTAGCAGAAGAACCAAGTAACGCGCGTAGCTTTTGATTTTCTTTGTTTAAGAATTGATATTGCTGAAGCTGTTCGCTTTGCAGTAATTGTTTTTTCTTGAGGGCTTCGTTTTCAGTTAATAATTGATCGCGCGTGTGTAAGCTTTTAGCCCCGAGGCTAAATACTTCATAAGGTAAATTGGCTAAATACAATAACGGACTAACTAAGGTGTTTAAACTAGTGCGTACTGTGGTGCCACCTTGCGTATAACGATCGCCTACGATCAACACGATACTCAAAAGCACTGCGACAAAAAGTCGCAGCTGCAAAGAAATGGCACGCCCGAACATTAACTTCATTAGTCGTAACTAAATACATCACCACCATGCATATCAATCATCTCAAGTGCCTTACCGCCGCCACGCGCAACGCACGTTAATGGATCATCAGCAACCACAACAGGAATGCCGGTCTCTTCCATTAATAAACGGTCTAAATCTTTAAGTAATGCACCACCACCTGTTAATACCATGCCTTTGGCTGATATATCTGACGCCAGCTCTGGTGGCGATTGCTCAAGGGCAACCATTACCGCACTAACAATCCCCATTAATGGCTCTTGCAAGGCTTCTAATATTTCATGTGAATTAAGCGTAAATGAACGCGGAACACCTTCGGCAAGGTTACGGCCACGTACTTCAATCTCAATTGGCTCATCTGTTTTAAACGCAGAACCAATTTGATGTTTAATGTTTTCAGCCGTTGCTTCACCAATTAAACTACCAAAATTACGACGTACATAGTTGATAATTGCTTCATCAAACTTATCCCCACCAATACGTACAGATGATGAGTACACCACGCCGTTTAGTGAAATAATTGCAACTTCAGTGGTACCACCACCGATATCTACAACCATTGAACCTGTTGCTTCTGATACCGGTAAACCTGCACCGATTGCCGCAGCCATTGGCTCTTCAATTAAATAAACTTCACGCGCACCTGCGCCCATAGCCGATTCACGAATTGCGCGTTTTTCTACTTGCGTAGCACCGCACGGTACGCAAATAAGCACACGCGGACTTGGACGTAAAAAGTTATTGTTATGCACTTGTTTAATAAAGTGTTGTAACATTTTTTCAGTTACATAAAAATCAGCAATTACACCGTCTTTCATTGGCCGAATGGCTTTGATATTACCAGGCGTTCGACCAAGCATTTGCTTTGCTTCAGTCCCTACTGAGGCTACACTTTTAGGTCCACCAGCGCGTTCTTGACGGATCGCAACTACTGATGGTTCATTAAGGACAATGCCTTCGTCTTTAACATAAATAAGGGTGTTGGCTGTACCCAAGTCGATCGATAGATCGTTTGAAAAAATACCACGGAGCTTTTTAAACATGAGGCTGGATGACCTTTGAAAAATATTCTTATATTAGCTTATGCAACTTTACCATGCTGAATCAGTTCGGCAATAAAAGTGCAGCTACCTTTGTTAATTGGGTAAAAAAGGAAGCTATGCTTCCTTTTTAAATTAATTTTATCGTTCGCGTACTAGACGAAAACCAATATAGTTTGCACGAAAATCTGGCGCTAAAATCAAACGAGTTGAAGCACGAGCTAAGCTAGGCGCGAAATTCCACGCACCACCACGGACAGTAACATCCGCTTGTTCAGCTGACTTATGAGTCCATTCCCATACATTTCCTACTGTGTCGTAGAGACCAAACGCATTAGGTGCAAACGAGCCTGTTGGCGATGCACTTTTATTTGACCACTCACTACCACACCAACCACAATTGGCTAAATTTTTACCTATCTCATTCCCCCACGGGTATTCAGTTTTAGTACCAGCGCGTGCTGCATACTCCCACTCAACCTCATTAGGTAAACGATATTGTTGACCTGTTTGACCAGACAACCAATCAGCGTATGCTTTCGCATCGTTGTAGGTTAAGCACACTGCTGGAAAATCACTGCCTTGCTCAAAACCTGGATTACGCCAATTTAAATTTGCTTCCCAGACCGGTTCGCCATTTAAATAATAAGCACAGCCACGATTACGCTCAGCTTCAGTTTTATAGTTAGTGTTGCTGACGAACTTTTGATAAGCACCGACTGTCACTTCTTTATTTTGCATCGCAAATGAGTTTGCAATGGTTTTTTCAACAACTGGACGCTCATTTGCAAGTCCATTGCCATTGATATCACCCATTTCAAACTTACCTGCGGGAACAACTACCACGTCAGCGGCAGCATTGCCTATAGCTGCACTAGTTACTGATGTCGTATTACGTTGCTCGCTGGTGTATGTCGGTGCAGCAATCGACTCAGGCTTTTTTACCAACTTAGCATGAATCGTCTGCGGCTTTCGTAAATCAACACGCACGCGATAAGGTTTATAACCCTGCTTGCGAACTTCAACATCATGAATACCACTTGGTAAAGTCGTTGCTAAACGTGTTGAACCAAAACTTACGCCATCAATAAACACTTCGTCGTCGTATACGTTTGAACGCAGTGTAAATTCAATCATTTTATTACTATCAACGACTTGTGTATTAACCGTTGACATTGGTTTGACTGAATAATCACGTATTGGTTGTTCACTCAAGCGTGACACCGAAACGTTGGCATTATCCTGACCATCACTGAATGTTAACTGACTATCAGTAAAAGTAGTGTCATACCGAGTTTGATAGGTTGCCGTTAGCGGCGTGCCGTACTCTGAACAATAGCGATTATCAACACTCAATAAATTACATAAGCGGCTGCTATTCACATCACCGCGCATAGTGACGCTTAAGTTAACGTTATAATTGCCTTGACCGCTAAAAGCACTATTAACTACATGGCTACTTAAAACCTGTACTTGTGCACCAGCCATATTACGTTTGGGTTCAACTAGGCGCTCTTCAGTTAAGTTAGCAAAAATTTGGTCTACAAAACGCTTGGTTGCTTTTTGTAAGCCCATTTGCTGGCCTCGTTGCTCACAGGCTGCCAATGTTTCTGTTCGTTTACAGTTGATAGTGTGATTAACTTCTAGCGTCCCTTCGCGGGTAAACTCATTGCGTAAGCGCTCAACTCGGGCTGTTGTTAATTGTTCTTTTAAGCTTTCGAGTGTATTTAACTGAGTATGTTTTGCTACGCGAATTTGTTCAATGTCTTTGCGGTGGGATGCAATTGCCGCCAACTGCATCGCGATATCGTCTTTATTTTGCTTATGATCAACCACAGCTTGCTGATATCGCGCCTGTGCAGCACTTATATCAATAGTGGGATCATCAATTAAACGACGATACATTTCATTCATGGCATCAAGTGCTTGATTTTTTTCTTTGTCCAGCTCAGTCGAACGAGTGCGTAATAAATCAAGTTGACTTTGTAACTGACTTTCTTCTTTTAAATGTTTTTCAAGTATCTGTGTAGCGTTATCGTATTCAGCTTGTTTAATACTGATCTCAGATTCAATTCCAGTAACTGTGGCTGTATCTTGTGCAAATGCACTCGATGCAAACAAACTAGCTGAAATTAACAGAGATAAAGGAGCAATTCGCATATATTCCATTCCCAAAAAGCGGCAATTATTTGGTCATTATTTATTTTTTATAATTAAACTCTTATGCTATGTACTTGCAAGGCAAAACACAAGCTTTGTTCAAAAATTATCTGAGTTTACAACTATTACCGTACTTCATGCCAGTAAATTACCATCACATAGTATGAAAATAGACCCTTTTCTTGTTCATGGCTAATTTGTTAAACTTATGGCCCATTTATTTTAAGTTGCAACTGTGAATTTAATCCCTGAGTCTCCACTGCAAAAAATCACTTGTTCGATGCTGAGTGAACAAAGAATATCTTTATCGATAAAACGTGACGATCTTCTGCATCCGTTAATAAGCGGCAATAAATGGCGAAAATTAAAATATAACTTAACTGCAATGAAAACAGAGGGTAAAACAGAATTAGTTACTTTTGGCGGTGCTTTTTCAAATCATATTCATGCCTGTGCTGCTGCAGGAAAGCAATTCAACTTAAAAACCCACGGCATTATTCGCGGCCCTGAACTTGATCGACACAACCCCACCTTACAGTTTGCTAAGCAATGCGGTATGCAGCTTCACCCTGTAACACGTATAGAATACCGAGAGCGAAATACTCCAGATTACCTAGCTCAGTTACAAGCATATTTCCCCAATGGATATATATTACCGGAAGGTGGCACTAATAAAGCCGCCTTGCTAGGTTGTAGAGAACTCGCTCAATCATTACCTCACACTGATTATGTTTTATGCCCAACCGGTAGTGGCGGCACATTAGCAGGACTGATTGAAGGCTGCGATAAGACCACTCAGGTTTTAGGGGTTGCGGTATTAAAGCAAGCAGATTATCTAGTGGATGAAATCAAATCTCTTAGTGCAATTGCTACGCAGCAGCAAAACTGGCAATTACTCACCGCGTTTCATGATGGTGGCTATGGTAAATTTAGCCCTAAACTTTGGCAGTTTTGCCAAATGATGCAAACCCAACATAAATTACCACTTGAGCCTATTTATTCAGGAAAAATGATGTATGCATTATGGCAATTAATCGCACAAGGCTACTTTCCAGCAGGTAGCAGGATCGTTGCGATTCATACCGGCGGTCTGCAAGGCTTAGATGGACTGCGTTACCGCCAGTTAATAGATTAATTAACCATTACATTAGTAAACTCTTGCAAAGGCTCCGTAAAATAAAATCCTTGCGCGCCAATGACGCCCTGTTTTTTAAGCATATTGAGCTCTTGCTGCGTCTCAACACCAACACCGTATACGGGTAAGTTCACTCGCTCTGCACTGGCTACAATTTGGCGCACCACTTTTTGCTGCGTTACATTTTTATCAATGTCGTGGATTAAATCATAGCTAAGCTTGAGTCCTTTGATCCCTTTGTAAGGCGCTAATAAAGCGATTTTATCGTGCGATGAAACATTATCAATTGATACTGAGCTCCCCACTGATTTAATTGTACTAAAAGCAAAATTCAATCGCTGTTGATGTTGATAAAAATCCACCTCCGATATCTCAAACTGTAGTTTATCAGCGCCTTTTACATTTTTCATCCTCTGCCCAAACCAGCGCCAATAGTCATTAGAAAACCAATTAAATGCGTGTAAGTTAATACTCACAGTTAACGCACTTGTTTCACTTTCTAATAACTTAACAACTTGCTCCAATACTGTTTTATCCAATAAAACAATCGCTGAATCATTTTTTAGTTGAGGAATAAATTGCTTAGCAGAAAGCATCCCTAAAGACTTATGACGAACCCGGATCAAAGCTTCATGCTGTAAAATATCACCACTGGCGAACTCAAATAGCGGCTGAAAAAACAACATAAATTTCTTTTTGCTAATGTAATCAGCTAAGTTCTCATCGCTATTTGCCAGCACCGTTGAACGCGTATGGTTAAACGGTACCCGATGAGTATGCTGCCATGGACTTTGTTTTGCTAATGCGAGTGCTGATTTAGTTAACTGATAAACCACAGTTTGATCGGCACCATCGCGGTAATTACATACGCCTATTTTAATTTCTTTACGAGACAAATCACCGCGATAAAGCAAAGAAGCCTGATAAATAATTTGATGCAAGCGCTTAGTGTAAGCATCGATATCAGGTTGAGGTATATTCTCCAAGGTAATTGCCAGACCTCCTGAAGATAACAACTTAACTGATACCCGAGATAACTCTTTAAAACCTTTGATTACAATAAGTTTAAAGTGGCTTTCTAAATCAACGTTATCTGGAAATGGCCGTGTCCAATAAAGTAAAGCAAAAAGGTGGTTATGATTATTTTGGATACCGTACATTGCGGTAATTGCAACATCGTCTGCGGAACTTAATTTACGCTTGGCTGTAAGTACTTTTGTACTATTAATTGCAATATCATTTAGTGCTAATTTAACCACATCTTTAGGCGCTTGTTGGCTGCTTGATACTTTACTACCAGTTAATAATGCAATTGAATCTATGCCATCGCGCTGTTTAAATAGCAGACGCCACCAGCGATAACTCCAAATAGCAGCGCCAATCATCACTAGATTTAATAAAATAAATAGCGGACTTTCTACAACCCAAAAAGGCAAATGATAAAGCTTTAAACTAACTGTTTTATATTTAAAGATATCACTATCTTGGGTCATAAAAGCAGAAAAGTGAAACGACTCATGGGCTGATTCAAGCATAAAACCATGACTTTGAGCAAGTGCGGCAATGATCTCTTTATCTGCAATTGGCTTTAGTTTGAGGCTATAGACTTGCTTAGCTAATTGACTCCCAGTGATGTGTACTTTTTGATGCAATATCTCCCCTAACAAGAGATTAAATACTGTTAGTAAAAGCATAAAAGCAATCACATAAATACTTAGCATCCGTACTTGTGCATTTTTAAATTGAGTCACCATGGCTGTTACGCTATTTGTATGAATAGCTAAAGTGTTGTTCAAGATCCTTATAAACACAAGGCTACAGCATGATTAAAGATGGTTTTAAATGCTATAAATATAGTAACAAAGCCAAAACTGACGCTTTTTTAGAGACCTAGGACAGTACACGTTCTAAATAAAAATAACTCTCACTCCATAGCATTTGATAGCTGTTAACTAAAAAAACTCCAACATAAAAGAAAAATAGCGGTCAGCTCCCTCTATTCATCAGCTCTTACTATTTTGTAATATTCAGACTACAGCACACTATAAAAACAAAAAAGCCGCTTAAAAGCCGCTTAAAAGCGGCTTTTCAGGGTATTTTTAAACATTTTCATTTTTGTCTTGAATTAGAACGGGATATCGTCATCAAAATCGATAGGTGGTTCCATTGGATTTGATGCGCCGCCTTGCGGAGCACTTTGTGGCTTAGGTGCAAAACCACCTTGCGCTTGTCCGCCACCTTGTGGAGCATAGCCGCCACCTTGGTATTGATTACTTTGCTGTGGTGCTGCAGCTGGTTGCTGACGAGCTGCTGGCGCTTGTTGTGGCGCTGGCGCATAACCACCGCTTTGCTGTGCTGCACTTTGCTGCTGAGCATACCCACCACCTTGTTGTGGTGCGCTTTGCTGCGGTGCGCTCTGTTGTTGGCCGTAACCACCTTGAGATTGACCACCGTGGCTTTGCTGTTGGCCACCTTGGTAACCGCCACTTTGTTGGTCGCCACCACGGGCACCTAACATTTGCATTTGACCAGTGAAACCATCCACTACGATTTCAGTGGTGAATTTCTCTTGGCCTTGTTGGTCAGTCCATTTACGGGTTTGAAGTTTGCCTTCAACGTAAATTTGTGAACCTTTACGGCAATATTCACCAACAATTTCAGCTAACTTGCCAAAAAAAACAACACGGTGCCATTCTGTTTTATCAACCATTTGACCGGTGTTTTTGTCTTTATAGCTATCTGACGTAGCTAGAGTAATATTCGCTACACCATTGCCGTTAGGCATATAACGTACTTCTGGATCTTGACCTAAATTACCAACCAAGATTACTTTGTTCACACCGCGTGCCATGGACCTTTCTCCTATAAACGTTATATTAAACCAGCCACTTTGCGGGCTTGGTCTAGGTCAAATTCTTTATCATCAATCTTTAAATAACTGCGATTTTCATCACAGACTACTGTTGCTTCAATTACGCCTGGTAAAGCAACTAAACGAGAAGCAAGGGTTTGCGCTTGCTGCTCGTTACTTAATTCTGTCATTAAGCTTATCATTTTACTGCGTGGCGGGACTTGCATATTCCACGCAAGGATAAGCCATATTACCCCAACAACTGCGGCTGCGGCAAACACTGCTTGCGGCGTTGTTGATTGCGCAACGTAACCGCCTAAAATACCACCTAAAAATGCACCAAAAAATTGTCCTGACGAAAACACTCCCATCGCCGAGCCTTTTTGGCTAGCAGGTGCTAAGCGCGATACTAATGCCGGCATTGTCGCTTCTAAAAAGTTAAAGGCAACAAAATACGCCAGCATACACATCGCCATGCCGATGATTGAGTCAACACCAATTGCCATTGCCAACATACTTAGAGCGAGCACTGCGATAGAGCCAACAAATGCCTGTTTCTCTTTTTCTTTGCGGATCGCAATGATCATCACTGGCGCCATTAATAAAAATGCCAGTAATAAAACGGGAATATATACTTGCCAATGCGCTTGTGCTGCTAAACCTTTGGCAATTAACTGCCCTGGTAAGGCGACAAAAATCGTCGTCAAGGTCAAATGTAATAGCATCACCCCTAAATCTAAACGCGCTAATTGCGGGTGCTTAATGAGTTTTTTAATATCGCTAAAGCTTGCTAAGGTATCGCCTTTGGGGGCTTTACTAACCGCTTTGGGGACCAAAAACAACACAATAAAAATACCCGCAACAGCCAAAATAGCAGTTAACCAGAACACTCCAGCAAGACCCCACGCTGCGGCAACCATTGGACCAAGTAACATAGCAATAGCAAAGCTCATGCCTATGCTCATACCAATCACGGCCATCACTTTTGGTCGTTGCTCATCGCGGCTCAAATCAGAAGCAAAAGCTAATAACGAGCTGGCAATTGCGCCCATCCCTTGTAATGCTCGCCCTAACGTGACCATTTGCATTGAATCAGCCGTGGCAGCAATCACCGAACCGATGGCAAAAACAGTTAAACCGCCAACAATGACTTTTTTACGGCCAATTTTATCCGATAACCAACCCATGGGAATTTGTAACACAGCTTGTGTTAAACCATAGGCGCCAATCGCAAAACCAATCCATATCGGTGAAAATCCTGATAATTCTTGCCCATAAATCGCCAATACTGGCATCAACATAAATAGGCCAAGCATACGAAATGCAAACACACTCGCTAAGGAAACTGCGGCGCGTTTTTCTCGTGAATTGAGTGAAGAAGCTGTCATGATTCGCGTGTTCTTGCTGTCTATTAAAATTTGAGCAGGGATTCTACCACAAGCTTACAGAGAAATAATCGTCCCAATGCGATGATTTTTCATTGATCAAGGATTAATCTTCGCACGTATTATGAGATACTCAGTAAATCAATTTGGTAATGAAACGAGATAGCATGGAAAACATTGAAGTCCGAGGCGCCCGCACGCACAATTTAAAAGACATCAGCCTAACCATTCCCCGTGATAAATTAATTGTTATCACCGGTCTATCTGGTTCGGGTAAATCGTCTTTAGCATTTGATACCTTATATGCAGAAGGGCAGCGTCGGTATGTAGAATCTTTATCGGCCTATGCCAGACAATTTTTATCTTTAATGGAAAAACCGGATGTTGATCATATTGAAGGGTTGTCGCCGGCAATTTCAATTGAACAAAAATCAACGTCACATAATCCCCGCTCCACCGTTGGCACCATTACCGAAATATATGATTACCTGCGCTTAATGTATGCCCGTGTCGGTGAACCGCGTTGCCCTACTCACGATTTGCCACTCGCTGCACAAACTGTTAGCCAAATGGTCGACACTGTGCTGGCGTTCCCAGAGGGCAGCAAGCTGATGTTGCTAGCCCCTGTTGTGAAAGAGCGCAAAGGTGAGCACGTTAAGTTGTTAGAGCAACTAGCCAGCCAAGGTTATATTCGCGCCCGTATTGACGGGGAAGTATGCGACCTTTCTGATCCACCGACTTTAGAACTACATAAAAAACACACTATTGAAGTCGTGGTCGATCGTTTTAAAGTGAAAGATGGCTTACAACAGCGTTTAGCAGAATCGTTTGAAACCGCGTTAGAGCTGTCAGCCGGTGTAGCAACTATTGCATCGATGGATGACGCAAACGCCGAAGAGCTGCTGCTCTCCGCCAACTTCGCTTGCCCAACATGTGGCTACGCCATGACCGAACTTGAACCTCGGTTATTCTCATTTAATAATCCGGCAGGCGCATGCCAAAGTTGTGATGGTTTAGGGGTTCGTCAGTATTTCGACCCAAATCGAGTGATTCAAAACCCAGAGCTTAGTTTATCTGGCGGTGCCATAAAAGGCTGGGATAAACGCAGTTTTTACTATTTCCAGATGCTACAAGCCGTTGCTGAGCACTATAAATTTGATTTAGAAATGCCATTTCAGGAACTATCTAAAGATGCTAAAAAAATCATTTTAGACGGTTCTGGCGATACAAAAATTGCTTTTAACTACCGCAACGACCGTGGCGATCTGATCACTCGTAACCATGAGTTTGAAGGCGTGTTAAATAACATGAACCGCCGCTATCGTGAAACAGAATCAAATTCCGTGCGCGAAGAGCTGGCTAAATATCAAACCAGCCAAGCTTGCCCAAGTTGTAAAGGGTCGCGCCTTCGCCAAGAAGCGCGCAGTGTATTTATCGGTCAGACTAACTTACCCGCTATTACCAGTATGAGTATTGGTGAAGCGATGAGCTTTTTTGAGCAACTAAGCTTAACGGGCCAAAAAGGCCAGATAGCTGAGAAAATCTTAAAAGAAATTCGCGACCGTTTATCGTTTTTGATCAACGTAGGGCTAAATTATCTCTCTTTAGAGCGCAGTGCTGATACTTTATCTGGCGGTGAGGCTCAACGTATTCGCTTAGCCAGCCAAATTGGCGCAGGCTTAGTAGGCGTAATGTATGTACTTGATGAACCATCGATTGGTTTGCATCAACGTGATAATGACCGTTTACTGCAAACGCTAATCCATCTACGCGACTTAGGTAATACCGTGATTGTGGTAGAGCATGACGAAGATGCCATACGTGCCGCCGATCATATTATTGATATTGGTCCTGGAGCTGGTGTGCATGGCGGTTATATCATTGCCCAAGGTACTCGCGATGACATTTTAGCTAGCGAAGAGTCAGTAACAGGGCAATTTTTATCTGGCCGACGCAAAATTGAAGTTCCCAAAGAGCGTCATAAAATCAACGATAAGTGGTTAGAGCTGTTTGGCGCTAGCGGTAATAACTTAAAAAATGTCGATTTAAAAATACCTTTTGGTTTAATGACCTGTATTACTGGCGTATCAGGCTCTGGTAAGTCAACACTTATCAACGACACCTTATTTAAACTTGCTCATACCGAACTAAACGGAGCAACCACCGCCGAAGCCGCACCGTACAAAGCAATTAGTGGCCTTGAGCATTTTGATAAAGTTATCGACATTGACCAAAGCCCGATTGGCCGTACCCCACGCTCAAACCCAGCCACATATACCGGTATTTTTACTGGCATTCGTGAACTGTTTGTGGGCACGCAAGAATCTCGCTCTCGTGGTTACAAAGTCGGTCGCTTTAGCTTTAATGTAAAAGGTGGCCGCTGTGAAGCTTGCCAAGGCGATGGCGTGATCAAAGTCGAAATGCACTTTTTACCTGATGTATATGTGCCATGTGATGTCTGTAAAGGGCAACGTTATAACCGTGAAACGTTAGAAGTGCAGTATAAAGGCAAAAACATCCATCAAGTATTAGAAATGACGGTGGAAGACGCACACGACTATTTTGATAAAATACCCGCCATTGCGCGTAAACTAAAAACCTTAATGGATGTGGGCTTGTCTTATATTCGCTTAGGCCAAGCCGCGACAACGCTCTCTGGTGGTGAAGCTCAACGGGTTAAACTCGCCCGCGAGTTATCTAAACGTGACACAGGTAAAACCTTATACATTTTAGATGAACCAACCACAGGCTTGCACTTTGCTGATATTGAACAATTATTAGTAGTACTGCATCGCCTGCGTGACCACGGTAATACGATTGTGGTTATTGAGCATAATCTTGATGTAATAAAAACAGCCGATTGGATCATTGATCTAGGTCCCGAAGGTGGTGCTGGCGGCGGTGAGATCCTCATTGCAGGCACGCCGGATGAAGTAGCCGAATGTGAGCGTTCACATACTGGCCACTATTTAAAACCCCTATTATCAAAATAGGGTTTTCGCTTTATGTACTAAGGTTGGCCGGTGTTAAGATACATAAAAATTGCCAGATGGCGTGCAAACAAACAGCTGAGGCAACAACAGCAAAATTTGCAACCTCATAAACTGCGCTTTTATGAGCAAGGTAAAGCTATTTGGTTTAATCTTAACACCGCGCAAAAGCTCTACTTATTGGCGTTAATCTGCCTAATCATCTTTCAAAGTGGTTGGCTATGCGCCAGTATCACTATCGTAGCGCTTACTATTGAGTTTTGGCCAAAGTTCAATAAGCTCTGGCATTCACTTGCTGGCAAAGCACTTATACTTATTTTCTATGCCAGTATCGCCAACTTTGTACTGGCCAATGCCAGTGGCATTGTGAATAATGTAACTCATGTTTCAGCAACACATTTTAATTACACCCACAATTTTGCCACGCTACTTTATTTACCACCCTGGGCGTTGGGCATCTCTCTATCGACATTACTATTATTACAATTGATATTGCCGTTCTATATTTTTATGCTCTTAATCATCAAACCGTTTGGTTCACAGCGGGTAAAGTTTATTAGCCAAAGCTATTCACCTTTACTTACAGCTTCTATACGGTTTTTTTTATCAACGATTGTAATAATCAATCTAATGTCTTTTGTTGATGACAAAGATACCGGTGCCGTTTTTGATGACATAGTAAGCAACTTCGTCAGCAGCAAGCAGCTCTCAAGTCGAGCACTAACAAAGCAACAAGAAGTTGAAGTTGTAGAAGAGCTCAGCCAAAAAATACATGGGCAACTACCAAGTGAAAATATTACCCAAACACCTTCCACACTGCCAGTAACTCCGACGGAAGAAGATGAAACCACTCAATCCGTACGATTATTCTTTAACACCAAAGGTTACTTTGAACGCAGCAAACGGTTAATTGCTATGTTTGCTTACACCTACGAAGCAGACCAATACTCCCGTTGCAAAAAATCTGACGACAGTAAATCGATTGAGATTAACGACTACGAAATTGTTGAAATTGCACCAGATAACAGCAAACCTTACGGTTACAGCTTTACGGTAAAAGCATGCCAATCGCCGGGCATTAAAGCGCCATAGCGGGCTACGGAAAATACTAAAACCAGCGAATTAAAGTAAAACGGTAATCCCCATCGCGGGAGGTAAACCGCCCATTGCACTCCCCGTTAATAAAAAAGCGCTTGATGGGTGGTATGGAGCTGGAGATTAGAGATCTCCGGCTATCCGTTTATGCATTACCTACAGCACACTGTTCGGTTTTAGGCCAGTTCCACGCATACCAAACAGTAGAAATTGAAAGTAATATTTCAATAGCCGTTAGATATAAATAGAAACCCCATGTAGTTTCTAAGTTTACCGCAATAAGAAGGACGACGTATAAAGCAGGCATGATTATATTTAACCAGCGATTTATACTCGGTTTTAACACTAGGGTAAGAAATATCATTACACTTGGAACAGACATAAGTAGAGCTACGGCAAAGAACTCTAATTGAATCCCTTCTTTCGCTGATGTTACTTCCATCGCATTAGCTAAAACTCCAGGAACATAAATTTCAATATAATCACCATATACATAGCAAAACATAACAGCCACCCAAAGCGAGGATATTATTAGTTTTACGTTTATTGGGAAATCTTGAAAAACACTATTTGAATTATTAGTCGAACTCATTTGAACTCCGTTTTCTGAGTAATATATAACGATCCTGTTAATTTACTCATTTTAAATTTATTTTTATTGATGTATCAACCATAGTCGAGTTCCTATTTTGATTCAATTTTTAGTGATTTTCTAATTTGGTCGTCATTAATATTATTTGGGGTTTTAGATGACGATACAGGTTGTTTTTGTATCTTTTTTGAGGTTAGAAGGAATTAACGCTGTACTAGGTAATGACTATTTAGCTTCACGAGGTTTAACGTTACTGAAAGATATTTGGATAAATATTTATTACGGAAGATGAACCGCCTATACCACTTCTTTATAATAAAAGTACTTGATGGATGATGTAGACTCTGGAGTTTAGTGACCTCCGGCTATCTGATTAGGCTTTTTTGTAAACGAAAAAACGAAATATTAAAGCTTGAAATAATGCTGCGAGACCAAACAACAACGAACCTTTATAAAACAAGCACGGTATAACAAATACACTTGGCAAAGCAGCGTAGTATAAATAAGAACCATTAGTATATTTGCTGATTACAAAATGGAGAGGGAATCCAATTACTAACCATCCAACAATAGAAATAAGCAAATACACACCGATGTATAGCAATAACGTAACAACAAAGCCTAAAGTATCGTTCTCTGATAATGATGTAAAACTATTAAATAAAGCGTAAATAGCAATACCTAGTCCCACATATAAGAGGCTTTTTAGTATTGCATCATCCCACCCGCCAAGACCCAATTTTTTTATCCTTAAATATAACATTTTAGTTTTTATGCAACACGCAGTTTATATTTTAGTGTCGCTCGTAGACTGAGGCGCTACATGCTCGATCTGTCAGAGTTGCTGTCGTTTATGCTAAGGGTTTTAAATTTATGGAAAGTCTTTTTAGTATAAACTAAATCAAACAAATGTAATTGTGTGCTTGTTGTATCTAAGCAGCCCCTGCACTGCTCAATATCTATTACTTTTCTATTGAACAGAATTTAGAGCATTAAAACAACAAAAAATTGATTGCCTACGCTCTTCATTGAGCTGTAATCGGTATATAGCAGTTACAAAAAAGCCAGATATTACGTTGTAGTTGGAACCATCTGGCTTTATATGATTAGTTATTAGCAAGCGTTACGGACGTGGAATAAATCCTAACGCGTTGTAAACAGACTTTAAGGTCACTTCTGCACGTGCGCTGGCTTTTTCAGCACCGGTTTTCATGATGTTGTTGAGCAATGCTTGATCTTCACGGATCTCTTTAAAGCGCGCTTGGATTGGCTCGATCATGCTTACTACTGCGTCAGCGGTGTCTTTTTTCAGATGGCCATACATTTTGTCTTCGTATTCAGGCACTAACTCTTCAATTGAGCGCTTGGTTGCAACAGACATAAGTGTTAGTAAGTTTGATACGCCTGGTTTTTCAGTGCGATCAAAATAAATACGCGCTTGCTCGTCTGAATCGGTTACTGCTTTTTTAAGCTTTTTCTCGATCTTTTTTGGTTCGTCTAACATCATGATAAAACCATTTGGGTTTTCATCTGATTTAGACATTTTTTTCAGTGGATCTTGCAGGCTCATTACGCGCGCACCAAACTCTGGAATGTAAGGTTCTGGGATCGTGAAAACTTCACCATATAAGTTATTAAAGCGCGTTGCGATATCGCGTGTTAGTTCAAGGTGCTGCTTTTGATCATCACCTACTGGTACTTGCGCCGCTTGATAAAGTAAAATATCAGCTGCTTGTAATACCGGATAAGCAAACAAACCAACGTTTACGTTGCTGGTGTTCTTTGCTGACTTATCTTTAAACTGGGTCATGCGGTTAAGCTCGCCCATTTGCGCATAACAGTTTAATACCCAACCTAGCTGTGCATGTTCAGGCACTTGCGACTGCACAAATAAAGCAGCTTTATCTGGATCAATACCACATGCAACATACAAAGCTATACCATCTAATACACGGGTTTTTAAAAGCTCTGGATCTTGGCGTAACGTAATCGCGTGCAAATCAGCTAACATAAAGTGGCTATCATACTCTTCCTGTAGCTTTACCCACTGGTTAATAGCGCCAACATAGTTGCCTATTGTCATTCCACCGGTTGGCTGCATGCCACTTAACACTACTGGTTTACTCATGATGTTCCTTTATATTACAAAAATAAAAAATGCTAAAATTAAAAAATCGCTTAACGCTGGGTAAGAACAGGTATTATATCTAAGAAATTCTCACAGAGGTACTGTGGATTCAAATCAGCAAGATTTTCACCTTGGTTATAACCATAATTAACGGCAAGTACGTCTATATGTGCCGCTTGCGCCGCTAAGATATCACTTTTTGAGTCACCAATCATAATTGCTTGACTCACTGGTACATTTAATTGCTGACAAGCAAATAAAAGAGGCTCTGGTGAAGGCTTTTTGGCCATGTCATCACCACACACTATCACCTCAAAATGACTGCTTAAAGCGAGCTTATCAAGTAGCTTTTCAGTAAAGCAGCGGGCTTTGTTAGTGATCAACGCTTTTGGTATACCACGTAACGCCGCAAGGCCTGTTTCTACGTGTTGATAAAGCACACTGTATTCACCTACTTGTTGCTCATAATGACCATAAAAAAGCGCAATTGCTTTATCTGCTAATGCTGGATCTAGGTGTTCACTGACTTTCATGTCGCCACTGAGGCCTCGCTTAACCAGCATTTCAATGCCGTTACCAACCCAGCTTTGTACCAACCCCTGACTTACAATTGGAAAAGCTAAATCAGATAAAGTCAGATTCATCGCTATATATAAATCATAAACACTATCAACTAAAGTACCATCAAGATCAAATAAAGCGGCTTCATACTTCATTATTTTACACCCTCTAACTGGGCACGCATTTGTTCAATTACTTGTTGGTAATCTGGCTGATTAAAAATAGCAGAGCCGGCAACAAACATGTCAGCTCCGGCTTGAGCCGCCGCCGCAATATTATCGACTTTAATACCACCATCTACTTCTAAACGAATAGCACGACCTGAATCATCAATTATTTTCCGTGCTTGGCGTAGTTTTTCCAAAGTATGAGGAATAAAACTTTGACCGCCAAAACCTGGATTAACCGACATTAATAAAATCACATCAAGCTTATCAATTACATGTTCTAAATAGCTTAAACTCGTCGCAGGGTTAAAGACTAAACCAGCTTGGCAACCATGATCTTTGATCAGCTGCAAAGTGCGATCAATATGTTCACTCGCTTCAGGATGAAAAGTAATGATTGAAGCACCAGCATCAGCAAATTGCGGTATTAAACTATCGACCGGTTTAACCATTAAATGCACATCAATAGGCGCCGTAATACCATAATCACGCAGCGCTTTGCACACCATAGGCCCAATTGTTAAGTTTGGCACATAGTGATTATCCATCACATCAAAATGAACTACATCTGCACCAGAAGCTAAAACACGCTCAACATCTTCGCCCAAACGGGCAAAATCAGCAGATAAAATAGACGGGGCGATAAGGTACTTTTGTAGTGTTTCTAACATAAACAATCCTTAGTGATATTAAAAATGCGCAAAATAGCAGGGCCGATAATTGCCATAATGTAACCTAAATCAAGCTATTCCCCAAGAATCCCAGCTAATTAAAGCTTTAACTCTATTTGAAGTTTTGCAACGGTTATATTTTAAACAGCTAAATATAAACATTATTTTTACCTTAACCTTTTAATTTTATTAATTTTTTATATTTGTTAAGGATAAATTAAGTTTGTTATTTGAGCATTTTTTATGTATGCTCTAGTGAGTAACACTATTATGGACTTAGTAAAATGCGTGCTTTTAAAATCGGGATCTTAACTGCGGCTGCTATAACTATCGGTACACTAAGCTATTTTTCAAAAAGTGATAATACACTTATCGCAGCTAACGATTGCGAATGTAGCTCAGGCCATTTAAAAATTAATAATGCAGTGCAATGTATGAAGGTCGAACAAGAATCAAGTTGGATGTCATGGATCACTGGTGATAGTCGCAGTGCACAATTTCATTATTTAGATTTACTTGAATTATTAACCAGCTCAGACGAACCACAAAAAGCACGTTCACTTAGTCCTAGGTTCTAGTAAAGTGCGGCAACTGATCAGCGCTATACAAAGTGTTGTTGCGGCATTTTTTGGTGTGCAATCTGAGCACAAGCGTCACGCTGACTTTAAACAACACTCGCCTACCAGTATTATTATCATCGCTATTATTTTATTTATATTTTTTGTAACCGCTATCTATGGCGTGGTGACTTGGGTGCTAAGTACATAGCCATCAACTCATTGACTTTATTGCGCGAACCACCTTTTGGACTAATCGTCCGCTTAACTTGAATTTCAGCTAACGTTGCTTGGCTATATATTTTACGTGTCCATACAGTGTCATGATTCGAGATCAATACCGGTGTTTTGTTTTCAAATGCCGCTTGCTCAGCTAAATTAGCTAGATTCGCCTGATCATCTAAATTAAAGCCACCCTTAGCATAAGAGGTAAACGACGCCGTTTTACTCAAAGGAACATAAGGTGGATCGCAATAGATCACTGCGTTATCGGGTACTAATTTAAATACATCGTCATAACCTAAACAAGTAAACGTGGCTTGTTGCGCTTTTTCGGCAAAAAAGTACATTTCTTTTTCAGGAAAATACGGACGTTTATACTTACCGAACGGAACATTAAAAATTCCTTTCAGGTTATAGCGGCATAAACCGTTGTAGCCGTGGCGATTCATATATAAAAATAAGATCGCTCGCTCGTAAATGTCATTACTTTGATTAAACTGTACGCGATAATCATAATATGCGTCAGGCTGATTGTTTAAATCAACAAACAGCTTTTTAGCATCGCTGATGAATTCATCTGGAGAGTTTTTTAATTCGTTATACAAGTTAATGAGATCAGCATTAATATCATTAAGAATATAATCTTTAAAATCTGTGTTTAAAAATACCGAGCCAGCACCAACAAACGGTTCAACTAAGGTATCAGCGTGTTTGCTCGCTTCATTTAAGCGCGCGCTAATATCTTCAACTAAGCTGTATTTTCCGCCAGCCCATTTAAGGAAGGCTCTGGTCTTTTTCTGCATCGGCTCTTTACTTCAAACTGGTGTGCCGCGATTTTACACTAAACAGTGTAAATTTACTGATCTAGTAACGCGATTTCTTGTTTTATTTTACTGATTTTTTTATAAAACGGCTGATTTTTACGCACCGCTTCAGGTAGGCTTGCTAGCACTTCGCGAGCAGCATTTAAGTTATCAAAGCTGCCATAGGTTACCACCCACCAAATTTTATCGTTGCGGCGTGTTTGATAGACTTTACCAAGTACTTGCAGCGACTGTTTAGCAACAAACTGCTCGGCGATTGTTTGCTGAGTTACCGCTAGTAACTGGATCACGACCTTACTATCCGGCTGTTGTAGATACCAAGCATTATCTGCTGGCATAATTTGCTGCGCTTGAGGAACAGGCTCTACCACAGTGGGTTCTTCAGCCAAGCTAGTCGTGATATCAACAGGCTCTGCAACTGGCGCTAAACTATCGAGTATTGCCGCAACATTATTTTCCTGAGTAGGATTATCAATAAGCGGCTTGTCTTGCTCTGGTTGAGCTTGTTGATCAGCTGATTGAGCATCTGCAGCTTCTACTTGTGAGGAATCTATTGTCACCGCTGGTTCTGTTACAGCTTGCTTTAAAGTATCGACTGCGATTGCCGTCGCCACTGGAGTTTCAGGTTGTGGCTGATAAAAATCATGCCACCAACGGGTCATATCAGATTTATATAAAAAGCCAATGATGAGTAACATAATAATCACTAGCAGCGTTATTAAATGTACTCGCCAAGATACTTTATCAGTGACTACAACCTTAGCTGTATGCTGTGTTGGTTGCCACGCTAACAATAAACTCGGATTACCGTGTGCTTCGCGCAAAAAGGTTTGAAATACCGGGTCTTCATCATAAGGTAAATCATTAAAATAGCACTTCATCAACTGTTTACTTTCTGCTATTGAAAGTGCTTCAAGATGAATTTCAACAGCGCTTTTAAATTGCCCCACTGATTGCGATGCCAGTAAGACATATAAAGTAGTAGGACTATGCTTGGTAAGCGTTGTTAACTCTTCGACCATTTCCTCAGATAAATGCCGTCCACCATCTAACACCCATAAACATGGACCACAGTTTTGCTGTTTAGCTAGTTGGTAAAAATTTTCTGACAGGCTTAGGTTTTGATCAATTAACGGCGAGCGGAAGCTTTGTTCCAGTAACTCACTCATCAATTGCATATCACTCATACGCGCACTTAGCTGCACAAATGACTTATTAAAATCACTGTATTTATCAGTAATGAAGGTTTCGAGAAGATAACTTTTACCAAGTCCAGAAGGACCCAGTAAGACAATTAAATTTTGCCCATATTCAAACTGTAGGGCAATCCGATCAACCAAAGCCGCACGGCTAGGTAAGATTTGCGATTGCATTAGCGCCCTATTAAATCTCGGACCTGTTGATCTGAGACATCATCAACCAACGCGCATTGACCAAACTGAGTAGGAAGAATAAAACGGATCGTGCCTTTTTTATTCTTTTTATCTTTACGCATATGATGAAGGAAATGTTCAGCAGTCATCACATCAGGGATCTCACTAGGCAAATTATATTGCGCTATTAAGGTAACGATCCTTGCAACTTCTTGTGCACTTAAATCACCACGAGTATGAGCTAGCTGTGCTGCTAATACCATGCCAGTAGCAACAGCTTCACCATGTAGCCATTGGCCGTATCCCATTTGCGCTTCGATAGCATGTGCAAAGGTATGGCCTAAATTAAGTAACGCTCGTAGTCCTGCTTCTTTTTCATCCTGAGCGACAATCAGTGCTTTAATTTCACAACAACGAAAAATCACATGCTGAATGGTTTCTTCATCCAAAGCCTGTAATTGCGCGGTGTTGTTTTCTAGAAAAGTAAATAATTCTGTATCGTAAATTAAGCCATATTTAATAACTTCAGCCATACCGGCTGCAAATTCACGAGCAGGAAGTGTATGCAATGATTGAGTATCAATAAACACGGCTTGCGGCTGATAAAAAGCCCCAATCATGTTTTTACCCAAAGGATGGTTAACCGCCGTTTTACCGCCAACTGATGAATCAACTTGCGATAATAAGGTAGTGGGTACTTGAATAAACGGTACTCCGCGTTGATAGCAGGCCGCAACAAAACCAGTCAGATCACCGACCACACCACCACCAAGGGCGATTAAGCAAGTATCTCTGCCGCAATTATTTTCAAGCAAAAAAGCCGAAATTTTCTCAAACCATTCCAGTGATTTATATTGCTCACCATCAGGAATAATAAAACTTAGCGGATTTAAATCAGCTAATAACGCCATTGCATCGCTTAAGTACAAAGGTGCAATGGTGTCATTAGTGATAATGATAGGTCGACAATCACCAATATGATGATGCAGCCTGTCAGTCTGTTGAAGAGCAGATTGACCAATATAAATAGGATAACTTCGCTCGTCTAAATTAACTGTTAATTCAAGCATCGCTAGTATCCTTTCTTATTGGTATTTAAAAATCTAATTTCTCGATGATTTGATTAGCGACAACTTTAGCGCTTTGCTCATCAGTGCGTACAACAAAATCAGCTACTTCTTTATACAACGGTTCGCGTTCTTCAGCTAAGCGCTCTAATACATCACGAGGTGCTTCTTCTGTTTGCAGTAATGGGCGACGCTTGTCGCGCTGCGTGCGTGCAACTTGCTTTTCGATAGGTGTCTCTAGGTATACAACAATACCACGAGCCGAAAGCTTGTTTCGTACTTCTTTACTCATCACAGAACCACCACCAGTTGCAAGTACAATACCTTGCATTTCTGTTAGATCGCCAATGACAGATTCTTCACGAAGTCGAAAGCCTTCTTCACCTTCAAGATCGAACACCCAGGCAATATCTGCACCGGTACGGCGTTCGATTTCTTGATCAGAATCGACAAATTCAAGGTGCAATTGATCTGCAATGTGACGACCAATTGTGCTTTTGCCAGCCCCCATAGGGCCAACTAGAAATATATTACGTTTTTCAGCCATATCTTTTAGTACAAACGAACTCTAAAATTTGAAATAAAACCCCGCCTAACGACCTGGCCCCAAAATTAAGGAGGGGATTATCTCAGTAATTGATTGGGTATTTCAAGTCAATTAGAACAAAAAGCCAATTAACGAGCAATTAAAGTCAATAATTGCCCATTGTGTAAGAATAAATCAGTGTAAATTACTCTATTTGGATTTTCGGAGTAACGAAAATCAGCAATTCTTTCTTTTCATTGAACTCACTAGTGCTTCTAAACAGCACTCCTAGGTAAGGAATATCACCTAATAATGGTACTTTTTTAACTGAGTTAATGATTTGCTGCTGGAATATACCACCAAGTACCACGGTTTGACCATTCTCAACCAGTACTTGGGTTTGAATTTCTTGGGTATCAATTGCAACTGCAGGACCAGTTCCAGTTTGTACCGTATCACCTCGGGTATCTTGGGTAATGATTAAATCCAAGATAACTTTATTATCTGGGGTGATGTGTGGTGTTACCTCAAGACTCAATACTGCCTTTTTAAAGCTAACAGTTGTAGCACCACTTGAAGCAGATTCAACATACGGTATTTCGGTACCTTGTTCAATACGTGCTTTTTTCTGGTTGGCAGTCGTAATGCGCGGACTTGCGATAATTTCACCACGGTTTTCTTCTTCAAGCGCGGTTAGCTCTAAATCAAGTAACGTGCCATTTGCTAATTTAGCAACGTGCATACCAATACTGCCAGCGGCACCTGTGATAGGCAAGTTTACATTAAGGCGATCAGAAATACTTGGAATGGTGCCGTTAGAAATCGTATTAGCACCTTCTAAGGTACCTGAAATACCATCAGTGCCTTGTTGATCACTAAACCCCCAACGTACTCCTAAGTCTTCTTTTACGTTATCACGTACAGTAACCATACGTGCCTCAATAATAACTTGTCTAACCGCTATATCCAAAGTTTCGACCATACGGCGAACACTTGCAATGCTTTTAACGGTGTCTTTAATTAACAAGGTATTGGTACGTTTATCAACGGATACACTGCCGCGAGCACTAATAATGCTGTTAGTGTCGGTTTTCAGTAAATCAGCAAACTCTTCCGCTTTAGCATAATTCAAACGAATATATTCACTATAAAGCGGCTCTAAATCTTCAACTTGTTGTTTGGCTTTTAGATCTTTCGCTTCGCGGGCGGCAAGCTCTTCAGATGGTGCAACCATTAATATAGAGCCATCCATACGCTTATCTAAACCTTTAACGCGTAATACCACGTCAAGAGCTTGATCCCAAGGCACACCATCTAAACGCAGAGTTATGTTGCCACTGACTGAGTCACTGGTTACTAGGTTGAAATCATTATAGCCGGCAATAATTTGTAATACGGCACGCACTGAGATGTCTTGAAAGTTTAGCGTCATTGGCCGACCTTGATACTCTTTACCACCTTCTAAATATGAACGTTGCGAGTCATCTTTTTCAACTGTAAGAGTAAGGATATTTTCAATTTGCTGATAAGTAAATTTAAACGCTGCATTAGGAGTTATTACCACCCTGCTCATATTATTTTCTTTAAATGTCTCAATTGAGCTGACCACAGTGCCAAAATCTAGCACATCTAGCTCATATAATAAGTCATCTAAAATATCAGTATGATGAAATTCAGCAATAATTTTACCGCCACTTTCATGCACATCAATCGCAGCTTGAGTGTCTTGCAAGAATACTAATACTCGTGCTTCACCTTTTTCACCACGACGAAAATCAATAGACTGGATTGAGTTAATGTAATTGCCAGTCACTTCTTTGGCGGTATTAGCATCTTCTTGTGACGTGATAGGATTATCGGAAACGTGTAATGAAACAAGATTATTATTAACCGTTGTTTGGTAAATTTTTAAACGCTCTAAATGAACAGTGACAATCAAGTTACCATCAGCAGCTACACTATTAACTTTTTCAATACCGCCTTGGTTGATTTGTACTTCACTTATACCTTGTTCAACATCAGTGGCATTAAAGCGCATTTCAATACGGGCTGGGTTATTAAATACCTGAACTTTTGGTTCTTCACTCAGCTCCTCATCAAATACCAGCTGTAACTGTGTTTCTCCAGCTATTAATGGGCTATAACGAATGTCATACAATAACGGAGTTGCCATTGCTGATTGCGTGATAAAAAGGGCAATAACAACAAACAAAGCCTGATGAATGCGATTACTCCAAGATACTCCCTTATGCATTTTAATTTTACCTTTTTTATTTTTAACTAGTGCCATTGGAGCCCGCCTCTAACATTTCAAGCTTCGTAAGACGTTCTTTCCAACAACCAGACCCGTCGGGTATTAATTCTAACAATTCTATATAATCACTTTTAACATCTTGTACAACACCATGATATAAACCAATATGATTACCCACAGTCACTCGGTGCAAAGTATCATCTGCAGCTTTAATTAATGCCCATGTTTGGCCACCAGAACCCAGTGTGCCTTTCATTGCCAGATTATCCAACGGATATTTCTCTAAAACTTCACGCGTACGATCAGGATCAGGATGTAAACAGTTTTTAACTTGGATCATGTTATTTTGAATAATTTCTGGCTGCGGCGCAACAAAAGGACTACGTAGTTGCTGTGCATTGTATTCAAAGTGCTCAAATTGGATCAGTTTTGGAATGGCCTCAACTTTAGGTGTAGTGCTGGCTTTTACCTGATCAATAAACTCTTTTTGCTCAGAGGTATCATCGTTACATGCGCTCACCAAAATACCGCCGAGTAAAACCAAGGCTAATTTTTTCATTTTTTAGCCCCTACTTTTTTCACGCCGCCTTCGTAGCGGTAAGTTTTGGCGACCACGCTAAATGTCAGCTTGCCTGAATCTGAACTAGTAATTGAAAAGTCATGCAAACTTACGATACGAGGAAGTTGCGCTACTTTGCCAACAAAATCACCAAACTCATGGTAGCTACCTATTACTTCAATTTTAATCGGCAACTCAGTATAAAACTCTTTTTCCACTTCTGGTAACCAGCCAATTTTAAGAAAGGTTAAGCCACTGGTCGTGCCCACATAAGATAAATCATCAAGTAAGCCTGGCGTTTCGTTTGAAGTCGGTAAGCGCTTTAGCAGTAAAGAAAACTTTTCTTCCATTTCAACCATTTGTTGACGGTAAATTTCTAGATTACTCGCTAGTGAGTATTTCACTCGGTAGTTACTGCGTAACTCAACTTCTTTACTAACCGCATTATGGTAGCTGTCTATTTCATCTGAAACCAATAAGCTGTAACTGAAAAACAATACGAGGGCAGCTACAAAAGTGCAGCAAATAATCTTGACAACTATTGGCCAGTCGCCAATGTTTTCAAGCTCAATTTCGTTCCATTCAATCTCTGTTAACGCTTTGATATCAAGGTTCATTATTTAACCTCTCCAATCTTATCAAAGGGTTTTACATAAAATTCCATATTAAAATCACTCAATAAACGAGACGATTTTTCACCAGCAATAATACCTTGCATTATCGGCTTTTCGAGCAGATAGGAATTTTGTACTTGGCGTAACATATTTGACAAGTAATTATTTGATTCGCTACGACCAACCACATGAATTGCACTACCACGGCGCTCTAACTTAGTTAGATACACCCCCGTTGGTACAATTTTGGCAACTTCATCCATAATTTGCGTACCCAAGTTTCGACTACTTTGCAGTTCTTCGATTAAGCGCATACGTTGCTGCAAGTTTTCTTTCTTTTTGTCTAATTCACGTATTTCACTAATACGTTTATCTAATTGGCCAATTTCAGCTGAAAGGTAATTATTTTTAATATTTTGACCATCTCGTAAACTACCGTAATAACTACTGAGTAAATACATACTGATAAAACTGCCAAGCACCACAAAAAACAAAACAGTGGCAAATTTATTCTGTGATTGTTTGCGCTGCTGTTCGCGCCAAGGCAGTAGATTTATATGTGGCATGATGAAAAACTCCTTAATGCCAAACCAGTCGCTATTGCAAATTGAGTACGATGACGCTGTAACACATTGCGATCGACATGATGGGAAATATCCATATTTTCAAAAGGCTCTGCCACTATGGTATGGATGCCTAGTTCTTCGATTAGCAGTCGATCGAGGCCATCAATCATCGCTGTGCCACCAGTGAGCACAATGTAATCGATTTGATCTTTGCCACTGGTAGTTAAAAACATCTGCACTGCGCGGCGTACTTGCTGTAATAATGAGGTTTGAAATGGTGCCAATACTTCAAACGTGTAGTTAGGCGGAAGATCGCCTGTAGTTTTACCTATTTCAGCTTCATCAAAACTTTTATTATAATAAGCTACTATGCTGTTAGTGTATTGATCGCCACCAAATACTTGGTCTCGGGTGTAAATCGTTTCACCGCCAAGTACCACACTTACCAACATAAGTACCGCGCCAATATCGACCACTGCTACACACTTATTAAATGCATCGCTTGGTAATTGCTGATAATACACATCCATTGCGCGACTCAGGGCATAGCTTTCTACATCAACTACTTTTGCTATTAAGCCAGCTGATTCTAATGCACCAACACGAGCTTCAACACTTTCGGTACGCGCAGCTGAAAGCAACACATTCATTTTGGAAGGATCGGCTTCGTTGGTACTGAGCTTTTCAAAGTCTAGGCTAACTTCATCTAAAGGATAGGGAATAAGGCTGTCAGCTTCGATTTCTATTTGCGACTCAAGCTCTGCATCTGAAAGCGTAACATCCATAAAAATTACTTTCGTAATGACGGTTTGTCCCGATACTGCTACTGCTGCCGAACGAATTGACTTTGGTAACTTACGCTTTAATTTAGTAATGATATTACCAATCGCCTCAATATCTTGAATATTGCGCTCAGCCATTGTACCTTTTGGCATTGGCTCAATTGCTAACGCTTCGAGCCTATAGCCACTGTCCGTTTCATTCAGTAACACTGCTTTTATAGCATGTGAACCGATATCTATCCCTACCATCATCGATGAAGACTTATTCAATAGTTGACTTAGCATGTTCGCAACTTGGCCTTTGTTTTAAGAATAAACAAGTTATAATTTTTATATGAAAAAATACTATTCATTTTTTAATCAATATATACTAGCAGTCTCCGATTCTAATTGGGAGTCCATTTAGGGAAAATATAAGTGATTTTATTAAAACGAACTTTACAATTTTTTATCATCTGCGCGTTTTTAGGGCTCATTACCTTAGTAAGCCTTTATTATTACGTTAAATCTGATATCCCCAGTGTGCAAGTTTTAAAAGACGTGCAATTACAAACTCCTATGCAAGTCTTTTCGAAAGATGGTTTGTTAATCAACCAGTTCGGTGAAAAACGCCGCATTCCAGTGACTATAGAAGAGATCCCACAACCACTCATAAATGCTATTTTAGCCACTGAAGATAACCGTTTTTATGACCATATAGGTATAGATCCTATAGGTATTTTACGTTCAGCGCTCGTATTAATTTCAACTGGTGAGAAAAAACAAGGCGCAAGTACTATAACAATGCAGTTAGCTCGTAACTTCTTCTTAACACGTGAAAAGGCCTATATTCGTAAAGTAAAAGAGATCTTCATTGCGTTACACATTGAGAACTTACTTACCAAGGATGAAATACTCGCTTTATACCTAAATAAAATAGAGTTAGGTAATCGTGCTTTTGGTATCGGAGCCGCTGCACAAGTCTATTATGGTAAGCAACTAAACGAGTTAACTTTAGCGCAAATGGCAATGATTGCAGGCTTACCAAAAGCGCCTTCAGCTTTAAATCCGATCAGAAACCCAGTTCGCGCCAAGGCACGCCGTAATGTGGTACTCAGACGTATGCTTGATGAAGGTTATATCTCTCAAGCAGACTACAACCAGAGCTCTCAAGAACCAATCACGGCAAAATTTCATGGTGCCGAAATAGACTTATATGCGCCTTATATATCTGAAATGGTGCGTGCAGAAATGGTCGCTCGTTATGGCTACGAAAAAGCATATAATACCGGCTTTAAAGTTTACACCAGTGTTGAATCTGACGTACAAGCCGCAGCGCAAAAAGCACTCGTTGATAATCTCCATGCATACGATATGCGCCATGGCTATCGTGGCCCAGAGCAGCAACTGTGGGATTTTGAAACGCAACCTGCCCTAAGCTCTAGTGAAATTTTAGCAAAGCTTGAGCCGGTAAAAGAAATTGCCCCGCTATTAACGGCAGCAGTTTTGTCTGTAGGAGAGCAAACGGCAACAGTGTTATTAAAAAGTGGTGAGCAAGTCACTCTAGACTGGGATAATCTCAAATGGGCGCGCAAATACATTACGCGTTACCGTCAAGGTTTTCCACCAAAAACAGCTGCTGACATACTCAATCCAGGTGAGCAAATTTGGCTACGTAAAAATGACGATGGCAGTTATCTACTCAGCCAATTACCTGAAGCCTCAAGTGCATTAGTATCGCTGGATCCGAATGATGGTCGCATTAAAGCAATTGTTGGCGGTTATAGCTTTGAACAAAGCCAATATAACCGAGCCGTGCAAGCAAAACGTCAGGTCGGCTCTAACATTAAGCCGTTTATTTATTCTGCGGCGCTGAATAATGGTTATACCTTAGCGTCTATTTTAAATGATGCGCCAATCAATCAATGGGACAAGAGCCTAGGGGTTGCATGGCGACCAAAAAACAGCCCTGCGGTATATAACGGCCCAATCCGTATTCGTCGTGCTTTAGCACAATCGAAAAACGTTATTTCGGTGCGCTTACTGCGCGGTGTAGGCTTGCAGCGCACAGCTGATCACCTATTAAAATTTGGCTTTCAAAATAATGATATCAATCGCAGTGAATCGCTAGCTTTAGGTAGTGCGTCAATCACTCCTTTAGAGCTTGCCCGTGGCATGAGCACATTTGCCAATGGCGGTCATTTGATCACCCCTTATTTCATTAATGAGATTCAAGACTCAGCAGGTAATGTGTTATTTAAAACAAAACCATTATTAGCGTGTGATCCTGTTACGCCTCAGCTAACAATGACTCAATTTGAGTCCACTACAGGGTTAAATACCAGCCAAACAGCAAATCATTGTGCGCCGCGCATCATATCTAAACAAAACGCGTTTTTGATAGCTGATGCGATGAATAGCGCAATTTGGGGAGGCGGTAGTTGGGCCCATAAAACGGGTTGGAGTGGAACCGGTTGGCGTGCTCAGGTATTAGATCGTCGCGATCTTTCCGGTAAAACGGGTACTACTAATGACTCTGTCGATACTTGGTTTAGCGGCTTTAACCGTAATGTTATGACCTCGGTCTGGGTTGGATTTGATAATCCAGGTAACCCGCTTGGTCGCTCGACGTATAACAACAACATGGATAATACCCAGATCTCTGGTGCAGAATCTGGTGCTAAAACAGCTCAACCGGCATGGATTGACTTTATGCGAGTAGCACTCAAAGATAAGCCAGAAGCACCAATCGAGCCACCTGAAGGATTAGTGTCGGTACGAATCGATTTAGCAACGGGACTCTTGAGTCAAAAGAACGATTACACTAGTCGCTTTGAATACTTTGAAAAAGGCACCTCGCCCACTAAGTATGTGATGCAGCATGTAGAAAACGTTTTTGAAGAAGAAACTAAAACAGAAGATGAGCTGTTTTAATATTAATATGTCGCGATATAAAATCGCTGCTACATAAAAAAAGCGCCAATCGGCGCTTTTTTTATTTTACAAACTCAGAGCTCATTTTAAGTTTTGTATTAACCAATATAAATCAGAATGCACGCCTGCTGCGGTAACTTCTTTGCCTGCACCAGGACCTTGGATCACCAACGCATTATCGTTATACCACTGACTGTTGATAACAAAAATATTATCACCTGGAGTTAAGTTAGCTAAGGCATCACCCTGTGTTGCATAAGCTAAACCGACTTTAGCGGTTACTTTGCCATCAGCAATTGTTAACGCACCGGTATAACGCAGTACTTTGTTTTCTTTGGCGGCTAACTGCGCTTTTTCAGCAATAAAGTCATCAAGCAACTGCTTATTAGCTAAAAAAGACTGCCAATCACCTTGCGCTAGTTGCTCTGGCATCAACGGTGTTAAGCCAATCTCATCAAGCTCTAAGGTGAGCCCTAATTCACGAGCTAAAATTAATAGCTTACGCTGCATATCACGCCCTGATAAATCTTCCCGTGGATCAGGCTCGGTGTAACCCATTTGCTGCGCTTGCAACACTAAATCGGAAAACGCTACACTGCCATCATAACTGCTACACAACCACGATAAAGTGCCTGAGAACACGCCTTCAATATGGGTAATACTGTCGCCACTGTTTTGTAAATCAGCTAACGCAAAATTAATTGGTAAACCCGCACCAACACTGGTGTTATAACGCCATAATAAGTTACGTTCAGCTAAATTACGGCGTAAATTTTGATACCAGTCATTATTTGCAGTGCCCGCATATTTATTAGCACTGATCAGGTGACAATCTAAATTTACAAACGCCGGGTAAAGCTTACTAAACGCTTCACTAGCAGTAATATCAATCAGCACTTTATGTTCGTAATCGAGTTCGCTGATACGTGTCAGTAAATCAGCTTCTTGGTAATCTATTGCTTCGTTTTGCCACTGCGACTGCCATTGCTCAAGCACGATACCACTTGGGCTGAACAACATAGAGCGCGAGCGTAATAAACCAACCAGCTTAACGCTGAAGTGTTGCTGCAAACGATTAAGCTGCTGACTTAGTTGCTCAATAAATACTTCACCAACATTACCAAGGCCAGCAACAATAATGGCAAGCTCTTGGCCTTTGTTAATCAACTTATCATGCAATAAGGTCAATACATCACTATCAATAGATTGATCCGTTAGTAGTAATATGTAGTCTGCGTCTTGATGGCTAAAGCGCGGCACTAAACTTTGCTCACTAAGCACTTGCGTTGCTTGTTCAAATAATTGCGCTACATCATTTCGTGGCGCCACAACAGCGCAACCATGTAAGTTCGACTCAATAATATTAGCGCGCCCTTGCAAATGACTCACCACCTGATGAGTCGCTGCTGCCGGCACTAGTAAGTAGGTATCGCCGTTTTTAATAAAATGATGCAAGCTGTGTTGAATAAGCTGACTTAATTCGCCAATTTCACCGCCACGCAGCTGATCAATACGCAGTAAATCAATATTTTCTAAGGTAGTGATAAAACGCTTAGCTTTGCTGTAACCTTCTTTGACAATTTCTGTCGCGCTAGCTTCGCTGTCGTAACTACTGCGAACGACTAATTTGATATCAGTATTTTTTAATGGCGAGAGAGTTTTAGCATGTAACACTGGGTTGCCCAAACGCGCCAGTAAGTTTGCTTGGCCACGACATACTTTAGAATACTTAATCGCTTTTTTTACTTTACGAGGGTCGGTACTAAACACCCCTTGGGTATCAGTCCAAATTGATACCTGACTAGCATGACAATAACTGCTTAACAAAGTCGCGCTGTAATCACTGCCATTGCGCCCCAAAGTAACTGTATTTGCTTGGCAATCAGCGGCTATAAAACCAGTAACAATATTAATGCAATTGGCTGAAATTAACTCGGCACAGGCTTGTTGATTTTTTTGATGTAATAATTGCCCATCATTAAGGGTAAACAATTGACGAGCATCAACATCTTGAGCTGCAACATTTAACTGTTTTAAATAGCTAGCCAATAATCGTGCCGACCAAACTTCACCGTGAGCAAGCAATGCGGCTTCCTGTAAGCTTTGCTGTTGAGTTTGCTGTGCAATTAAGGCTAGCTCTTGTTCTAATACGTTTAATGCCGTATGTCGCGCTGCTGGACTCAATAACTGCTCGATCAAAGTACGTTGATGATTATCAAGCTGCAATAAAATATCACTCACTGCCTGTTGATCACCTTGCTGGTAACTCTGCCATAGCGTAACTAACGTATTAGTAGTTTTACCGGCTGCGGATACCACCACACAATCACCGGCTTCCGTATGGGCTAGAATAATATTTGCTACGGCCTGATAACGCTCTGCAGAACTAAGGCTAGAACCACCAAATTTATGAACTATATTTACCATTTTTTATTACCACAAAGCCGTATGTGCAGGAGTCAGTTTAAATGAGCTTGATTGCTCATCATCTTGTTGTTGAACAGAGGAAGCGATTACTTTTGCGCCGTGCTGAGCTTGACCTGGTTTCACTTTATTGAATACACGATCTAAGTCAGCGATTAAATCTTTTACATCTTCAATGCCCACCGAAATACGGATCAGGGTATCACCTACTCCCGCAGCAAGACGAGCAGTTGCCTCCATACCTGCGTGGGTCATTGTTGCAGGGTGACAAATCAAACTCTCAACCCCACCTAATGACTCAGCTAAGCTAAATTCTTCTAAGCTGGTCAAAAATTCTGCAGCATCATTAATATCACCTTTGATATCAAAGCTTACCATGCCACCAAAACCACGTTGCTGCTGTTTAGCGAGTTCATGCTGTGGATGAGATACTAATCCAGGGTAATATACTTGGCTTACATAAGGGGAGTTTTCTAGATATTGGGCAATAATAAAGGCATTTTCTTGATGCTGACGTAAACGAACATTCAAAGTACGTAAACCACGTAACGTTAAGTAGCTATCAAACGGAGCACCGGTAATGCCAATGTTATTAGCCCACCAAGCAAGCTCATCACCCAACTCTTGGGTAGCGGCGATCACCGCACCACCAACAACATCTGAGTGACCGTTAATATATTTAGTGGTCGAATGCACCACAATATCAACACCAAACTCAATTGGGTTTTGCAAAGCAGGTGATAAAAATGTGTTATCGGCACCAACCAACGCACCGCACTGCTTAGCAATCGTGGTGATCGCTTTAATATCGGTTAACCGTAAGATAGGATTACTCGGTGTTTCAATCCAAATTAGCTTTGGTTTTATCTCAAGAATTTTTTGATGATTTTCAGATTTAGTTAAATCTAAAACCACTAACTTTAATAAGCCACGCTTTTCAAGTGAGGTGAATAAGCGGTAACTACCGCCATAGCAATCATGTGGGATCACTAAAGTATCGTCACTGTTTAGCAGCTGAGTAGCTAAATGCACCGCAGCCATGCCCGTTGCAGTGATAATCCCCTTAGCGCCACCTTCAAGCTTAGCGAGCGTTTCAGCGAGTAAATCACGGTTTGGGTTGCCGCTACGGCCATAATCATATTGGCGCTTTTTATCAAAATCAGCAAATGAGTAGGTGGTCGATAAATGAATGGGAGGCACAACCGCGCCGTGATGTTTATCTGCATCAATACCATTGCGTACTGCAATGGTTGCTTTATTCTTTTGACTCATACCGTCACCTACAATTAAATGGATGTTTAGACGTCTAAAAGGTTAGAGGATCAAATTTAATAAGTCAAAGCATTTATGCGGTTTTAGCCGCAAGATTAGAAGTAAAAACATTTAAGCCGCTAGATGGCTAAAAAACAAGTGTTTGACTATCTTTTTTAACACGATAGAATTTCGCCATCTTTGCGCTGCAAAAGGTCGCGCAAACAATTAACAACCTGAGGCAACGATACATCCTATGGCTAAATGGAATGGTGAATATATTCACCCATACGCAGAACACGGGAAAAAATCAGAACAAGTTAAAAAGATCACCGTTTCGATCCCGCTAAATGTATTAAAAGTTTTGACTGATGAGCGCACTCGTCGTCAAATTAATAATCTTCGCCATGCAACAAATAGCGAATTACTTTGTGAAGCATTTTTACACGCATTTACTGGCCAACCACTGCCAAACGATGAAGATTTACGTAAAGATAATCCAGAGAAAGTGCCTGAAGAAGTGAAAAAAATCATGCTTGAAATGGGTCTCGAAGTACCTGTACTCAACGAAGATTAAGTTATCATTTGTATATATTCCTGCTTCAGGAATTGGCTACAAAAAAACCTCAGTAACGTAAGTTACTGAGGTTTTTATTATTGTGCCATTACCAATTGCAGCTAAGCAGCTACTCCATGTAGTTTTCCGGCATATCAATTTGTGCAACACCAGAATCAATTGCCGCTTGCGCTACTGCTTTGGCAATGCGCGGTAATAAACGCGGATCCATCGGTTTTGGAATAATATACTGCGCACCAAATTCAAGTGTCTCAACACCCGCCGCTTTTAATACTTCCGCTGGTACTGGTTCTTTAGCAATGCTACGAATAGCGTCAACCGCAGCAATTTTCATTTCATCATTAATTTTGCTTGCACGCACATCTAGCGCACCACGGAAAATAAATGGGAAACACAGCACGTTGTTAACTTGGTTTGGATAATCTGAACGACCCGTTGCCATGATTAAATCATCGCGAGCACCATGAGCAAGCACTGGTGAGATTTCTGGATCTGGGTTTGAACAGGCAAACACTACAGGTCGATCAGCCATTAGCTTAAGATCGTCAGGAGAAAGTAAATTCGGGCCAGATACACCAACAAATACATCGGCATCAGCAATAACATCTTGCAGTGTGCGCTTATCTGTATTGTTAGCGAATAACTGTTTGTACTCGTTTAAATCATCACGACGAGTATGAATAACGCCTTTACGATCTAACATGTAAATATGTTCACGCAATGCGCCACACTTGATCAGTAGCTCCATACACGCAACCGCTGCGGCACCGGCTCCTAAACAAACGATAATCGCATTTTCGATTTCTTTGCCTTGTACTTCAAGTGCGTTGATCATACCAGCAGCCGTTACAATCGCGGTACCGTGTTGATCGTCGTGGAACACTGGAATGCTACAACGCTCGATCAATGCTTTTTCTATTTCAAAACACTCTGGCGCTTTAATGTCTTCTAAGTTAATACCGCCAAACGTATCAGCGATGTTAGCAACTGTATTGATGAAATCTTCGGTGGTATTGTGTTTCACCTCAATATCTATCGAATCTAGACCCGCAAAGCGTTTAAATAATAACGCTTTACCTTCCATAACCGGTTTTGAAGCCAATGGACCTAAGTTACCTAAACCTAAAATAGCGGTGCCGTTAGTAATAACCGCAACCATATTGCCTTTACCGGTGTATTTGTAGGCATTAGCGGGATCAGCAGCTATTTCACGTACCGGTTCTGCAACACCGGGGCTGTATGCGAGTGCAAGATCCTGTACGGTTTCAGCTGGCTTTGTAAGCTCAACGCTAATTTTTCCTGGAACGGGGTGCGAATGGTAATGTAAAGCTTGTTCACGAAAGTCTGACATAACGCGATTTTATCCTGCAAGTAAGTTAAGTTGAAAGTGAGAGTAAGCAGTTCTTATATCTTATAGGGAACGATACCTATATTATAATTAAATTCAAGCAATATCAGGTCTATCCTGTTATATGCTATATCCGTTAATTTTATGCGTTTTGTCAGCATTTTTTGCAAAAAAGCTTCAATTTTCGGCTATAAAAACGCCACAAAGCATCAAAAAACCCATCTTAAAATGCTCATTATGCAACGCTTTAAAGCAAAAATAATGACCTATGACTAAAAACCATCAAAGTAAGACGTTAACAACATTTAACCGCAAAAGACCTAACTTTACCGACAAAAACGTTTAATTTATCGCTTTAACGAGAATGACAATATAGTCAACAAATCACTATTTGTCTGTTATTTACTCGCTATACTGGATATAAAAGTGGGAAATAGTCACAACATAATGAATGCGTAAAGCTGGAGCACTAGAGCAAGAAATAAAGACTAAAAGGCGGTGTTTTTAATAAATAGCAGGCATAAAAAAAAGCACCCTAAGGTGCTTTTTCCGACAAAACAACAAGAATTACTTGCTGCTAAGTGAACCGAAACGCTTGTTAAAGCGATCAACACGGCCACCTGTGTCTAAAACTTTTTGCTTACCAGTGTAAAACGGGTGACACGCAGAACATACGTCTAAGTGAATGTCTTTACACAGAGTAGAACGAGTTTCGAATTTATTTCCACATGAACATGATGCTGAAATTACTTCGTACTTAGGGTGAATACCTTCTTTCATAGAAACCTCTAGTTAAGGCCGCATCGCTCTCCAAACCCGGAGTCTGGCACCATACGTCGTTAAAACAAATTATTTAGGACGCGTATTCTAAGCAACAACCCCACTTGCTACAAGCTTTAAATGTCGTTTTTGCTAATAAAATGAACAAAAGTTTTAAAGAAGATATTTGCAGGTAGGTTTTCAGCCATAATTTTAGTACATTAACTCCCTTATTCGTTCTTGTTTGGGTTGTTATGAGTTTTGTTGAAGTTGCTATAAAAGTACCGTTGCATCGCACCTTTGATTATCGCATTCCAGAGCAACTCGATGGTTTATCGGTGATGCCTAAAGTCGGTGCGCGGGTATGGGTGCCATTTGGTAATCAGCGCAAAGTTGCGGTAGTACTGGCGCTAAAAACCAACACCGATGTGCCGGTTAATAAACTTAAAGCAGTGCTTGAAGTGATTGATGATGAAGCCGTTTTATCAGAGCGACATATCGAATTATTGCGTTTTACTGCGCGCTATTATTGCTACCCACTAGGTGAAACAATTCATATCGCCCTGCCTGGCGCGCTGCGTCAAGGACTGTGCCCAGATAAAAGCAGTATTAGTATGGTGGCACTAACTGAAAAAGGCGCTAAATTACCGTCTTTAAAAGCAAAGAGCCAACTAAGCTTACTCAAACAACTGGCAGATTCGGGTAAATCATCACTTACAGAATTAAAAGCGCTGGGGTTTAGTAAAAAAACTATCGACAGCTTACTTAACAAAGAGCTGATCAGCCAAACGATTGAACACGACAACCAATGGCAACAACAACTTCCCACCGTAGGCACTAAGCCGACTCTAAATAAAGAGCAAGCAGTAGCCTGTACCACCATTAATCAAGCGGTCGGTTTCAATAGCTTTTTACTAGAAGGTGTCACTGGCAGTGGTAAAACCGAGGTTTACTTACAATGCCTTGAAGAGGTTTTAAAACGCGGTGAACAAGCACTCGTACTAGTGCCTGAAATTGGCCTTACGCCACAAACGGTTAATCGATTTCGTCGTCGCTTTCCTGATACGCCGATTATGCTGTGGCATTCAGCACTGACCGATAACGAACGCTTACAAACTTGGCGCTTTTGTGAAAAAGCCAGTTGCGCAATTGTGATTGGTACACGTTCGAGTATCTTTTTACCATTTTTAAAGCTTGGTATGATCATTGTTGATGAAGAACATGACGGTTCATTTAAACAACAAGATACCTTACGTTACCATGCCCGTGATTTAGCCGCATACCGCGCTTTTCAACATAAAATACCGCTGATTTTAGGCTCAGCAACCCCGGCGCTCGAAACCTTGCATAAGGCAATTCATAATAAATACCAACTGCTGAGCCTAACGCAACGTGCGCAAACCAGTACCGACAATAAATTTCAGCTGATTGATATGAAAGGCCAGCCGGATCAAGCTGGTATAGCCCATGCCAGTCTTGCCACTATGCGTCAGCATTTAAAACGAGGCAAACAAGTGATGGTATTTCTAAACCGTCGCGGTTTTTCGCCTACCCTGATTTGCCATGAATGTGGTTGGTTAAGTGAGTGCACACGTTGCAGCACCAGTGCGACTTTTCACAAGGCCATCGGCCAGATGATTTGCCATCACTGCGGTGAGCAAGAACGCGTGCCGCACCAATGTCCAGATTGTGGTAGTACACAAATATTTCCTAACGGCAAAGGCACCGAACAAATAGAAGAGTTTTTAACAACCGAGTTTCCTGATACCCCAATTAGCCGGATTGACCGCGACTCAACGCGTCGTAAAGGCAGTTTAGAAAAAGCCCTAGACGATATAAACCAAGGCGGTGCACGGATTTTAGTTGGCACCCAAATGCTTGCCAAAGGTCATCACTTTGCTGATGTGAGCTTAGTATTGATCCTTGATGTCGACGGCGGCTTGTACTCGTGCGACTTTCGCGCCACAGAGCATTTAGCACAATTGGTTACTCAGGTGGCTGGCCGTGCTGGGCGCAGTGGCGAACCAGGTCATGTATTATTGCAAACTCACTTTCCCGAGCATCCTTTATTACAAGATTTAGTCAATAATGGTTATCAAGATTTCGCCCGTTTTGCACTGCAAGAGCGCGATGACGCACAGCTACCACCAATAACTAATATGGCGATTGTCCGCGCCGAAGGTCACAACATAAAGCAAGTGGTCGATTTTTTAACAGATTTAGTTCCAGTCCAAGGTCTAACTGGTATACAATTGCTAGGTCCGATCCCTGCACCGCTCGAGCGAATTGCGGGGAAATATCGCTTTCAATTGCATATTCAAGCGCTCGAACGCCCTCTATTACACCAATATCTCGCGCAAATGGTAGACTACTTAAGTACCAGTAAATTAGCGCAAAAGGTGCGATGGAGCTTAGATGTAGATCCAATAGATATGATTTAAGGTTAGAAGCCCAATACCACCATGGCACAACACGATTTTATTAATAAAAAACCGGGCAACCGTAATAGCAAAAAAACAGCGCCACCGAAAAAACCATTCCCCGTATTATTAGTACTGGTTACCGTGCTACTTGTTGGCGGTTTTAGTTTTGGTTTATGGTATGTCAAAACCAATGCAGATCCAAAGCTGGTTGAACAACAAGCAAACCCAACACCTGCAAAAGTGCAACAAGAGTTGCCTAAACCACGCCCTCCTGAATTCATAAAAGAAATCAAAGAGCATGAAATTCAAGTTGAAGTAAGAGAGCTTGAACAAAAAGGCCCTTATGTAATGCAATGCGGCTCGTTCAGAACCCATGGCCAAGCAGAAACCTTAAAAGCTAAAATTGCATTTGCCGGATTAATCGCCGAAATTCGTGAAACAACCGGCACTAACGGTGTCTGGTATAAAGTGCGTTTAGGTCCTTATAAAACCAAACGTTTAGCCGAAAGTGATAAAAACAAACTAAAGCGTAGCAAAATAACTGGTTGCGGAATTTGGAATTGGACTTGATTTTAGCCCATTAACCCATATTAACTCATCATCAATCGCTTTTAACGAGTCGCCCCTGCGACTCGATGATGAGGAATAACATGACCACTATTGTAAGTGTACGTCGCGGCGATAAAGTCGTCATTGGTGGCGATGGCCAAGTTTCACTTGGTAACACCGTAATGAAGGGCAACGCCCGCAAAGTTCGACGCCTTTATAATGGCAAAGTGATCGCCGGTTTTGCTGGCGGCACTGCTGATGCCTTCACCCTGTTCGAACGTTTTGAAAGCAAGCTTGAAATGCACCAAGGCAATCTAACCAAAGCCGCTGTTGAAATGGCTAAAGATTGGCGTAGCGATCGCGCCTTGCGCAAACTCGAAGCATTGCTTGCTGTTGCCGACTCCACAGCCTCACTGATAATTACTGGTAACGGTGATGTTGTGCAGCCTGAAAATGATTTAATTGCCATTGGTAGTGGTGGTAACTTTGCCCAATCAGCTGCAACTGCCCTACTTGAAAACACCGATTTAAGCGCCCGCGAAATTGTTGAAAAAAGCCTGACAATTGCCGGCAACATTTGTGTATTCACAAATAACTTTCAAACCATCGAAGAATTGTAATAGGAACTGCTATGTCTGATATGACTCCCAGAGAAATCGTTCATGAACTTGACCTGCATATAATTGGTCAAGCAAAAGCAAAAAAAGCAGTGGCTATTGCCCTTCGTAATCGCTGGCGCCGCATGCAATTAGATGAAGATCTTCGCGCTGAAGTAACGCCGAAGAATATCCTGATGATCGGTCCAACCGGTGTTGGTAAAACTGAAATTGCCCGTCGTTTAGCAAAACTTGCCAACGCGCCTTTCATTAAAGTCGAAGCGACTAAGTTCACTGAAGTGGGCTATGTTGGTAAAGAAGTTGAAACCATCATTCGCGACTTGGTTGATGTATCAATCAAAATGACCCGTGAGCAACAAACTAAAAAATTCAAACATCGCGCAGAAGAAGCTGCCGAAGAACGTATTTTAGATGCACTACTGACTCCAGCTAAAGATTCGTCTGGTGAAAGCCAACGCGATGAAGGATCTTCAACGCGTCAGATCTTCCGTAAAAAATTACGCGAAGGTCAATTAGACGATAAAGAAATTGATATTGATTTAGCTCAAGCACAACCAAATGTTGAGATCATGGCACCACCTGGTATGGAAGAAATGACCAACCAGCTGCAAGGCATGTTCCAAAATATGGCGGGTGACAAGCGCACTAAACGCAAACTTAAAATTAAAGAAGCGTTTAAATTATTGGTTGAAGAAGAAGCCTCTAAATTAGTAAACCCTGAAGAGCTAAAAGAGCAAGCAATCTTCGCAGCCGAACAAAACGGTATTGTGTTTATCGACGAGATAGACAAAATCTGTAAACGCGGTGAATCATCAGGTCCAGATGTAAGCCGTGAAGGCGTACAGCGTGACTTACTGCCACTGATTGAGGGCTCAACCGTGAGCACTAAGCATGGCATGGTGAAAACTGACCATATGTTGTTTATTGCCTCTGGCGCATTCCAAATGGCAAAACCATCTGACATGATCCCAGAACTACAAGGTCGCTTACCTATTCGTGTAGAGCTTGAAGCATTAACCGCTGACGACTTTAAACGTATTTTAACCGAACCACATGCCTCACTGACCGAGCAACAACATGCACTACTTAAAACAGAGCAAGTAAGTGTAGAGTTTAGCGATGACGCCATCGAGCGCATTGCCAAAGCGGCATGGCAAGTTAATGAAAAAACCGAAAACATTGGTGCACGTCGCCTACATACGGTAATGGAAAAACTGATGGAAGAAATTTCCTATGATGCATCAGAGCAAGCTGGCACCAGTTTAGTCATTGATGCTGCCTATGTTGAGAAGCATTTAGGTGCACTGGTTGAAGATGAAGACCTAAGTCGCTTTATTCTTTAATTTTAAAACTAGAACTTAGGGCCCAGGCTCTAAGTTCTAAGTTCTAGGCTCAATACACAGGCATAACAATGAAACAAGTTATCAAGGTACATCATCATACCGTTAGCAAAACCCTTGATGTCTATTTTGACGATGACACCCACTGTACTTTTAGTAGTGAGTTTTTACGTGTTCATTCACCGTCTGCCGAAGTACAAGGCCATGGTAACGAACCAATGAAATTGGTACTCGGTAAATCGCAGGTTAGCATCAAAAACATCGAGCCAGTCGGCCACTACGCACTGCGTTTAGACTTTGACGATGGCCACAACAGCGGTTTATTTAGCTGGGCATATTTCAGCCACCTACAAGCCCAACATGACGATTTGTGGCAAACCTACCAACAACGCCTCGCAGAACATCAAGCCAATAAAGACAGCGTACCGATCAAGTTTGTACCTTAGCGAGTTTGCGAGTTTGCGAGTTTGCGAGTTTGCGAGTTTGCGAGTTTGCG